>JAYZCA010000251.1:0-18981 GCA_036339235.1 Candidatus Latescibacterota bacterium | reverse complement strand
GTCGGAGAGAAACTTCATCACCTCCCCGCAGGTCTCCTGGCCGAGGGCGATGAAGAGGATGGCCACCTTCTGCATGACCGGAAGTTCTTCCTCTTCATCCTCGCCCTGCGCGTCGTCGACCGCCGCATCTGTCTGGGCCATACTCACTCTCCTGCCATGACGCCGACCAGAGCCGCAGCTCGAATCCGGCGATGCAGTTGGTATCTCTTAGTAAGTGTTAGCAAGCATAGGGAATTGCGCACATTTTCGCGCGGCGCCCTCTCCTTGTCAGTTATCGGCGCGGATGCCGAGGGCTTGACCTTCCACAGGGAAAAGCAGCGCCGCCTCCTCGAGCGTTTCGAAGGCTCCGGCCAGCCTGTCGCCCCCGTTGCTGGTGTAGTCACTCCAGCGTGAATCGCCAGCGTCGATGTCGGCGATGACGTAGGGCAGGCGCAGAATCGTGAACTCCTCCAGCGCCCCGTCGGCCCGTAGACGACGGGCGTGGGCATAGGCCTGCTCCCAGGATTTCCAGCGGCCCACCAGGAGCCGGTTGTAACGCTCACCGCGTGACGGATTGGGGCGGCGGTGGGCGTGCCGCCCCGAAAAAAACTAGGTCTGGAGCTAACGCCTAACGTCTGCCGGAACCTTTGCTGAATTTGGGGCGCCGGCCAAAGGTAACCTCTTTCGGCTCCTCTGGAGCCGGGGTTGGCTGTGGCGGGGGTGCAGGGCGCGACGGCCGGGGTTCGCGGGGGGCGCGATCCCGGGAGCCGCGCGGCGGGCCGCCCTCTGAGCGACCACGTCCGCCACCTTGTCGACGGCGCGGACGGTCACCCCCATCCTCGTCACGGTCGCTGGCCGGGGGCGCCTCGATCTCGACGATCTCGCCGACAAACTCAGCACCGATCTCGTGCTGCGTGAGCACAACCTCTCCACGGGACCAGAACTCCACCCCGGTTTCGCTCGCCGCCGCGGCGGCGCGCACCTCAACGATGCACGGTGCGTCGACGGCGCCAGCTCGCGCTTCGGCGACTTCGCGCGTGGGCGACATGTGCAGATAGAAGCGGTCATCGGAGCGGATGCCCTCATCCTTCATGCGGTGTCCCTGGCCGGAGGCCACGCACAGGAACAGGTGCTCCGGCGGCTCCATAGGCTCACCGTCCATTTCGACGAAAAAACTGTGACCGTAGAGAGCACGGACGCGGTCGTCGACGATTTCGAAGCGATGCTGACGCGACGTCTCGATAAGATTGCGGATGTCTTCTTCGTCGACTGCGGAGTAGCGCTGCTGCACCGCCTCGACGACTTCGTCGATGGGGATGAAGCCGAACTTGTCCATGTTGAGACCGAATTCGTCGGGCCGATGTCTCAGGATCAGGGACATGAGCTTGGAGATGCGTCTGCGATCGGGCACGTTGCGCTTTCAGTCCTTTAGAGTCAATCCGGTTATTGCTGATTCCACTGGTCGCGAAACCTCTCGAGCGCGGCCTGCACGTCGCTGTCCCGCAGGCCGAGAATGGCAGCCGCCAGCAGCGCCGCATTGCGGGCGTTGTCGATCCCTACGGTGGCCACCGGAATGCCCGGCGGCATTTGCACGATGCTGTAGAGCGAATCGACGCCGTTGAGAGCCCCCGAGGCGATCGGTACACCGATGACGGGAAGAATGCTGTGGGCGGCGATGACACCAGGCAGAGCCGCTGAGAGGCCGGCACCGGCGATCAGAACCTGCAACCCGCGCCCCGCCGCGCCCTTTGCCCAGGCAGCTGTGCGATCAGGATTTCGATGGGCAGAACTGACCACGGATTCATAGCCGATCCTCAGTTCGTCGAGGATTACAAAAGCCTTTTCCATCACCGTCGCGTCGGACTTGCTGCCCATGATCACCCCGACACGTACTTCCACCCCACTTTCCTTCATAACACATCCCGGGACAAGGAGTTAAGAGGAAGCTAATATGCCCCCGACCTCCCGTGGGGTCAAACCAGCTCGTTCCCAACTCCCGCCCGTTGTGCCGATCAGGCCTGCTGCTTGCGCAGGATCGCCGGATAGTCTAGATCGCCGCCGAGATCATCGTCAGCGTCAACTTCGGGCGCGACGTCGACCGTCACCGCTTGCACACCCAGGGCGGCGCGCACCTGGCGTCGTGGCCCGACGACCTTCGTCGTCTCGGCGGCGGGCTCGAACTGCGCCTTCTTGTTCAGATGGAACCCCGTGGCGATGACGGTGACGCGCATCTCGTCTACCATCGCTTCGTCGATGACGGTGCCGAAGATGATGTTGGCTTCGTTCCCCGCCGCCTCCTGGATAACCGAGGCCGCCTCGTTGGCTTCGTAGAGTGTGAAGTTCGAGCCGGCAGAGATGTTGATCAGAGCGCCTTTGGCGCCGGCGATCGAGATGTCCTCGATGAGAGGGCTCTTGATCGCCTTCTTCGCCGCTTCCAGGGCTCGGTTCTCGCCCCGGTGAGAGCCGACGCCGATGATGGCGTCCCCCCCCTCGGTGATCACGGTCTTCACGTCGTTGAAGTCGAGGTTGATCATGCCGTTGATCGTGATCAGGTCAGCGATTCCCCGCGTCGCTTGCAGCAGGACATCATCGGCCTTGCTGAAGGCCTCCTCGAGCGTCGTGTCACGTGCGCAGATCGACAGCAGTCGCTGGTTCTTTATCACGATCAGTGTGTCCACGTATTCCTGCAGCTCGGCGATGCCCGCCTGGGCATTGCGCATACGCGGCAGACCCTCGAACTGGAACGGCTCCGTGACGATACCGACGGCCAATGCGCCCTGTTCCTTGGCGATTTGCGCCACCACCGGCGCCGCCCCGGTCCCCGTACCGCCACCCATGCCGGCCGTGATGAACACCAGGTCGGTATCGGTGAGGTGCTCGGCCACCTTGTCGCGGTCTTCCTCCACCGCCTGCCGGGCGATCTCGGGCTTGGCGCCGGCGCCGAGGCCACGGGTGATACTTTCGCCAATGCACAGCGTCACATCGGCGGCCGACATTTCCAGATCCTGATTGTCCGTGTTCACGGAGATGAACTCTACACCGTGCATACCCGAAGCCACCATGCGGTTGATGGCGTTGCCCCCGGCGCCGCCGACGCCGACAACCTTGATACTTGCCGCCTGGTCAAAGTCGATAATCTCAAAGGTCATGAGTTTCTCTCCTGGTCTGTTGTTTCTAGCCGTCTCGTGTTCAGTTCACTCACACAGGGTTTGGAACCATTCGCGCATACGACCGGCGACGCTGTCGAAGCGTCCCTCGGCCAGGCCGCGCCCCCCAGCCGGGCCGGAGGTAGCAGTCCCGTCGTCAGCCGCCATCAGCGCCAGGCCGACAGCGGTAGAGTAGATGGGGCTGGCGACGCGTTCGCCGATTCCCGCCGTGCCCGGTGGCGCCGCCAGACGCACCGGACGCTGGAAGATCCTCTCGGCCAGCAGGTCGGCGCCGTCGATGAGGGCGCCGCCCCCGGTGAGCACGATACCGGCGCTCAGCATATCGGCGTACGACGAGGTGTCGATCTGCCTCTTCACCAGGGCGAACAACTCCTCCATGCGCGCTTCTATGATTTCCGCAAGTTCTGTGCGTGACACCTGCCCCCGCGGGAGACCACCGACCATGTCGATGACATCTGGCGCCTCCGTCTCCGCGAGCAGGGCGCTGCCATGGTCGACCTTTAACCGCTCCGCCTGCCCCCACGACGTGCGCAGACAGATGGCGATGTCCCTCGTCACGCTCTGCCCGCCCACGCCGATGCAGGCCGTCTTGCGTACACTGCCCTGGAAGAACAGAGCCACGTCCGAAGTCCCGCCGCCGACATCGACGAGGCAGACGCCCATGTCCTTCTCGTCCTCGGTAAGCACGGCGCGACTCGACGCCAGTGGCTCGAGGACGATGTCCGCCACCTCGAGATCGGCACGCTGTACGCTCTTGCAGACGTTCTGCACCGCGGTGACCGCGCCGGTGACGATGTGCACATTCGCCTCGAGGCGAACGCCGAACATGCCTATGGGGTCGCGGACTCCGCGCTGGTCGTCGACGGCAAACTCCTGCGGCAGCACGTGGAGGACCTCCCGGTCGAAGGGGATCGCCACCGTGCGCGCCGCGTCGATCGCCCGCTCGCGGTCGTCGGCGCCGATCTCGTGCCGGCTGCCGCCAACGGCGACGGCGCCGGAGCTGTTGAGACTGCCGATGTGTTCACCGGCGATACCGGTGTACACAGTGCGCACCTCCACACCCGACAAGCTCTGCGCCTCGGCGACGGCGCGTGAGATCGACTGTACCGTCTTGCCCACGTCGACGACGACACCGCGACGCAATCCGTCGGAGGCCGACGTGCCGACACCGATAATCCGCAACTCACCGTCCGCTCCGACTTCAGCAATGACCGTGCAAATCTTCGTCGTCCCCAGGTCGAGGCCCACATAGATCCGGGACAGATCAACCATGACTGACCTTCCGGGGGAGCGCCGGGAACTCATCCGGGCTGCCACGATCGGGACGGTGGGCATCCCTCGTCTTGGCCGACGACTGCCTGCCGACGACGGCCTGGCCATCGAAGCGCAGATCGACATAGGCCGGATTCGGACACTCGCCGTAAACACGGCCCAGGACCTCGCGCAACGTCGACAGGCGCTCCTGAACCTGCCCGTATGGAAGACGCACCTCCAGATTGTCGGCTACGAGGCGCAGCATGAGAGCGTCGTCATCGTAGGGTTCGACTTGCGAGATGTCCCCCACCAGCCGGGGTGCCACTGTATGGGCCAGCTTCCACCACTCCAACAGTCGGTGCACGGTACTGTCTGCCACGACCTGGCCGACTACGAGCGAGTCGCCGAGGGTGGGTACGACGAAGACGGGTAAATCGAGATCGGCAATCCCCTCCGTCAGCAGCCGCTCCGGCGGCAGCAGGACGCCGTCGGCGTCGAGTCCGTGTTGTCGGGAATGCCATTCGATCCAGGCCACGCGCCGACGTTCTTCCAGGTGCACGACGAGCCGGTCCGGCGGCTTGCGCTCGACCCGCGCCGTGCGCACCCACACGAGGCTGTCCAGACGCCGTGCCACAGCATCGAGATCGACGTCGAACAGACCGTCCCCCACCTGGACGCCGCTCGACCGCAGCACTTCCTGCCCCGTCAGCAGTCGCAGGCCGCGCACTTCGAGCGCGGCGACACGAAACTGGGGTGATGCGATGGCCGACTGTTCGGCCTGCCATACCCCCCATGTCAGGGCGGTTGCACCAAGCACCGCCGCCATCAGAGGGATGTAGCGACGCCCCTCTGCAGAACGTTCGCCTGGACGTGCGGCCATCGGCTTCTTCTTGTGAGTCCTGCGAGCCTTCAGTCGAACCATCAGGCGCCTCGCTCCACCAGCAACGCGTCGAGTCGCACGCCGATGTCTCCGGCGCCCATGACGACGAGCCAATCACCGACGTCACAGCTGTCGAGGGCGGCGCGCAGGGCGTGATCGACGTCGGCCTCCCAATGGGCGTCGGCGCCGCGCGCCTGTAACTCGCTGACGATGACGTCGCTCTGTACACCGTCACCCGGTTCTTCCCGGGCGGCATAGACCGCCGTCACCCAGGCGCTGTCGGCTGCAGCCAGCACGCAGGAGAAGTCGGCATGAAAACGCTTCGTGCGCGTGTAGGTGTGCGGCTGCAACACCGCCACCAGGCGTCGTGAGTGCCCCATCTGCTGCCTGGCTGCGGCGAGGGTCGCCGCCACTTCCGTGGGGTGATGGGCGTAGTCGTCGACGACCTGGACACCACCGAACTGTCCCCGCTGCTGGAAGCGGCGATCGACACCGGCAAACCCGGCCAGGGCAACACCGACCGCGCCGGGGTCCAGGCCAAGAGCCCGCGCCGCCGTCCAGGCCGCCAGGGCGTTAGCCACATTGTGACGTCCCGGAATTCGCAGGCTCAGACGGCGACTCCCTTTTGCATCCTCACAGTCGAACGAAATTCCGCCCGCAGCCTTGTGCAGATTAGAGGCACGCACGTCACACCCGTCGGTGAAGCCAAAGGTGATCACACGTGAAGTGCGGAAGTCATCCAATCCACGCACGCGCTCCAGAACCTGCGTGCACAGCGGGTCGTCGCCGTTGATGATGACGCAGCCGTCAGCTCGGGTGCGCCCAAGGAAGGCGACGAAAGCTTCCAGCAACTCAGCCTCGTCAGCGTAGCAGTCTACATGTTCCATTTCGATGTTGGTCACCACCGCCAGCCACGGCTCCAGTTCGAGAAAGCTGCGGTCGTACTCATCGGCCTCGACCACCATCAGATTCCCCGCCCCGGCAGCGGACTGCGTCTGTCCATTGACCCAGCCACCCACGGCGATGGTGGGTTGCCGCCGCGCACCATGCAGCGCCGCGGCGATCAGGCTCGCCGTCGTCGTCTTGCCGTGTGTGCCGGCAACGGCGACGGTGTCATAACCTCTGCTGAGTAGCCCCAGCGCCGCAGCGCGCCGGAACTGTCGGATGCCGGCACTGGATGCGGCCTGTCGTTCCGGGTTGGACTCAGGAATGGCCGCGGAATGGATGAGGAGGTCGGCGGCGCGGGTGTGAGCGGCATCGTGGCCGTGGAACACGGCGATTCCGCTGCGTCGCAGGTCTTCGATGACCGGGCCCTCGCTGACGTCGGAGCCGGTGACGCGGTACCCCATCGCGTCCAACAGACGCGCCAGACCTTCCATGCCGGCCCCACCGATGCCGACCAGGTGAACGCGCTCGACCCCGGGACCGAGAGGTCCATCCGCTCCCGGGCGGCGTGCATCGATGCGGTGAGCCACCATGGTCATCGATTCGTCGCCGGAGCTGTGGGCGGCATCCATCCAGGGACGGCGGACCTGCCAGATCGGCGCCACGCCAGGTCACGAGCCAGGCTGCGGGACCGAGAAGGCTCTGCAGACCTGTCGCGGGCAACAGCGGCGAGGATGCCGACGCCGCTCAGGTTCCAGAGAAGGGACGAGCCGCCATAACTGATGAATGGCAGCGGCAGCCCCGTCGTCGGCACCATGCCTGTGGCAACACCAACGTTGAGCAGCGCGTAGACACCGATCATGACCGTGATCCCGGAGGCCAGCAGAAACCCGTGGTACGTCGTCGCCTGCGTGGCGATGCGGTAGCCGTGCACGCCAAGGGCCATGAACAGGGCGATGACACTGAGCGTGCCGAACAGGCCAAGCTCCTCGCCGGCGAAGGCGAAGACAAAATCCGTATGCGGCTCGGGCAGAAAATGCTTCTGCATGCTGTTGCCGAGGCCCACGCCGAAGAGGCCGCCGCTGCCCAGGGCGATCAACCCCTGCGACACCTGGAAGCCGGCGCCTTGAGGGTCAGCTTCGCCCATGAACGTCACGATGCGCTGCAGCTGATACGGGGAGGATAACACCGAGAGCAGGGCCACCACCCCACCGAAGCCGCAGGCGCCCGCCAGATGTAAGGTCCCGGCGCCTCCCAGCCAGAGCATCACCAGCGAGACGGCGCCAATCGCCAGGGATGTGCCAAGATCGGGCTGCAAGACGATGAGAACGAGTACCAGACCGACGATTACGAGCCGCGGCACGAGCCCCGCCTTCCAGTCCGCCATTTCCCCTTCCTTGCGAGACAGCACGTCCGCCAGATACAACACGAGGACCAGCTTGACGAACTCGGAGGGCTGAAAGGTCAGTGTGGTCAGTGCCGGTAGGTGAAAGGGCAGCCAGCGCTGCGCGCTGCGGCCTTCACCGAAAATGAGCACGAGAAAGAGCAGGCTCACACCACACAGCAGCAGCGGCCGGGCCAGCGATCGGCAGAAGCGCAACGGAACTCGGGACAACGCAAACATGATTATCAGCCCCAGTCCGGCCCGCAAAATCTGGCGCTGGAGGAAGAATCCGGAATCCTCAAAGCGCGTCCCAGCCAACGCCGAGCTTGAACTGTAGATCATGACGACGCCGATCCCGACAAGGATGACGGCGATGAGCAGCACCTGACGTGCGGCCCGTTCCGCTGCGCTGGACATGCCTGGCTTCCGGCGGGAGCGCAAAGGGGAGGCGGCAGGAAGACGCGGACAGGAGCCGCGACTCTGCAACCCGGGAGGAGGATTGACCTCGGGGAAGGTCTGACAAAGGGGGTACGACATCGCGCCGGGGGGACGGCACGTTACTGAAACCGCCTGAGGCGGCGGCTCTACTGCTTACATCACAACGCCTTGGCGACGTGTTCCAGCGCCAAGCCGCGCGACGCCTTTATGAGTACCAGATCGCCCGCGCCGGCAGTGGACTTCAATCGACGCGTCAGGGAGTCGCGATCGTCGAAATGTCCGGTCCGGCCGGGTTCTAGTCCCGCCTCTCGGGCAGCGCGTACGGTATGGACACTCAAAGGTCCGGTGCCCAATAGCATGTCCACGCGACCCACGGCGTAGCGACCCACATCTTCGTGCAACGCCGTCGCCTGCTCTCCTAGTTCCAGCATATCGCCCAGAACAGCGATACGCCGACCCTCAACCGGCATCTCGGCCATCAGGTCGAGAGCGGCACGCACGGAGCCAGGGTTGGCGTTGTAGCAGTCATTGATAACACGGATTCCGGCTTTTCGCAAGATTTCAGAGCGCATGCTGAGAGGCACGAAATCGGCGAGTGCCGCCGCCGCTTCAGAGGCGCTCAGACCGCATTGATCAGCCACGGCGATAGCTGCCAGCGCGTTGTGAGCGTTGTGACGCCCGGGAACCCGAAGATGGAAGGAGGTATTCTGTAAGGAGAAGTGGCCGCAGCCCTCCTGGTCGAGGACGAGTCCCTCCCCACTGAAATGGCCCTCACGCGTCCAACCGAAGCCGAGGAGTCTCCCCTTTGTCCTCATAGCCTCCCCGGCAATGACACAGTCGTCAGCGTTGACGAGAGCCACGTAAGACTCATCTACGATAAAGTCCAGGAGCTCCCCTTTGGCCTTGGCCACTCTCCCTACAGATCCAAATACCTCCAGGTGTGCGGTGCCGATGTTCAGCAGCACACCGATGTTCGGTTGCACGATTCTACACAGGTAGGCAATGTCACCCACCCGGCGCGCGCCCATCTCGATGACGGCGGCGCCATGTTCCGGCGTCAGCCCCAGTATCGTCCGGGGTACGCCGACCTCATTGTTCTCGTTTCTCGGCGTCGACAGGACCCGGAAACGGCGGCCGAGCACGGCGGTGATCATTTCCTTCACCGTCGTCTTGCCCGCCGAGCCGGCAACGGCCACGACGGGAATGTCGAACCGGCGTCGGTACTGCCGCGCCAATCGCCCCAAGGCGGCCAGCGACGAATCTACGACCAGCAATGGTCCGGCGTTCTTACGCCTGATCACGTCGCTGGTGCGCTCTACGACAACGGCGCTGGCACCGGCCTCGAAAGCCGCAGCCACTTGTTCGTGGCCATCGAACCTCTCACCCCGAAGGGCGACAAATACCTGCCCGGAAGCCATGGACCGCGTGTCGGTCGACACTCCGGCTACCGGCGCGACTCGTGAGGCGGAAGGACCGATCCAGTCGGCTCGAGCCCAACGTCTCACGTCCTCGAGGCCTATTCCCTGCCACACGGCTGATGCGCACACTAGTCGCTTAAGGCCTGCCGGGCGACGTCGCGATCGTCGAAGGGCACCACCTGCCCTGCATCGAGGATCTGGTACGGCTCATCGCCCTTGCCGGCAAGCACGACCACATCTCCGGCTGCGGCCGCCCTCAGGGCGGCGTGAATCGCCTGGCGCCGGTCCGGCTCTACCACGACCCGGTCTGCCGACTGCATGCCGGCGGCGATCTGGTCGATGATCTGTCGGGGAGACTCACTGCGTGGATTGTCCGAAGTGAGGTAGATACAATCTGCCAGCGCTTCGGCGACACGACCCATCATGGGCCGCTTTCCCGTATCCCGATCACCACCGCAGCCAAAGACGCACAACAATCTGCGTGACGTCAATTCCCGCGCCGCCTGCAACACCGTTTCGAGACCTGCTGGCGTGTGCGCGTAGTCGACGATAACCTGAAACGGCTGGCCTTCCTCGATGCGCTCGAAACGGCCAGCCACGCTCGCCAACGCCGCGACGCCATGGCGGATCGCATCTGCCTCAATTCCCAGTGCGAAACCCGTCGTGACGGCGGCCACTACGTTAGCGGAATTGAACCGCCCCGTCAATGCCGTTTCGACCTCAAAGGCGCCGTCTGGCGTCTCCATATTGACGCACATGTGATCCCTCTCGAAACGCACATCCCGCAGGCGCACGTGTGCACCCGTTTCGCCGAAGCTCCAGACTCGCGCCCTGGTCGCAGCAGCCAGTGCGGTCGATCTCGGATCGTCAGCATTGATCACGGCCGCCGCTGACTCGGACAGGTTGCTGAAGAGCAGGCTCTTGGCGGCGAAATACGCCTCTTCAGACCCGTGAAAATCGAGATGATCACGCGTCAGATTGGTGAACACGGCAGCGTCGAAGTCAATGCCCAGCACGCGACCGAGAGCTAGCCCATGGGATGAAACCTCCATCGCCAGCGAGCCACAACCGGCGTCCCTGGCGCGAGCGAGAAGGGCTTGTAGCTGCCCGGCTTCAGGTGTCGTGTTGGCGAGCGGCTCGATTTCTCCCCCGCACGAAAAACCCAGGGTACCCAGATAGGCACTCGGCGAGCCGGAAGCTGACAGCACGTTGCTGATGATGCTTGCCGTCGTCGATTTACCGTTGGTGCCGGTAACTCCAACACACAACAGGTCTCGCGACGGGTCACCGTGCAGGCGCGCTGCCAGAGCCGCCAGAGCGCGACGGCAGTCATCGACGACGATTCGCGTCGCCGTGCCGGCGTCGATGCTGTCGTCTTCAACGATAACAGCCTCCACCCCGCGCTCGACAGCGTCCCCAACGAAGGCATGCCGGTCCAGCTGCTGGCCGCCGCGGATGGCGACGAACAGGGCCCGGTGGCCTGCTTGGCGTGAGTCGGAAACGATGTTGTCGATCGGCCGATCCAGGGAACCCGATACGGACAGCGGAGCATGGGCATCGAGAAGCGTGCGCAGGTTCATGTCAATAGATGTGCCGATGGCAAGGTTTCGGATCACGGGACAAGCGCCGCCAACTGTCGGTGCATGCCGAGTTTGCGCACCAGCACGGCTTGACGCAACGGCGTACCCCGCAATGACACCGTAAGCGGGAAGTCGCCGGCTTCGCCCAGGCGGCACACGATCACATCCCCGACTCCTCTGACTGCATGCGGCGGGGGAGTCTGGGCGATGACGAGTTCCCCCTCGCCTTCCAGACGCAGGGCCAGTCCGCGACGTGCTGCCTGTACCCGGGCACGCATCGACGACAGCCCACGAAGATCCGGCATCACGTCGGCCGCGCTCGAGATCGCCGCCACGGCTGGCTCAGATACTGTGGGACTCAGGGAGCCGTCGAGAGCCAGCACCCGCTCCATAGTCCGCCGGAAGACGGGTGCCGCCACCGTGCCGCCATACTTGCCGATACGAGGATTCTCGACGACGACGAGACAGATGTACCGCGCCTCACCCGAGGTCGGCAGGAAACCGACGAAGGAGGACACGTATTCGTCTTCGGCGTACCCACCGCCGCCTGGCAAGGCTCGCTGCGCCGTCCCCGTCTTGCCCGCTACGCCGATGCCGGCGATTGCGGCCTTGCGGCCCGTACCCTCGAGTACGACACCGCGCATCATCTCCTGTAGCCTGTTCGCCGTCTCGCGGGAGACGACGCGGCGCACACGTTGCGGCTCGGTGCGACGAAGGAGTTGTCCGTCGGCTCCTCGCACCTCGGACAACAGTCGCGGCGCCATGAGCACTCCTCCGTTGGCGATGGCGCCGAAAGCCTGCACCAGCTGCACGGCGGTGACGCTGATCTCCTGCCCGATCGCGATCGTCTCGAGAGAGCGCTCCGACCATTCGCGCGCCTGGTGCAACAACCCGGCACTCTCGGCTGGCAGGCCCGCGCCGGTGCGCGTACCGAAGCCAAAGGCACGCAGAGACTCGTAGAATTCGGCCCGCCTCAGTGTCCGCGCCAGCTTTACCATGCCGATATTGCTCGAGCGTGAGAGAACTTGGGAAGCGGTGAGCCATCCATGAGCCTTCGTGTCGCGCAGGGTGTCCCCCGTGGCCAGCACCAGTGCGCCTTGCTCGCAGAACACGCTCGTGTCTGCGAGCGAGGCGTGGCGACCATCAAGCACGGCGGCCATGGTGATCGGCTTCAACGTCGAGCCCGGCTCGAAGGGATCGGTGATCAGCCGGTTGCGGCGATGCGCAGCGGGCGAAGCACCGGGATGGTTCGGATCGAAGAGAGGCACGCTCCCCAGTGCCAGGATGTCACCGGTACGCGGGTCGGAGATAACACCGAGAGCACTCTCGGCTTCGGTCTCGATCACCGCACGCACGAGTTCCTCTTCGAGGATACCCTGGATGACGGCGTCAATGGTGAGTCGCACACTGGCGCCGTGCCGTGCCGGCGCCGTCGCCTCAGAACGCTCTGGAAGGATGCGACCCCGATTGTCGATGAAGGACCGTGCCGCCCCTGGCTGTTCAGCGAGCAGTTCGTCGAGAGCAAGTTCGACACCCTCCCGCCCCTCGTTGTCGATGTCGGTAAATCCGAGAAGCTGTCCGGCAAGGTGGCCGTATGGGTAGAACCGACGTACCTCGGCCTGCTCGAAGATCCCCTGGAATCGCTCAGCACGAGCCCTTGTCAGGTCCTCGTCATGGGTCTGACGCAGGAGATATACGAAGGGCCGATTCGGGTCGAGCAACCTGCGCACATCGTCCACAGTGCGCCCGGAGATGCGGGAAAAATGTCGGGCGACACCATCGCGGTCGCGTACGGTGGCGGGATGACTGTAGAACGAGACGGAAGCCACGTCGAAGGCCAGCTCCCGGCCAGCCCGGTCGAGAATCTCGCCGCGGCGCGCGCTCAGGGAGATCTGGCGCTCGTGCTGAGCTCGGGCTCGTTGTGTGTACATGTCATGGTCGAGACCCTGCACCTGTACGAGGCGTGCTGCCACCGCCAACCACAGAGCAGCGCCACCGAACAGCACCCACCGTAGCCGGCGCGAGGCAGCCGTCCGCAATGCGGCCCGCGTGGAATCGGTCAACTGGACCCGCCCCCGATGATCAGCTCAGTGGTGGTCAGCGCCGTGGGATCAATCATGTTCAACTCGCGCAGCGCCCGCTCGCGTACGATACCCGGGCGTTGCACCAGGTCGACGGCGGCCTGCAGTTTCGAGCGTTCCTCGCGCAGCACTTCTGAGGCTCTGCGTGCCTGCACAACCCCCATCGCCGTCTCGGAGATCTGCACCTTGACCCAGACGTACCCCGTCGTCGCGCTAACAAGACCGGTGACGACAAGAACGCGTATCCAATCTCCAAGAATCCAGTTCATGGTTGATTCAGTCCTGGCCGAGTTTCTCATAGACCCGCAGCGCGGCGCTGCGGGCGCGAGGATTCGCCTCGACCTCGGCGTCGGTGGCTCGCTGCATCCTGCCCATAGGGCGGAACGTGGACACCAGGCCGCAGGCACAGGCCGGCAGTGCCGGCGGACAGACGCATCCCTTGACGAGCTGCGCCATCTTCTGCTTGACGATGCGATCTTCCAGGGAATGGTAGGCGATGACTACGAGGCGGCCCCCAGGCCGCAGCAGCTCGATGGCCTCGTCGAGACCGCGCTCCAGTTCGCCCAGTTCGTCGTTTACCTTGATACGAAGAGCCTGGAACACACGTGCGAGAGTCTTGTTCGGCATCTGCGGCTTCGTCATCTCTATGGCGCGGGTGAGGTCGGCGGTGGAGTTCATGTTGCCTTCGTCACGTGCCCTGCAGATACTGCGTGCGATGCGACGTGCGGCGCGCTCTTCGCCGTATTTACGAATCAGCCCCACCAGGTCGGCCTCCGGGATCTGCGCCAGCAGCCGGCCCGCAGGCACCCCAGCACTGCGGTCCATGCGCATGTCCAGAGGACCGTCCCGGTGGTAGCTGAATCCGCGTTGTGACTCGTCGATCTGGTGCGAGCTGACCCCAAGATCGAAGAGCACCCCGCTTGCGGCAGACCAGGAAGGCTGTGCCTTCGCGAATTGCCGCAGGAGCGGGGCCGCCGACCGGGCGAGGGAGGAAAACGCGCACTGGAGAAAGGTCACCCGCCCGCGGTGCGGGGCGAGTCGGCGGCCCGCCTCGTTCACAGCCGCCGAATCGCGATCGCACGCCAGCAGATTCCCTGACGATCCCAGTGCCTGGAGGATGACCTCACTATGCCCTCCGCCTCCGGCCGTTGCATCGATGTACAGCCCGTCGTCGTCGACCAAGAGGCCGGCGACCACTTCTACTGCCATGACGGGAACGTGATAGGACAACTCCTCCGTTCCCTTTCGGCGGCACCTGCCCCCTACAGGTCGAGGGTCTCTGCCACCTCCTCGAGAGAATCCTCCGCCTGTGACAGACATGTCCGCCAGGCCTCCGGATTCCAGAATTCCAGTCTGTCCAATGAACCGATTACCACCATCCGATCCGTGATCCCGGCTCGCTGCAGCAGGTTTTTCGGCACCGAGGCCCTGCCTTGGCGATCGAGTTTGACCTCGGCTGCCTGGGACAGGGTTCCGCGGATGTAGAGTCTTACTTTCTGCTCGGTTCGCGACAGCTGCATCATGCGCTCGGCGATCTGCGCCCATGCATTTCGGGGGTGGGCGGTCAGACAACCGTCCAGCCCACGGATCACGACAAGCGTGTCATCCGCCTCCGGCTCAAGGTTGCGACGCAGCTCGGCGGGCAGGAAGATCCTCCCCTTGTCGTCAACGGGGACTTCGTACTCACCGAGAAACTGCGTGGCCAAGATCTGCTATCCAGTGGCGAGGGGGAATGGGCACCAGTGCTCTGAGGGCTTTTCCCCCAAAAAACACCCTTATACACCATTTTCCACCACGCCATATGATAACGTCTCCGGATCGGGCCTGTCAAGGGAAATACTCTCCCCTCTAGAAGATATCTGGAAACGCGTGATAACTTCATACGTAATATGCTGTTACGCGTTCTATCGAGAAGACGGAAAGGCCACAGCCTTGTCCCTCCCGAGCGCAGACAGAAACCGGGAGTTTCAGAGAGAATCGAGATTTGGTGGGGACGGATGGTGCGTGGGGGGGGCCGTGCGGCTCTCGTCCTCAGCGTTTCTCGAGAACTCGCCGGTGTATGGTGCTTCCCAGGCTGACGAACTTGTCTTCGTAGTTCGTCGTCGCTCCGTCCCAGACCGCCTCGACGAGGGTGAAGCGCTCGACGGCAGCCTCGAGCCCCTCCAGGATCGCCTCAAAATAATCGTCGTGGTCGGTAGCGATCCACAGTCGCCCGGATACTTCGAGGACGCGCAGGGCCTCTTCGAAAAAACCCTCGTCGAGCAGGCGGCGCTTGTGGTGTTTCTTCTTCGGCCAGGGATCCGGAAAATAGACGTGGAGGGCGTGGACGGCCCCGGCGGGCAGGAAGAACTCGACGAACTCACGGGCGTCACCGTGGATGAAGCGAAGGTTGGTAAGACCCCGCTTCAGAGCCCGGTCATGAGCCAGTCGCAGGTACTTCCCCGCCACCTCGACGCCGATGAAGTTGTGCTCTGGTCGACGCTGCGCCGCGTCGAGCAGGAAGCGCCCCTTGCCAAAGCCGAGTTCGACCTCGACGGGATGGTGGTTTGCGAAGATCGCTGCCACATCCAAGATTGGATCTTCGTCTGAATCGTCGTTGAGCGAAAGCAGCAGAGATGGCCTCACCGCGGTCCCCGTCATATGAGAATCAATGAAGAAAGGGCGACCACCCGCGGGTAGTCGCCCTCTGTCACATCGGTGCGAAGCCGGACGCTTCCCGTCAACCGGCGGCTTCGGAATGCCCGGGCAAGCCGCAGAACTGGTTGTAATCGATCAACTCCTTGATCGTGGGGGCGTCGCCGCATACTGGGCACTCGGCGTTCCGCCGCAGCTTGACCTCACGGAACTTCATGTCGAGAGCGTCGTAGAGAACCATACGGCCCACCAGTGAGTCGCCTTTGTCGAGCAAGAGCTTGACCACTTCGGTAGCCTGCAGGAGGCCGACGGTTCCGGGCAAAACGCCCAGAACGCCACCCTCGGCGCAACTGGGAACCTCCCCGGGAGGCGGTGGCTCGGGGTAGAGGCAGCGGTAGCATGGACCGTCGCTGGCGGCGTCGTATACCGTGACCTGGCCTTCGAAGCGGAAGATGCTGCCATCGACGACGGGTTTGCCCATCAGCACGGCGGCATCGTTCACCAGGTATCGCGTCGGGAAGTTGTCGCAGCCGTTGACGATGATGTCGTAGTCCGCCATGATGTCGAAGGCGTTGTGCGACGTCATCAGATCATGGTGCGCGACGATCTCGATACGCGGATTCATGTCGAGGAGGCGTTCACGACCAGCCTCGACCTTGGGGCGACCCACGTCGCTCTGACCGAACAGCACCTGGCGCTGCAGGTTGCTCATGTCGACGACATCGTTGTCGACGAGGCCGATCTTGCCGATGCCGGCGGCGGCCAGATAGAGAGCGGTGGGGCAACCGAGTCCACCGACGCCGATGAGGAGCACCTTACCCTGCAGCAACTTCTGCTGCCCCTCTTCGCCGACTTCCGGAAGGATGAGGTGGCGGGCGTAGCGCTGCAGATCCTCCTCCGACAGCAAGCCGCCAGTCAGGATCTTCAGGCCCGCATCCTTCCAACCTTTGATGCCACCGATCATCGAGCTGACGTTATCGTACCCCATGGCGATCAAATCGCGTGCCGCCAGCGCCGAGCGGTTGCCGCCGGCGCAGTAGAGGACGATCGACTCGTCGCGGTCCATCGACACATCCTCTTCCACGTTCAACTCGAGAAAACCTCGCGGAATCAGATTGGCACCGGGGATGTACCCGTCCATCACCTCGTCCCGCTCGCGCACGTCGACGATATGTTGAATCTCACCGGACTGCAGTCCCCGCCTGACCTCGTCGGGCGTGACCTCCTTGATCGACTTCTTGACTTCTTCGAGAAGCTGGCTCGATGTGAGAGCCATATTACCTTCTCCCGCTCAGGGTTTGTTTTCTGGGATGAATGAGAATAAAAAAACCTAGGGATGGTTACGCTTCCCGCAAGAGCAGATTCTCTGCAGCACGCACCTCTGCGATCACGCGCACTGCCGCCCGCTCCACCTCCGCTGCCGTCGTCGTTCGCCCCATCCCGAAGCGCAGTGACGAAGCGGCCGTCGCCGCGTCGCGGCCGAGAGCGGTCAGCACGTGGGAGGGTGAATCAGCACCTGAGGCGCAAGCCGATCCCGATGACAACGCTACATCGCGCAGGGCGGTGAGCAGGTCGGCGCCGTGGATGCCGGGGAATGAAACGCTGAGCGCGTTCGGCAGTCGGTGCTCCCGGTGACCGTTGACGACGACACCCGGGCCCAATGCCTGCTGCAGACGGTCCTCCAGTTCGTCGCGCAGACTCCGCAGGCGCACCGCGTCAGCCTCGCCCTCGCTCCGGCTCAGACGGCAGGCCTCGCCGAGGCCGACGATACCGGCGACATTGAGCGTCCCCGAACGCAGCCCACGTTCCTGCCCACCCCCTTCGATCTGCGGCGTCAATCGCAGCGGCGGTCGGCGTCGACGCACGAACAGAGCCCCCTGCCCCTTTGGACCGTGGATCTTGTGTGCGGAGATCGACAGCAGGTCGATGGGGGTGTGCCGCAGGTCGAGGGGGATCTTCCCTGCCGCCTGTGCTGCGTCGCAGTGCCAGACTACGTTCCTGCCGTGCAGAAGGTGGGCGATTTCGTCCAGGGGCTGCAGGACGCCCGTCTCGTTGTTGGCGGCCATCACCGAGAGCAGACGGGCATCGTCGTCGAGAGCGGCGTCGAGGGCGGCCAGATCGATGAGACCCTCCGCATCGACGGCCAGACGCGTGACACGGAACTGCCCCGCGCTCTCGAGGCGGTCGAACACATCGAGCACCGCGTGATGTTCCGTCACACAGGTGATCAGGTGCGCCCCCTGGTCCGCCCAGGCGGTGCAGATGCCTTTGAGGGCCAGGTTGTTGGCCTCGGTGGCGCCGCTGGTAAAGATGATTTCGCGGGGCGTGGCGCCGATGAGGGCAGCCACGTGAGCTCGTGCCCCCTCGACGGCAGCAGCGGCGTTCAGGCCGAAAACGTGGGTACGGCTCGAAGGATTGCCGAAATTCTCTCGCAGGTAGGGCAGCATCGCCTCCAAGACCCGTGGGTCGAGAGGCGTGGTAGCGAGATGATCGAGATAGATGGGCTCCGGGAAGCCGGGGCCGGGTGGATCGGTCTCTGCAGGGTCAGACGCTGAAGGACTCGCCGCAGCCACAGGTCGTCCGGGCGTTGGGATTCTCGACCTGGAAGCCGGCTCCCATCAGCCCGTCGTCGTAACGCAGGATGACCCCGTTGAGATAGAGGCTGCTCTTCGGATCGACGAAGACGCGCACTCCGTTGGACTCTATGACCTGGTCCATGTCGTCGGGCGCGTCCTCAAAATCGAGCTTGTACTGAAACCCGGAGCAGCCACCGCCCTTTACAGCCACCCGCAGACCGCGCTTCGACGCGGACAGGGACTCACCCTCCCGCTCGAGAAGGCTCCGAATCTTGTTTACGGCTTCGTCGGATACGGTGATCATGGTCGGGTCATCCTAGCGGGCGAAAATGGCGCATTCGACGAGATCGGGGACCTCATCGTGACACTTGTAGGTCTCGCAGCCGTGACAATCACGTTCGAACACCTTGATCCGACAGCACAGACATCCACCCAGAATATCGATGCCACGGCGATTGCGCTCCTTCAACTCCTCGTACTGGGCGATTTTGGCGTCGATCTCGTTCTGCTGGGTCTGCAGATTGTCGATCATCTGCCGCGCCAGATCACCACCCGTCTCCGCTTGGTCGCGCAGGGAGAACAGGTGCCTGACCTGCTCCAGATCAAATCCCAGACACTTGAGCCCCTGGATGATCTGCAGGCGCCGCAATTGGTCTTCACAATAGAGCCGGAAGCCGCCATGGGTCCGCTCCATGGGCTCAACGA
>JAYZCA010000250.1:0-3494 GCA_036339235.1 Candidatus Latescibacterota bacterium | reverse complement strand
GTCCGGGACACTTCCTGGCGGGGATCGCGGCATTGCTGCGCAATCGCGTCGGTGAGTACCTGCTCATGAAACGCGCTGCCGATCGCGACTTCAACTCCGAAGTCTGGGAGTGCGTTACGGGACGGGTCAATCAGGGCGAGGGGTTCGAGGAGGCACTTCACCGCGAGGTGATGGAGGAGACCGGTCTGCGGGTTCGAGTCGATATCCTGATCGGGCTGTCTCATTTCTATCGAGGCGAGCGCGACCCGGAAAACGAGCTCCAGGGCGTGATCTTCGGTTGCTCGATCGTCGGAGACGAGACTGCGCATCGCAGTCCGGAACATACGGGGCATCAGTGGGTGTCTGCTCAACGGGCGCTGGAGTTCTTGACAGCCACGGATTCGGGAACCCTGTGGCTCAGGCAGACGATCGAGCGTTCAGAGGTGCTCTATTCGCTGCTGCCTGAAGGATGGGCGGATGTCTCTGCCGCCGGGGTTACGCTGCTACCGGATACAGCCTGAACACAATGGAGCGGACATCATGCCTCACTCTTACCAAATGAAGCGCTGCGCCGCGCCCTCGACGTGCCGAGTGGCCGGAAGGAGATCCTGGACTTGGTCCACGACTCTAGTCTATGTTTCGGTGGCATGAGAGGGGTGGCCGATGATCCAGGCCAACATACACGAACCGAAGACAACCTCTCCAAACTCAAGACGCCGCGTTGTTACCTTTCGAACAACCCGACACAGGAGAACATCACCATGGGCGCTGAAGCAAAGGCTCTCGAACGGGGCCTGGAATTCCCCGACAACGCCGAGCGGGCCTACCTGAACATGGCCGCCCGTACCGGCAAACTCATCATCACCTCCGGCCATACCTCGACGCAGAAGGGCAAGCTCGGCCTGGATGTCACCGTTGAGCAGGGATACGAGGCGGCGAAGGAAGTTGCCACCAACATCCTTCAGTCTGTACACCAGGAGGTCGGCACGCTCGACGGGTTGCGCGTCGTCAAGCTGCTGGGCTGCGTCAACTCGACTCTCGACTTCATCGAGCAGCACCTTGTCATTAACGGCGCTTCTGATTTGCTGCACGAGATTTTCGAAGGGGACGACGGGCATCACGCACGTTCGGCCATTGGTTTCGCGCAGCTGCCCACCGGAGTGGCGGTGGAGATCGAGGCGATTTTCGAGATCAAGGGCTGAGCACGACAGCTTCGCAACTCGCGACTGCGGGCAGCGTGCTCACGGACGGCACGCCGCGCCCCAGCTGCCGTCGTTTGCAGGAAAGCGACGGCAATTCGTTGGCGCTAGCCAGCAGTGCTCGTCCGGATCTACGACGCCTCATCGCTGGTCGCTCCGCCTGCTCTGACCTGAGAGCAAGAAGGTGTCGCTGAATCCTTGACCATCTCACTATGTGACCTTCCTGGCCTTCTACGCAGCCTCACCGAAAGGTCCCTTGCAGGTCCCTTGAAAGCCCCCGGAGACCCAATGATCCGTTTCTGCCTTCGCCGCCCCACCTGCGTCCTCGCCTTGGGCGCCACCGCCTGTCTCGCCGCGGGCGCCGCCGCGCAACCGGACTACCCGCCCGGGACCGTCCGTCTCACCCCGCGCACGCACGTCGACTTGCAGCCGACGCCCGTCCACGTCCCGCCCCAGTTCGATCGGCTTCCCAGTGACTTGAGCGTCAACCTGCCGCCGGGGTTTACGGCCAGCGTCTTCGCCGCCTTTAACAGCGTCGACCGGCCGCGGTTCATGGCATTCGACAGCAACGGTGTGCTGCACGTGGCCAACATGGACGACGATCAGATCATCGCGTTCCCCGACCGCGACGGAGACGGTGTCGCCGACGAGGCGATCGTCGCGGCCACCGGGTTCAGCCGCCCCCACAGCATCGCCTTCCACGACGGCGCTCTTTACGTCGGCGACCGGCCGCAGATCCTGCGCCTACGCGACTCAGACGGCGACCTCGTCTACGAAGAGCGCGAAGTCCTTGTCGACGGCATTCCCTCCAGCGGCTCCCATTCCACCCGCACCATCGTCATCGACGAGCAGCGCGGCAAGATGTATCTCAGCGTCGGCTGGCCCTGCGACCTGTGCCGGCGCAACGACGCGGAGCGGGGGTCGATCCTGGAGTTCAACGTCGACGGCAGCGGGCGGCGCGTCTTCGCCACGGGTGTCCGCAACGTCCTCGGCATGGCCCTGCACCCGGTGACCGGGCAGCTGTGGGGTACCAACAACGGCCACGACCTCGAGGGCGTCGAAGCCCCTCCGGAGTGGATCGACGTGATCCGCGACGGCGGCTTTTACGGCATCCCCCTCGCCTCCGGGTATCGGGTGTGGGCTGACTTCACCATCCCAGCCTACGCGGAAATCCTGCCGCTCACGGCCGCCGACTCGGCCCGCGTTGCCAGCATGGAGCGCCCCGTCGCACTGATGCCGGCGCATTCGGCCCCGATGGGGATCCATTTCTACGACGACGACCATTTCCCCCCCCGATACCGCAACGCCGCCTTCGTCGCCCTCCACGCAGGCCGCGCGAAACTGGCGGCGATCGAGGGCTACTGCGTGATTGCCCTGTTCAGCGACCCCGACGGCTCCAACGCGCGATACGAGACCTTCCTCAGCGGTCTCCAGACCGGCACCGACGCCGAGGACATCATGGGTCACCCGATGGGGATTGTCACCGATTCAGAAGGACGGATGTACGTCTCCAGCGATGCCGGTTATTCGAGTGATCCCGGCTTTCCCTACGTGCTGCGCATCGAACACAGCCCGATCGTCGCCGAGTGGGCCGATGGCCTGCCGGATTCGATCGCCAGCGGCGCTCTCCTCGAGCTGGACGGCACTGTGCGCGTCGCCCGCCTGGCCCCCGACGCCGGCGATCCCGAACTGGTGGCGGACTTCAGCGCCTTGGGCGGTCCCTCCGACATCCCACTGGAGCCGACCGCCGATGGTGTCTGGCGGCTGCGCGCTTCCTTTCCAGTGACCGTCGACCGCGGCCTGCGCACCGTCGCCGTCACCGTGCGCCAGCCGTCAGCGCCGCTCATCGAGGTGCGCCTGATCCGCACCCTCGCCGTGGAGCCGCAGATCGACCATGACGATCTGGTGGTGTTCGGCGACGCCCTGGCTTTGGGATGGGACGTGGTGCACAGGGCATTCTTCGAGGATCGCGCCGTCGACCTTGCCGAGGACACCTTCGTCTACGAGGGCGAAGTGGCTGCCAGTTTCCCCGTGCGCTCCGGGAACTGGGACTGGGTGGTCAGCTTTCGCCCCGAGCAACCCCTCGACCCGGTCGGCTACCGCGTCCTGCGTTTCGCCGTCCACTTCGGCCCCTTCGACCGCGACCCGGCAGACGACTTCAACCTCTACATCTTCGAGACCCTCATCGACCTGGTCGACGACGGCTACGTCGATATCACCTCGAAGGAGTGGCAGGTCGTCGAGTTGCCCCTCGACCTCTTCGGCCGTGCCCGGCCTCTCCAGGAGATCACCTTCGGCGGCGACTTCTCCCGACGC
>JAYZCA010000249.1:0-4359 GCA_036339235.1 Candidatus Latescibacterota bacterium | reverse complement strand
GTCGAGCGGGCTGTCGAGGACCATCCGCCGGTCCGTCGTGGTGAGCATGCTCAGCGTGACGATGCCCGTCGCCAGGGCGTAGTCGGCGTTTTCGCGGAACGTATCGGGGTCCAGGTACGAGTCCCAGGACACGCCTTTGATGGGGCTGACGAGGTTTACCATGGCAGACGGCTCGCGTCCGAGTTCGACTGCCGCATCTGTCGCGTGACGCATCAGGCTGCGCCCGAGGGGTACGTAAAACTTGCGATGCGCCGGCACGCGGGTGCCGTGGAGGAAGCCTACCTGATCGGAGCGGCTCGAGAGATCTAAAGCGAGGAACAGTTCAATATTCAGACTGTCCGGCTCGAGCAGGATACCGATGGAGTCGGGCACGATGCGACGGAGCTTGAGCTGAGCCGTCAGGCGCTCCAGGTCGACATCCTCGAAGGCCTGGCCGCCGTTGGCCGCAGGGCGCAGGCGCAGGCCAAATGTGTCCAGAGAGACGCCACGCCTCGACGTCTCACGCAGAAGGCGGTCGACGTCGAGCGAGTCAGGGATAAAACGCTTCGGCATGCGATCCTTGAACGGCGCCAAAACCCGCGCATGCTTGTGGAGGAAGGCGAAGACGCCGGTCTGCTGCTGAAAATGCGACCCCGATGCCAGCAACACGACCGTGCGTGCAGGCGGGTGATCGCGCAGGTAGCGAGCGAATTCGAGCAGCGCGGCGATCCCGGCGGTACTCTCGGCACCGGGTGTGTCGGCGGGCACGACGGAGATGCCGTCGTAGTAGGACTGTATGGCGACGATCTCCTGTTTCAGTTCCGGGTCGACGCCGGGAACCGTGCCCCACAGGTTCCACGTCGTGCGGGTCTCGAAGTCCATGCGTGCCTGTACGCGGACCTGTAGATCGCCGTCCCCCAATTCCTGTCGCAGGGCCAGCGCCGCCTGACGACTGAGCCAGAAGCGCGGCACGTCGACGGGGGCCCATGACCATTTGTTGCGAGCTTCGAAAAGCGTTGTTTCGTCGGGCTCGATGAAGATGATCGCCGCGGCGCCGAGAGCCGCAGCGTTCTTCCAGTTCTTCCAGCTGTTGAACTCGAGCATGACGACGGCGCCCCACATCTCGTGGCCGTCGAAGTCTGAGTGCTCACCATGGCCGCCGTAGAACAGGTTGCCGGAAATCCCCTCCGGTCCCGTCGTGTTGGTGCGTACGAGATTAGGCCACAGCGACAGCAGTGGCACGCTGCGCGGGGCGTCCCCGTCCAGGATTTCCATCGACGCACCCTTGTCGATGGGCACGACCAGGTCGTACGGTTCTCGCGTCACACCCTCGACGCCAGCGGCGCGCAGTTCGCGTTCGACGAAATCGGCGGCGTAGCGGTCTCCCGGGTAACCGGGCAGGCGGGAACCGTGGGACGACAGTTCCCGTACCGTCGCCGAGATCCGATCAAAGGCGGCCGGATCGACATACCCCTCACCCGCGGCGGGCGTGACGATACACACGCCGAGGGCGAAGGCCTTCAGCCAGACTGGGATGTTGTTGGGTCGTCCGTGCACTCTATACCCAGAAGATGGCGTTGCTCACCATGCCCGAAAGGTAGTCGACGACGAGAAACCCTCCCGTGATCAGCATGCGGCCGGTGATCATCCCCAGGAAGAAGTAACGGCTGCGGGCAAAGAGGGAGGCACCGCCGTACTTCAGAATCGTCACCTTGATGAGCCAGGCGAAGAAGACACTGAACCACATCCAGTCGATGAGCCAGCTGGTCATGATCGGGAACCCGATGGGATGCAACGGCCACCACAGGAACCGCTGGCGCAGCCAGGTGAGGGTCAGCATGGCGCCGGCGCCGACACCGACGAAACTCATTCCTGTCCAGTAGATCCCCTCTGGCTCCTCGATGTTGGTCGCCGCCGTCCGGTAAATGATTTCCGGCATGTTCTTGAAGAACCAGCCGTTCGAATTGATGCCGCCGTCCCGGTAGCCGAGGGACATCACGGTAAACAGCGAGCCGCTGATGCCGAGGAGGATAGCGATGACGATTGCCCAGAACACGATACGTCGGCTGTGCCGGTTCATGCCCTCGATCAGTTTGAGGCCGTTGGCGATGACGCCCATCAGAAACACGCGGATGTCGGCGCCAAAGATGTAGCTCATCGAGAAGCTCGCCGTCGCCGTGGCCCCCAGCAGCTGGGACCCGAGGCCGTAGACCATGAAGTCGGGAGCGACCATGGGCGAGATGATGGCGGCGACACCGGCTTCGGCCACGACACGGGCCAGGCCGGTGAAGATGACCATGGCGAGAAAGACAAACAGTGATGCCGCCCAGAGTGGCGTGCCCAGGTACAGGAACCAGCCGATCATCACCGCCGTGCCAATCAAGCAGCCGGACACGGCGGACCGGTACGTCATGATTTCGTCGTCATCGCTCAGTTCGGAATCCTGCCCCAGGAACTTCTTCCACACCTGCGCGAGGTGCTCGCGGCCAACCCACAGGCCGATCCCGACGAAGACGATCAACGCCCCGAGACCCTGATAGTTGAGTAACTCCGATGTCGACACCGCCCAGACGTCCTGCTGTTTGGTCACGCCATTGGCGACGAAGAACATCTTCTCCACCTTCGAGAACAGCGCAAAACCCCAGATCCCCAGGGCGATATCCGGACCGATCAGGTAGGAGAAGCCGAGCACGGCAAAGCTGATCGTCATGTTGATCGACTGGCCGTAACCGATGGGGAAGCTCCACGCGGTGGGGATCATCGGCCATCCAACGAGGTACTTGTTGAGCCCCATGAACAACCCCACCAGGATCGGCAGCGCCGCACCGACCCACATGATCTTGTTCTTGAAGAAAGGATTGACGATCTGGTCAGCATCTTCACCGCGGATCATCGCCTGTGGCGCCTGCACGAGCGGGTACGAGAGGCGTTCGCGATCCATCCATTGTCGGCGCAGGATGACAGCCAGGCAGACCATCGTCAGGTAGAGACCGGTCAGGAAGACACCCCACATCGCCATCGGCCGCAGCCAGATACCCCAGGGAATGGTGAATTCCTTGGTACCGAAGCCCTCGTAGAACGTCCGGTTCTCGTCACCGTCGTTGAGCATGATCTCCTCGGGCAACACCGGAAACAGGATCTTGGCCCAATCGTTTTCTGGACTGGCGTAGTAGAACACGCCGGTGATGGCGGGCAGGATCGTCTCGCACAGACCCATCGTCGCCAGAGACGCCACGACGATGAGCATGATATAGACGACGATCAGCTCGGAGCGATTGAGGGAGAGATTGCGCCCCATTCCGGCCAGGATCGTGTTGGCCGCCATCGACATGATGAGGAAGCTGGAGAACAGGACCCCCGGCGAGTAGAGAGGCAGCTTGTCGAAGGGCGAGAAATTGACCGTCCAGGCCACGACGAGGGCGGCGGTAACCCCGGCAGACAGGGCCCAGTGACGACCGGTCAGCTTGTAGAGCGAGTTGAGAAACCCCACCAGTATGATGAACAGGAAGATCGCCCCCGGCGTGCTGAAGTCGAGGGTCATGTAGCTCCCCTTGATCACCGTGTCGGAGTAGTTGGAGCCGACGCCGAGGAAGAAGGAGAGGAAGGAGCCTACCGCCAGGGCGCGCAGGGTCAGGGGCTGGTGGCTCGCGGTCTCTTCGAGGGTGACGGAGGCACCGCGCATGGACAGATACCTTCGGAAGTCGTTGGGGAGCCCGATCCTCATGGGGATGGCTCCCGGCGGCGGTAGAACTCGTCCCAGTCCCGCGTCGGCTCGAAGCCGAGCAGGCGACGCGCCTTGTCGGTGTTGTACTTCCCCGGACCGGTGAAGGACAGCATGTTGAAGAGTTGGAAGTTGCCGGGCAGCGATTCGACTTCCAGCGCCAGCCGGCACACGTGCTGCAGGTCTTCCCAGACGACGACGAAGGTCGGCGTATCCGCCGGCTCGGAAATCGGTGCCTCCGGAGCCGGACCCAGTCCGTTGAAAACGAAGTAGGCTGTCTGCATGTCGTGCTTCTGCGAAAATACACGACAGATCTCGGCGCTCAGCCACTTGGTGATGGCGTAGTGCCCTGTACCCGGCGCTGCCGGGGCGTCATCGACGCCGAAGTCCGTGTCGTAGCAGGAGCGCACCGCCTGCGGGCCGGAGTGAACGATCCGGCGAATCCCCAACTCGACCGCAGCCTTCATGACATTCCAGGCGCCGATGGTGTTCACCTGGAAGCTGTCCACCGGATCGTTGCGCACGACCGTGAAATTCATGATCGCGTCACAACCGCGCGCCGCCTCGAGGACCTGGGCGTAGTCGCGCACGTCGACGTGATCGATGTCGATCCCTTCTGGATGGGGCTTCACGTCCGCCAGACACAGGTCGTAGTGGTC
>JAYZCA010000248.1:0-5029 GCA_036339235.1 Candidatus Latescibacterota bacterium | reverse complement strand
GTGCCCCGTCTCGTCGTCGATGCGGTACGTGGCCAGTTTTCCCGAGCCCTGTCCGGCGGCGATCAGGTAGGCGCCGTCGGGATCGAGAGTGAAGGCCCGCGGCGTCGCCTCCGTCGGCGTGTGACTGATCGCCTCCAGAGCACCGGTGGATCCATCGACGGAGAAAGCGGCGATCGAGTCGTGGCCCCGGTTGGAGGCGTAGACGTACTCACCCGTAGGCGTGATACGGATGTCGGCGCAGGTGTTCTCACCCTCGAAGC
Source organism: Candidatus Latescibacterota bacterium (assembly GCA_036339235.1). Classification (GTDB taxonomy): domain Bacteria; phylum Latescibacterota; class UBA2968; order UBA8231; family UBA8231; genus UBA8231. Next base: position 4,769 of record JAYZCA010000248.1, on the reverse strand, counting down.
CGGAAGGCAGCGTCGTCACCGTCTGAAACTCGGTGAGGGTGCCCTCTTCGGGATCGAAGCTGTAGGCGCTGACGGTCGAGCCCTGCTCGTTGACGAAATAGGCGACGTCCATCGACTCGTTGAAGCAGAAATGCCGCGGCCCGGCGCCCTCGGGCGGTGTCACCTTGCCCGCCGGATTCGACGACAGGCGCCCCGTCGTCTCGTCGAAGCGGAACTGGTGGATCAGGTTGGGGCCCGCCGTGTGCGGCACGAAGGCAAAGCGGTTGGACGGATCCGTTTGAATCGAGTGGGCGCGCTCCGCTGTCTTGACCGACATCACCGCCGGCGTGCCCACGGAGCCGTCCCGCCGAATGGGATGGACAGCCGCCATGCCCGCCCGGTAGTAGGAGGTGAACAGGAAACGGCCGGTGCGATCGGTGGAGATATAGATGGGTTCTGCCTCCAGCCGCGCCGTGCCCAGAGGGGCTAGCCGGCCGCTGGCCTTGTCGATGCGGAAACCCGCTGCCTGACGACTGCCACGGAGGGCGACGTAGAGAAAGCGCTGTTGCGGATCGACGCACAGGGCCGTGGGCGAGGAGCCGACGGCAACGATGGCGTGCGTGTCGAGGGCTCCGGTCTCCGGGTCCATGGAGAAGACGTTGACCCGATCGTGGGAACTGACGGAAACGTATACGTAGTAGGGCATCGATGCTCCTTCTTGATAGACCGATAAGATATGGGCTTGCCGGGATCCGCGCCGCCCCCGGTGCGTCTGACCTGCACCGGATCAGCTCATACCCATCACAGACAGGTTCCCGCCCATGAGGCCCATATTGTGTGCCGCCGCGCTCTGCACCGCTGCCGGTCTGCTAGTGCCTGCCGCCCACGCCCAGTCACTGCGCATCGGGGTCGAAGGCCACGCCGCCGGCGAACCGGTTCAAGTCTTCGTAGGTGATGTCGTCCGCCTGCAGATCATCGCCGACTTCCGGAGCCTGCGCGCCTCCGGCCTAGCCGCCTACGTCACCGTGCCGGAGGCTATCTTTCTCATCCAAGACCTGGGATTGCCCGGCCAGGTTGGCACGCAGCCCTTCCGCACCGGCCCGTTGTTTGACGGCGCCCAGCTGGCGACCAACCTGCTGAGGTCGGAAATTGACGACGTCGCCACCTCGGTACCCGGTCAGCAGCTCGATCTGGCGACGATTTTCGGCCTCAGCAGCCGCGGCGAAGTCAGCGGTGAGGGCGTTGTCGCCACGTTTCACGTGCTCGCATTAAGTCCGGCGGAGGGTGCCGTCATCGAGATTGACAACAACCCGATCCGCGAAACCAAGATCGTTCTCTCCGACGGCCGCACGGAACGCCGGTTCGCCCGAACCGAGGGCTTGCAGATCGTCGTCGTGGATCCGGTGGCCAGCCCGGTCGAGGCTCAGGGGTGGGGGCGGATCAAACGGGTCAGAACGAAAACGGCCCGCTACCTGAGTCAGGCAGCGGGGCCGTGGTGATTCGAGGGTTCGTCGCTGGGGACGTCAGCGTCTTCTCCGTCGGCGGGGCGGACGGTAGATCCTCTTGCCCTGGGTAAACTCACTCAGGCCGATCTGGTGCCCCAGCAGCTCCTGGCCATCGAGGTTGGTGATGGCGTCTTTGGCGGCGGATTTGCTCGGCATGTCTACGAGGCCACGCCCACGGGTTCTCTGAATCTCCACGGCGGAAACCTTGCCAAAAATCTCGAACAAGGTGCGAAGGTCATCTTCGGTTGCTTCGGATGCAAGATTGTCTACGGCCAGTCTCATCGATCTCCTTTTCGACGCTCGGGCGCCGGCGAAAAATAAGAAAAGGGGGGAACTTCCAAGATGAAGGAATATATGGTGCCCCCGTCAACCATCAAGGACAATCCGGCGCTCACCTGACCGGTACTTCTCAGCAGCGATGTTGGTGACGGACCGCCTGGTCGGTGCCGTCAGAATCGCTCGTGCCCGACGGTGACCAGCGCTTCGGCGACCTGGCCGAAGGGTCGTCCGTCGACGGTCAGATCTAGGGCGACGGGCTGTCGGCGGCACGATGCCCCCGCGTCCGACCGTAGGGACAGCGTGATATTCTTCTGCTCCCGCGGACCTAGGTCAACAGTGACTTCGCTCCCCGCCCAGCCCTCGGGAACGACGAGCCGCGCCGTTGCCGTTGCCGCAGTCGGCAGCGGATTGAGAACCCAACCGTCCATCTGCGCTTCACCGCCGGTGGGCAGGTGCACGCGGTACGGCTTCAGTTTGCCCCCCTGCGACTCGGCGCCGAAGTGAGCCTCGTCTTCGCCGAGGATCATCAGCTTGCGGTGTAGATCGTCGAAAGCCTCGGCGCCGCGGCGTATCTCCTTGTACCACTCATCCTGGGGCTGAAATGGTGACGTGTGTCCGGTGATCACCCAGTCGGGCTGGATGCGCTCGAGTTCGTCGACGACGGCGTGGTAACAGCCCATGTCGAGACCATTCTTGTAGACATGGTTCGTCGTCATGTGGGCGCCGGGTTGCCAGGCACCGGTGTCATAGAAGATCTCGTCTCCCGTATGTACGACCCGCTGGCCGTCGATCTCGAAGCTGATGAGCGTCGCGAAGCGCGTGTGTCCCGACATGGGTGTGAGCGTGATGGGGATCCCCTCCCACTCGAAGGTCTCGTGCGTCGGCAGCCTTCGATCTACCGGGATCGGTTCGTGCCAGAGGCAGGGCCGGTCGTATCGCATGGGCTGCTCGAGCAGGTCGGCGAACAGCTCGGCCGCCCACACTCTAGTGCCGTACAGGCGCCGTAGCAGGTTGATGCCGTTTACGTGATCGTCGTGGAAGTGCGACACCAGCACGGTGTCGATGCTGTCGGCTCCTGTATGCTTCTTCAACCCCGCCATGCTGTGCAGCAGCGGTCGCCGGTTTGACGGATGGCTCTTGCCTGGTGCCACGCTGACAGCCGTCGGGTACCCGTAGTCGATGCACAACACCTTGCCGCTTTCGGCGACGAGGAAATGTGTCTCGGCGCCGCTGTACTTGGCCCGGTACAGATGTGGGAGGACCGGCTCGACATCGTCAGCGTCCGGGTCGGCGAGCCCGCCGAATCCGGGCTGGATACGGGGGATCTCGAGGATGTTCTGGCGTAGTGCGCCCACTGCCGCTGCAGGGTCGTCGATGGGGCCGCCGAGGCTTGGCAGCATCACGTCGGGGCCGTGAGTGAGCACCCGCGTGGCGCTGTAAAACAGATTCCGCGCCCCCGACAGGTCATTGTAGTTGTACTGCAGTGGTGCCAGCCTGCCGGTGCGACCGTGCCCACAGATCACCTCGCCGACAAAGGCCAGCCGCCGCGAGCCGTGGTCGACGACGTAGCTGCTGGCGCCGTTGGTCACCCCAGGCGTGGGCACCACCGTCCACATCAGACCCGCGATCTGTCTGGTCTCGTAGTCCATCGCCAAGTCCGTCACCGGAATCCGACGCACCGGCGAGAACCGGTCCCAACGGTTGTCGTACGAGTTCCAGATCTGTCGTTCGCGGAAGTGCTGCTCCGGATCGAGGAAATACTCCTGATCCCAGTACGGCGCTATGACGCGTGCACCCTTGTCTGCCAGACGTAGTGCCCCGTCTGTGTGGTCGCGGAAGTGGTGCGTCAGCAGCACCGTCACCTCGCCGGCGCCGGTGACTTCGTCCAGGTGCTCGGCGGCCAGGCCGGTGCCGGCGTTGACGATCACCGTCCCTGACGGCCCGCGCACGGCGTAGACGAGGCAGCTGTCACGCAGCACGTGAAGGCCGTCGGCGAGCCACTCCCAGTGTTCGATCATCCAGATCTCCTCCTCTTTCGCGATGCGACTTGCAGAAAACTGCCGGATAGGTAACATGATGCTCTACGCCGAGAGCAAGCTTGCACCACATGCCCCCGAGTAACCATGCCACAAGCGCTGCGCTTCACTCTCTTGTCGGTCCCTGCCCTGCTTGCCATCGCCTGCGCCCAGCCGCAGCCCTCGGACGATGTCGCCGCGCGGGTGGGTTCGACACCGATCACCATGGATCAGGTCGACGCACAGGTGCGCAAGGCGGAACCCGAGACCTGGCAGTCCCTGTTCGACGCTCGCCAGCGATCCCTCGACTACCTGATCGACGAGCAGTTGTTGAGTGTTGAGGCCGGCAGACAGGGCATCGACATCGATTCTCTCGTCGCCCGGGAGGTCTCGGCCAGCGTGCCCACCGTCAGCGACGAGGACGTGCAGGCCTTCTACGCACAGATCGAACAACGCATGGGCGGAGAATCACCGGCAGCGATGCAGGAACGCATCCGTGACTACCTAACTGCCGGCCACCAGCGGCAGGTACAGCGGGACTACCTGGCCGGTCTGCGCCAGCAGGCCGGCGTCGAAATCCTCCTCGAGCCGCCGCGCGCGCTCATCCAGGTAGCGTGGCGATGCCTATACTATTCTGGCCGCTCTGAACCGCTGATGACCACAACACTATCCCGGAACTTCTGCTGATGACCCAGATTCTCTTCGTCGGCCTCGGCGGTTTCGCCGGAGCCGTCTGCCGCTTCCTGATGAGCGGCGCCGTTCATCGCCTTGTGCCCCTCGCGGTCATTCCCTGGGGCACGCTGATCGTCAACGTCGCCGGCTGCGTCCTCATCGGCGCCCTGGGTCCGTCGCTGAGTCGCGCGCCATGCTCAGCGATTCCCTACGCCTATTCGTGTTCACCGGTGTGCTCGGTGGCTTTACCACTTTCTCCGCATTCACCCTCGAGACTTTGCGCCTCGTCCGCGGCGGCGACATCCTCCATGGCGCGGTC
>JAYZCA010000247.1:0-5247 GCA_036339235.1 Candidatus Latescibacterota bacterium | reverse complement strand
CTCGCCGAGGGCAAGGTCGAGGAACCGCAGCGGGTAATGTCACAGATTCAGAAGATGATGAGCGCAGTCAGCGCGCAGGCGCTGCAGGCGCGAGAATAGCGCGGACGCAGCGGTAGACGCTGTGTGCACAGATTCAAGGAGATGATGGGCGCCGCCAGCGAAGCGGTGCTCTCTGCCCGGAGCAAACAGACGTATGAGCACCGCAACACAGACCACACCCGACAGCGACGTACGGACCCACGCCTTGGCCGCCCGCGCGGCGGCACGCCAGTTGGCGGCAACGTCTGGGGAGGTGCGCGACGCCGGCCTTGAGGCGATCGCCGTGGCGCTGGAGTCCGAGCGGGAGGCGATCCTGGCAGCCAATGCTGAGGATCTTGTGGCGGCACAGCAGATGGCGGCGCGCGGCGAGCTCGGTGAGCCCCTGGTGGCCCGTCTGAATCTGGCCACGGGCAAGTACGACCGTGCCATCGAGATGGTACGTTCGGTGAAGTCGGCGGACGATCCCCTGTGGCAGACGCAGCGCGCCACCGAGATCGACGGCGGCCTCAACCTGTTCCGCGTCACCGTGCCCATCGGCGTACTCGGGGTCATCTTCGAGTCGCGCCCGGACGCGCTGATCCAGATCGCCGCCGTCTGTCTGAAGTCGGGCAACGCCGTGCTGATGAAGGGCGGCTCCGAGGCTTCGCGTTCGAACCGGGCTCTCGGTGATCTCATCGTGCGGGCCACGGCGTCGGTGGAAGGGCTCCCCGCTGGCTGGCTGACGCTGATGGAGTCGCGCAAGGATGTCAAGCAGATGCTGGCTCAGGACGACGCAATCGACCTGATCATCCCGCGCGGGTCGAACGAATTCGTGCGTTACATCATGGACAACACCAACATCCCCGTCACCGGCCACGCCGACGGCATCTGCCACGTGTACGTGGACAAGGCAGCCGACCTCGACAAGGCGCTGCGCGTTGCGGTCGACTCGAAGGTGCAGGACGTGTCCACCTGCTGCACCGTGGAGACACTCCTGGTACATCGTGACGTGGCCGAGGCTTTCCTGCAGCGCGCTGTCCGTCAGCTCGAAGAGGAAAAAGTAGAGGTACGAGGTGACGAACGGACGCGGGCGATCGCCGGCAACGGCCGCGTGGTAGCCGCCACCGAAGAGGACTGGTCCACCGAGTATCTCGACTACATCCTGTCGGTGAAGGTCGTCGACAGCCTAGCGGAAGCCATGACACATATCAACCGCTATGGCAGTGCGCACACCGACACCATCGTCACCGAGGACCGCCAGCGTGCCGTGCGCTTTCTGCAGGGTGTCGACGCCTGTTCCGCCCTCGTCAACGCTTCGACTCGCTTCGCCGACGGGTATCGCTACGGGCTGGGCGCCGAAGTCGGTATCAGCACCGGCCGACTGCACAGCCGGGGACCGGTGGGCATGGAAGGCCTCACGACATACAAGTACCTGCTGGAGGGCGACGGGCACACCGTCGACGATTACGAAGGAGCGGCACCGAAGCCGTACACACACCGTAGGCTCGAGGCGACCTGGAGGGCGTGATCGAACAGACCGACGACACCATCAAGCGGCACATCTTCCTCTGTGCCACACCGACGAAGCCGAAGTGTCATACCGACGGCCGCGGCGCCGAGATCTGGGACTACCTCAAGAAACGCCTGCGCGAACTCGGTCACGCCGATCCGCTCAACGGGATCCACCGGACCAAAGCGGATTGCCTGCGAGTCTGTGAGAGGGGACCGACAGCGCTGGTCTACCCCGAGCAGACATGGTACCACGAACTGACGGTGGAGAAGATGGAGCGCATCATCACCGAGCACCTGGTAGGTGGCAAGGTGGTGGAGGAGTACGTCAACCCGCGGCCCTTCCGGAAGATCGAGACAGAAGGCGGCTGAGCGGTTACTTCATCGACGGGTGATGATACCCGGATGGCTCCAGGTTTGATGACCGTATGACGGCACAGCTGCCGACGCCACAGCAGATCGAGTCCTTCGACCGCGACGGATACCTCGTCGTCGAAGACGCCATACCAGTCGACAAGGTGACGGATCTGCTGGCCGTCATCGAGGGACTGGAAGAGCGGCTGCGGGACTCACCGCACCGGCGTCAGGTCTTCGGCCTCGATGTACGGCCGCTGGTCACCGAACACGACGCCTTCCTCGAGCTGATGGAATGGCCGTCGACCTTCCCGCTGGCCGTCCGCTTCCTCGGCCACTGGAACCTGCAACTGACGACGTCCCATCTGATCATGGTGCCGCCCAACCCGGAGAAGCGCAACACCGGCTGGCACGATGACGGCGGCAACCCCTTCTTCGCCGTCGACGGTATCCGGCCCTTCATGAGTTTGAAGGTGGGCTTCTTCCTCACCGACCTGCTGGCAGGCGACATGGGGTCGCTGATGGTGGTGCCCGGCAGCCACCGGGTGGCAGGTCGGCCTGCCTGGGACGAGGGTGCACGCGACCCGCAGGACGCGGTGGAGTTGAAGGTGCGCGCTGGCTCGGCGGTCATCTTCCAGCAGGGCGTGTGGCACGCCGGGGCGCCGAACCTGTCTGAAAAGACGCGCATCGTGCTCTACTACGGTTACGGCACCCGCCTGCTGCGGCCCATCGACTACGACACGATGCCCCAGGCAATCCTCGACAAGTGCACACCAATCGGCCGCCAGTTGCTGGGCGCCAAGGCGTCACACCTTGGTTACTACGTCCCACAAGAGGCCGACGTGCCGCTGAAGGCCTGGTACGTCGAACGCTTCGGCGAGGCCGTGCGCGCCTGACGAACTCAATCGTCAGGCGCAGACCCCGTCTTCCACGTTCCAGCGGTTGAAGGGTCCCTTTTCCTGATGCAGGGCCATGCGGTCACGCGTGTCGCGCCACAGCCGCTCCCACTCTGCCGGGTCGCGCATTTCGCTGTCGGGGTGTTGGCGGCTGCGGGCAACGAAGCCAGGGAAGGCTGGGCGTCCGGTGGGTTCACCGATGGGCTGGTAGCGAAGGTCGAAACTCCAGCGCACCTCGTCGGTGACGTTGGACAACGAGCTGTGGCAGGTCAACTGCGTGAGAAAGAGCACGTCGCCGGGTTTCATCGGCAGGGCTACGGGGTTGACTGTGGGCAGGAAGGACTCGGCCACGGTGAGACCTGTCGGACGCCGGCAGTGATGGAGCAAGCCGCGCCGGTGACTTTCGGGAAACACCTGCAGGCAGCCGTGCTCGATGGAGGCATCCGTCAGCGAGAACCAGACGGTGAGGATGTCGCCGTCGTCGGCTTCGGGCAGCACGACGCCATTGTCCTGGTGCCACGCCGTGGCACCGAGTTGAGGCAGACCGGTGTCGGGGTTCATCGGGGTGAGTCGCTCCGGCGGTTTCAGACGTACGTGTTGCACCGGGTTGGAGTAGATCTCGGGACCGACGAAGGACTCCACGGCGTCGAGGAGATCCTCGTTCACCAGCGTCCGGAACACGGCGGGTCCCGCCCAGAACGGCGTGTCGGGCTGCACGCTCCCCTGGGGAAGACTGAAATCGAAATACTGGGCGTGGACCTTGCCGCTGTCCTGGTAGACACGGGTCAGGCGTTGCTGGAAAGGCAGTTCTTCGTAGGCGGAGGGGATCGTACCGGCGGCGTGCAGTTCGTGGGCGAGGCGGTCGAGAACACCTTCGTATTCCCGGATGACGGGGTCGAGGACGCTGGCGGGGTCCAAGAGTCCTCTGACGACCAGATACCCCTTGTCGTGGAAGTGGTCGAGCTGTTGCTGGGTCAACGGCGGCATGGGATGACATTCCGTGTTCGTTAGGGGTGTCGTTCGGTATCCGCGTCGGTAAGATACCGCCATCGTGCGCGCCGGCGCCAAATCGCCCATACTCAGCCGGATGCCCACACTCGAACCGATGAGATCACCCCATGGCGAAACGGCATCTGCAGACGCGGCTCCTCAGCTCCCTGACGAAGGTCTTCGCTGACGAGGACCTGCGGGCGTCGACCTGGCGCCGCGCCACCTGCCTGCGCGGCGAGGTCTTCTCCTTCCAGCTGGCCTATCGAACCGAAAGGCTGCTGCGCGGACTCCAGGTAGAGGTCGAGTCCGACCTGAAGCGTCACATCGAGGTGCGGTCCGTCGGCCTGGCGCCCAGCGAGCTGCCGGGGTCGAACTTCGACGACGACGTACTGCGCACGACACCGGGTCTTTATCCGGATCCGCTGGTTCCTCTCGGAGAGCGGCTGCCGGCACCGCCCGGGCAGTGGCGCTCTGTGTGGGTGACGGTGCGCGTGCCGGCGCGGATCCGCGCCGGGAGATACGACATCGAGCTGGCCCTGACCAGCGACGACGGCAAGCGTCTGGGTGGCGGCACGTTTGCGCTCGAGATTCTCGCGGCGACGTTGCCCGCGCAGAAGCTGAAGCACACCAGCTGGTTTCACACCGACTGCATCGCCACACATTACGGCGTCGAAGTGTGGTGCCGGCGGCACTGGGACCTGGTCGATCGATTCGTGCGCAACGCCGTCGACCACGGCATCAACATGCTGCTCACACCGCTGTTCACCCCGCCCCTGGACACCCGGGTAGGCGGCGAACGGCCCACGGTACAGCTGGTGGAAGTACGGGGCTCGAAGGAGCGCTACTTCTTTGACTTCAAGCGCCTCGATCGCTGGGTGCGTATGGCCGACGCGGCGGGCGTGCGTTTTTTCGAGATGTCACATCTGTTTACCCAGTGGGGCGCCGCTCATTGTCCGAAGATCGTCGCCCACGTCAACGGCGGGCAGCGGAAAATCTTCGGCTGGAAGGACAACGCCTCCGGCAGGCGCTACCGGTCGTTCCTCGACCAGTTTCTGCCGGCTCTGGTGAACTACATCGACCGTCGTGGATTGCGTCGCCGGTGCTTCTTCCACGTCTCCGACGAACCGCATGCCGATCATCTCGAGTCCTTCGCCGCCGCGGCACGACTCGTTCACGGTCACCTGCAGGGTTTCCGCTTCATCGATGCCCTCTCCAACGTCGAGTACTACGATCGGGGACTCGTGCGGCATCCGATCCCGGCAAGCGACCACATCGAGGCCTTCGTCGAGCGCGGCGTCCCCGATCTGTGGACCTACTACTGCGTGTCGCAGTGGAATCAGGTGTCGAACCGATTCTTCTGCATGCCGTCGGCACGCAACCGCGTTCTGGGGGCCCAACTGTATCGCTACGACCTTGCCGGCTTCCTGCACTGGGGGTTCAACTTCTGGTACACGCAGTTCTCGACGAGAGCCATCGATCC
>JAYZCA010000246.1:0-2983 GCA_036339235.1 Candidatus Latescibacterota bacterium | reverse complement strand
GGGGGGGCGTGGCGTGGCGGACGCCGGTCTGTCAACGGCGGGAGCAACACTTCGTCTCGAGATCGGCTGGGTCGATGAGTCGACACCCATCGGCATACTCACCGCCAGCGGCCGTGGCGCGGGTACATCCCCGCGAGCGGCTGGCGAGCGAGCCCTTCGCCACGCTGTCTCGATTCTGGCCGACAGCCTGCGGGCGACGATCGCCGAAGATCTACGCCAGCGCGCGTTCTCTACCCGGGTTGTCGACATCGTCGTCGAAGGACCTCGAGTCGCCGCCGACCTCGACGGGCTGACACGGGCGCTCGTGTCGGGGCTGGGCCCCGTCCAGACCCTCGTTCCGCGTGGCGTCGAGGCGGGACATGCGCGGTTTCAGGTGCACACGACGGCTGGCGCTTTCGACCTGGCCCGCCAGCTGAGTGCTCGTGGCCTGGAAACGTCCGCCGTAGAGATTCTGCAGGTGACGGCCAACAGTCTGCGCTTCGCCATCCGGTCCACGAAACTGACGGGGGAGCTGGAGCAATGATCGCCGTGAAGATCGTCGAGCCCGGCACGCTCGCCGAGCGTGCCGGTTTTCGCGATGGGGATCGGATCCTGCGCGTAAACGAAACCGACGTGAAGGATCTGATCGATTTTCAGGTAGCCTGCTCCGATGCACACCTCGTCTTCGAGGTCGAACGCGAGCACGATACGTACGAGGTAGAGGTGGAGCGAGGGGAGGGTGAGGCCCTTGGCTTCGATTTCGACGAGATGCGCCTGCGCCGCTGCAACAACAAGTGCGTGTTCTGCTTCCTACACCAGATGCCCCCCGGCATGCGCCGATCTCTCTACTTCGAGGACGACGACTACCGGCTGTCCTTTCTGCACGGGTCGTACGTGACGCTGACGAACGTCAAGACGGCGGACCTGGAGCGTATCGTCCAGCAGGGCCTGACACCTCAGTACATTTCCGTGCACGCCACCGACCCCGAGTTGCGCGACAGGCTGCTGGGCCGCACCCGGGAAACGGTGCCTATCCTCGAACGTATCGACTATCTGGCCCGCAACGGCATCGAGATGCATGCTCAGGTTGTCATCTGTCCCGGCTGGAACGACGGCGAGCAACTGGAGCGGACGGTTCACGATCTGCACGAGTTCTATCCGGCCGTGCGCTCTGTGGCACTGGTGCCCCTGGGATTGACACGCTTTCGCAGCCATCTGCCAGACCTTGCCAGCGTCACGCCCGACATGGCCTGCAGCTACCTGGCCGTCGCCGAGGCCTGGGGTGTCGCCTTCGTGCGCCAGGGGGGTGAGCGCTTTGTCTACCCTGGGGATGAACTGTACCTGATGACGGGGCGCATGCCGCCGGCAGCCGGCTACTACGACGCCTTTCCACAGATCGAGAATGGGATCGGCTTGGTGCGCAATTTCCTCGACCGCTGGGAGGCCGGGAGCCTGGCCCTTCAAGCCGGACCGAAGCAGCCCCTGCATCTGGCGCTGGTAACGGGGCAGCTGGCGGCATCGTTCATCGGACCGAGGATCGCCGAACTCGACGGCGTCAACCGACTGCAGATCGATGTCCTGCCGGTGGTCAACAACTTTTTCGGCACCGGTATCACCGTCTCTGGCCTCCTCACGGCGACGGATATCATCGGTGCCCTGCAGGACGGGCCGTGGGACCTGGCGGTTCTACCACCCAATACGATCAATGGCGATGGCCTGACACTCGACGACGTCACCGTGGACGACATCGAGCGACGCTGTGGCGTGCCGGTTACTGTTGGGGAATACGACCTGGCAGAGACCCTCAGCCGCTGTTTCGCAACCGACAGCGCCGCCGTATTGCGCGGGCGCGGACGCCAGCTTTCAGAGTTGGGTTTTTTCGTGGGGCGGTCGACATGACGACCACTGCCGTCACCCTGGCGCCGGTGCGCCCCATCGTCGCCATCGTCGGGCGGCCAAACGTCGGCAAGTCGACGTTCTTCAATCGCGTCACCGGCACAAGGCAGGCTATCACCGACGACCGACCGGGCGTCACGCGCGACCGAATTCACGGCGTTGCCGAGTGGTGCGCCCATCGCTTCACGTTGGTCGACACGGGTGGTTATGTGCCCGGCTCGAAAGATGAGATCGAAGGCAGCGTGCGACGTCAGGCCGAATACGCTCTGGAGGAGGCCGACGTCGTGCTCTTTGTGTGCGACGCATCCTCCGGCACAACCGGAGACGACCGCGAAGTCGCCGATCTCCTCAGACGCCGCGAAACGCCATGCCTGCTGGTCGTAAACAAGGTCGACCACCCCGAGGCCGAGCGGTATGATCTGGGCGAATTCTATGCTCTCGGGCTGGGGGAACCACATGTGGTATCCGCCGCCAACGGTCGCCGCTCAGGTGATCTTCTCGATGCTCTTGTGGGTCGTCTCGAGACGCTCCAAGCGCCCCCTCCCACAGAGGAGGAGGCGGTGCGGGTCGTGCTGGCGGGGCGACCGAACGTCGGCAAGTCGACTCTCATCAACCGGCTCTCGGGTCAGGAGGTGTCGATCGTCCACGATGCTCCAGGGACGACGCGGGATGCGACGGATGTGACCCTCGACACTGGTGGCAGGCGCTTCGTCCTCATCGACACGGCTGGCATGAGGCGCCGCTCGAAGGTCACCGACCCGGTGGAGTACTACAGCAATCTGCGTGCGTCGTACAGCATCGAGCGGTGCGATGTCGTCATCGTGCTCGTGGATGCTCTCGAGGGCGCCACGGCACAGGATGCGCGTATCATGGGCCACGCCATGGAATTGGGTAAGGGGCTCGTCGTGGCCGTTAACAAGTGGGACCTGATGACGGCGCGGGAGGACAGCGTCGGTATCGACACGTATCGCGACGACTTGCGCTATCGTTATCCATTCCTCACCCACTATCCGATTCTCGTGCTCTCGGCACTGACCGGCAGCCGAACGTCGAGATGTTTCGAGGAAGCGGCCCGGGTTCGCGATCGGGCCCATGGTCGAATCTCCAC
>JAYZCA010000245.1:0-24399 GCA_036339235.1 Candidatus Latescibacterota bacterium | reverse complement strand
CGCCGTGGGCAGCGGCGATGGAGAAGGCAGAGCAAGCATTCGCATTACACCCAGTCAGATGCAGCCTGGCAATGATGAGATCGTGGCGGAGCGGATACATCGCATTCTCTCCGAACCGCGAAACCCCAGGTCGACGGATCTCAGCACTGCTGAGGTCGACATCAGCGGCAAGTGGGATCTGATCATCAACTATCCCAGCAGCCGCAGCCGGCATCGATTGTCGCTCTCGCAGGACGGCAACTGGGTCGAGGGCTCCCACGTGAGTGAGTTTGCGACGCAGGACATCACCGGCGTCGTCGAGGCAGATCAAGTCAAACTACGCAGTGCGGTGAGCCAGCCCGGCGACAGTGTGCCCTTCCTGTTTTCGGGCAAGCTTTCAGGTGACACCATGTCGGGGTCGATCCATCTGGGAGAGTACCTGACCGCGACGTTCAGCGCTGATCGCTCCAGCAACCGCGCGCCGCGCCGTCCCATTACGATTCCCGGGGGGCCGCCGTTGGCAACGTAGACCGGGCGGCGCGGTCTCGTCTAGTGGTCCACCCTCCGAATGTCGTACTATCATGAGAACGGTGGTGATCCCTACAACAAATACTGGGTCACACCTACCAATCCACCACCTCGAAGTATGTGAATATGGCTCGAACCAATGTGAAAGCTCAGCATAACAAGTATTCACCGGGGAAGAGGTTGGAGTACTGATCTTTGCCACAGAAAAGATGCCATGTGGCTCAAAGCGGGTTAAATGCCAGCTAACCCGCTGGCATCCAAGCCCTATGAACGATGATATCGGTATCGCAAATTCAGTCTCGCAGAAGGGGGGATCGAGGATGCAAGTTCTCACTTGGTCGGTTCGGTGGGTGGCCGCATCTTGCAGTCTGCCTGGCTGCGAACCTCCAGAAGATGTTCGAGACCGGCGAAGCGCCCTACCCGGTGCAGAGGACACTCCTCGTCAGTGGCATACTACAACGTGCTTTCGAGTCGCTGGATCAGGGCAGCGTCCGCTTGGAGACACCCGAGTTAGATGTCTCACATTCGGTAGGTCCGGAGTCCCACCACGCGCGGGCGTGAACGGAGCACCTTACTCGAGGAGCGCTCCATGGAAGCTGCACTAGCGCCAGAGGCAGGTCAGAAGTTTGCGACGGATGGCTACTTCATCGCCACAGGCAGTCTGATCGACGACGATGTACTCGCTGCCGCCCGGGTCGGCATGGACGCGGTCCGGGACGGCCAGTTCGACACCGGTGTCCCGCCCACGAACGATGTCACCTACGACCCGTCACAGCTGTGCAAGATCAACAATGCCCACCTCGCCAGTCGCGGCATCCACGATCTTCTGACCGACAGCAACATCGGCCAGTGGGTGGCTGCCCTGACCGGGGCCAGCATGGTGCAGGTTTTCGCCACCCAGCTGCTCATCAAGCCGTACAATTCACAGGCGGGCGGCCATGTGGGCTGGCACCAGGATCGGCAGTACTGGCGCTTCTGGCAGGAGCCTGGCGGTCTGCTCACGGCGTGGGTCGCCCTGAGTGACGTGACACCCGCGTCCGGCCCCATGCGTTTTGTGCGCGGCTCCCATCGCTGGGGGTTTCTGGATCAGGGCGACTTCTTCGGCTCCGATCACGAGGCTCTGCGCGAAATGATTCAGATGCCCGATGGTGCAATCTGGGAGGAGACGGAAGCCGTGCTGCCCCCCGGTGGTGTGAGCTTCCACAATTGTCTGACCTATCACGGTAGTGGTCCCAACACGTCCGCAGGACCGCGCTGCAGCGTTGCCGTCCACCTGCGCACGCAGGAGGCGCAGCCAGTGCCCGATGAACCGAACTACTACACTTCTCACCTCGATGACGAAGCTCAATGCCCCGTCATCTATGGCTGAGGGAAAGACTCCATGGACCGCCCCAACATCATCTACATCATGACGGACGATCACGCCTCCCACGCCATGAGCTGTTATGGGAGCCGGATCAACCGAACTCCCAACCTCGACCGTATCGCCGACGAGGGCATGCGCTTCGACAACTGCTTCTGCACCAACGGCATCTGTACGCCCAGCCGCGCTGCCATCCTGACGGGTACGTACAACCACATCAACGGCGTGACGACGCTTTCGACGCACATGGACAACCGTCTGATGACGTATCCGAAACTGCTGCAGGAGTCCGGCTACCAGACGGCGCTGTTCGGTAAGTGGCACCTCGGACAAGGGCCCGAGCACGAGCCGACGGGGTTCGACGACTGGCGGGTGCTGCCCGGACAGGGTCTGTACCACGACCCGGAGCTGATCGACGCGGCAGGGAAGAAGGTGTGGAAGGGATACGTCACCGACCTGGTGACCGACATGTCCCTGCAGTGGCTCGACAACCGCGACAAGAGCAGGCCCTTTGCCCTGATGGTGCACCACAAGGCTCCGCATCGAGAGTGGGAGCCGGATGCCAAACACGCCGACATGTACGAGAACGAGGAGATCCTTGAGCCGGAGACGTTCTACGACGACTACGAGAATCGCTCGGCTGCAGCGGCGGCGGCGACGATGCGCATGGAGGATCTCAAGCCGAAGGATCTCAAGCAGGAGGTGCCGGCGGGACTCTCGCAGAAAGAGAACAAGAGCTGGCGTTACCAACGCTATATCAAGGACTACCTGCGCGTCGTCGCCTCGGTGGACGACAATGTGGGCCGCCTGCTCGACTACCTCGAGCAGCAGGGACTGGTGGACAACACCCTCGTCATTTACACGTCGGACCAGGGGTTCTTCCTCGGTGATCACGGCTGGTTCGACAAGCGCTTCATGTATGAAGAGTCGCTGCGTATGCCCTTCATCCTGCGGCTGCCGCGTGAGGTCAAGGCGGGGACAACCTGCGACGACTTCGTGCTCAACGTCGATTTCGCGTCGCTGTTCCTCGACCTGGCTGGAGTGACGACCCCGGACGAGTTCCAAGGGCGCAACTTCCGCCCACTCCTGCATGGGGAAACACCCGACGAGTGGCGTCAGTCGATGTACTACCGCTACTGGATGCACGGCGACGGGGCCCACAACGTCTACGCCCATTACGGCGTGCGCACCCACGATCACAAGCTCATTTACTTCTACAACGACGGTTGCGGCCAGAAGGGCACCGGTGACGAGACCCACGCGCCCGAGTGGGAGTTGTTCGACCTGAAGGCGGATCCGTACGAGATGAAGAACGTCGTCGACGAGGCATCACAGGCCGATGTGCGCAAGGGCCTCACCGACGAGCTGCATCGCCTGCAGGATGAGGTGAAGGACGAGAGATACCACTTGGACGTCTGAACAGGAGTGCTTGTGTCCTGTCGCAGAGATCCCTTGCGTTTTCGGCCGCCGATGCATCCCGGTTCGCGGCGTTGCGCTCCGCGCGGTATATCCTTCAATATGCCTTGGTCGCGCGCCTTGCGACCCGGGCGCCTCGACGCCCGAATTCCACAAGCTATCTCTGCGACAGGACACTGATGAAATACGATCTGCTGATTCAGGGGGGCACGCTCGTCGACCCTGCGCAAGGGGTAAACGCCGTACGCGACGTTGTCTTTGTCGACGGTGAGGTCACCGACGTAGGCGAGAACCTGGCAGCGACGGAGGCACGTGAAGTGATCGACGCCTCCGGGCGCTACGTGACGCCGGGCCTGATCGATGTACACGTACACGTATTTCCCGGTGTGTCGTTCCTGGGTGTCGAGCCGGACCCGACGTGTCTGGCTCGAGGGGTGACGACAGTGGTCGACGCGGGGTCGGCAGGAGCCGACACCTTCCCGGGTTTCCGCAAGTACGTCATCGAGGTGTCACAGACGCGGATCCTGGCGCAGTTGAACATCTCGTCGCAGGGAATGCTGTCACGCCATGTGGGCGAGTTCGCCCTTCCGGAGTACGCCGACGTCGACGCCTGTTGCCGCATGATCGAGCAGCATCGAGACCTGATCCTGGGCGTCAAGGTGCGGCTGACGAAGAACAGCATCGTTGCGCAGAGCGCCGGCATGACCCCGTTGCATCGGGCGCGAGAAGCGGCGGATGCGGCGGGCTTGCCGATTATGGTGCATCCCCAGGCGGCCTGGTGCGACTCCATCGACGACATCCTGAAGGTGATGAAGAAGGGGGACATCCTGACACATACTTTCCATGGGTCGGCGTGCGGCATCATGGATGGCGACTCCGGCAAGGTGCGCGCCAGCGTTCTCGACGCCATCGAGCGCGGAGTAATTTTCGACGTCGGCCACGGCGCCGGCTCGTTCAGCTGGGATGTAGTGGAGGCGGCCATGGCCGAAGGCGTGTTGCCAATGACGATTTCCTCTGACCTGCACACGGGCAACATCAACGGTCCGGTGTACGACCTGGCCAACATACTGACCAAGTTTCTGCACCTGGGGCTGTCGCTGGACGATGTGCTGGCGCGCGTGACCTCGGTGCCGGCGGCAGCCGTGCTGATGCAGGACCGCATCGGCACGCTGGCGCCCGGTGCCTGGGGAGATGCTGTCGTTTTCGAGCTGCGGGAGGGGACCTACAATCTGGAAGACTGTCATGGGGGAGTCCGCACCGGCATGCGCAGTCTCGAGCCGGTGATCGTGATCAAAGACGGACGAGTCTATCGCGAGGAGAAACCGTCATGAGAACCCGTATCTGCCTTGCCGCCTTCGGCCTCGCCCTGGGCGTCAACACGGCCGTCGTCGCCGACAGCGCCTTCACCTTCGCCTTCGGCGCCAGCACGTTCGACCGCGACAAGCTCGAAGCGCAGCTCGGCGACAACGGCTACGCGCCACGCCTGGATGTAGGCATATCCTGAGCGGCTTCAGCTGCTACCGCCTGACTGAGGGTGGGCTCATCCTCGGCGTCGAGATGCAGGGAGGCAGACAGAGTGTGTTCAGCGATTCGGCTCGTGACGAAGTGGGTGTGAGCACCTTCGTGCTGCAGGTGGGGCGAACCATACACCGCACGAACAGACTGCGGGTGTATCCGATGATCGGCATCGGCAACAGCGGCGCCAGAGTGCACCTGACGCGGCGCGCCGCCCGGCCCGCATTCGACGGGGCTGTACGCCCCGTCTTTCGAGAATCGCACCTGGACGCCGGCAGCATGACTCTGCAGCTGGCTGTGGGCGCCGACTACAACCTCCCTGCCAGCCGCCGGGGAAAGGGCCAGCGGTTGGGCATCGATGCCGATCGGGTGGACCCGTTGCACACGTAGAGACCGTCGCGGCCAATGAAGATCCTGCTCGTCGTCCTCTTCCTGCTGGCCGTGTTTCTCGGCGCCGGCCCCGGCATTCACCTGGTCAACCCGGACGCGTCGGATCCGGCGGCCAGCTTCACGACCTTCGGCCTGCCGACGATCTACGTGTGGGGGCTGCTGTGGTATTTCGTCGAGCTTGGGGTGATCCTCGTCGCCTACTTCCGCTTCTGGAACTCGCCGGATGAGTGACGTCGGCAATCTGGGTGGTGTTCCCTACATCATCCTCGGCTCATACCTGGCACTGCTGCTCGTGCTCGGTATCGTCGGCTACCGCAGGCGACAGGAGGAGAGCGAGGAGGACTACTACCTGGCGGGGCGCAGCCAGGGCTGGGTGGTGTCGTCGCTGACGATCATGGCCACCTTCTTCAGTTCCTTCGCCCTGCTGGGGGCGCCCGGTATGGTCTACCGCGACGGTGTCGTCTTCGCGCTGTTCAGCCTCAATGTCCCCGTCGCCGGTGTCGCCATTTACTTGCTGGGCGCTCGCATCCGCCGTATCGGCCGCGAAAAGGGCTACCTGACCCCCGCCGACATGATCGCCGACCACTATGGCAGCCCCGTAGGTCTGCGACTGCTCGTGGCGCTGGTGGGTCTGCTCTACGCCGTCCCTTACATCGTCATCCAGATCCAGGCGGGGGGGATCCTGTCGCAACAGCTGTTCCCGGGGCACAACGCTTTCGAGATCGGCGCCTGTCTGCTGGCAGCGATCACGATGGTCTACGTCGCCGTCGGCGGCATGCGCTCCGTCGCCTGGACCGATGTGATACAGGGAGGCCTGCTGGTGGCGGGAATGCTGCTGGCCGGGATCGCCGCCGTCGCCGTGCTCGGCGGACCTGGGCCGTTCTTCGCTGCCGTCGCCGCACTGCCGCCCAAGTCGTTGTCGGCGCCGGGCACGACAGGGCGTTGGACACCGGAGCTGCTGTTCACGGCGTCGTTGTTCGCATCGCTGGGTTCGATGATCCAGCCGGCCCAGTGGATGCGCTTCTACGCGGCCCGCTCCAGCGATGTGCTGCGCCGCAGCGCGCTGATCTTCGCCGCCGTGCTGACACTGTGTTTCTTCTTCGGCGTCATGCTCGTCGGTCTCGGGGGCCAGGTCCTCTACCCGCTGCTGGATGCCGCCGGCGACTACCGGACGACGGCGGCGGGCGCCGTCCTGCCACATCCCGACGTGGGTTCGACTCCGGGAGAGTTCGACCAGATCCTGGTGGTGGTGTTGAAGAACCACCTGCCCGAGCTGCTGGGGCCGGCGGGGGTGATCCTGGCGACGCTGGTGCTGGTGGCGATCATGGCGGCGGCGATGAGCACGGCCGACTCCAACCTGCACGCCCTGAGCGCGCTGATCACCCACGATGTCTACGACCAGTTTCTGCGGCCCGAGGCGTCGCCGCGGGAGCGCACGTGGGTCGGGCGGGGGCTGATCGCCATCGTCACCGTACTGGCTCTGATCCTCGTCATCGTCGCCCGTCGCAGCGACAGCAATCCCCTGGGCATGATCGTCATCCTCGGGTTGCTGGCCATCGCCTTCTCGACGCAGCTGCTGCCGATGACGGTGGACATGCTGTATCTGCGATTGGGAACGCGCCCGGGCGCCATCGCCGGTCTGGTCACCGGCCTGGCCACGGTTTTCCTCCTCAGCCCGTTCTGGTCCATGGTCGCCGGTGGCGCTTTCAGTGGCATCTTCGGTTCCATGAAGAAGATGATCGACATCGGCGCCTGGGGGCTGTTGTCGAATGCAACAGTCTTCGTCGTGGTTAGCTGGACAGGGCGACGGAACGCTCCCCCCGCTCAGGTGCCGTCCGTCGTCCAGGGGGCACGCTCCCAGGTGGACTCTGCAGAATGACCTGCGCCGTCTGGCCGAACTCGGATACGCGCAGTGGCTGAAAGACGGGCCGACGCGTCGCTACTCAGCCACACCGGAAGGTGAGCGTCGGCTGGACGAGATCTCTTAAGAGTCCATCCGGATCAGCCGTTTGCCGATGTTGTCTCCCTGCAGCATGCCGATGAAAGCCGCCGGGGCTCGATCCAACCCGGCGACGATGTCCTCCCGGTACGACAAGGTGCCCTCGCGCACCCAGCCGGCCAGCTCCTGCAGCGCCTCGGAGTAGCGGTCGGCATAGTCGAAGACCAGGAAGCCGCGCATGACCAGTCGCTTGACGATAAAGTGCCAGGTCTGGCGCGGTCCTATCTCCGGCGCGTTCAGGTTGTACTGAGAGATCTGGCCACACACCGAGATGCGGCCGCCGATTTTCATGCGCGGCAGGACCGCGTCGGAGATCGCGCCCCCGACATTGTCGAAGTAGACGTCGACGCCGTCAGGGCACAGCTCACTCAGCGTCACACCATAGTCGGCGGTCGTCTTGTAGTTGAAGGCGCCGGCAAAACCCAGCTCATCCGTAACCCAGGCAACCTTGGCATCGGAACCTGCCACGCCGACGACGCGGCAGCCCTTGATCCGGGCGATCTGACCCACGAGCGAGCCGACGGCGCCGGCGGCACCTGACACCACCACGGTCTCGCCCGTCTGCGGCTGCCCGACGTCCAGCAGACCGAAGTAGGCGGTGATACCCGGCATGCCGAGCACACCCAGCGACGTGGAGATCGGCGCCAGCGCCGGATCCACCTTGTGAGCATTCTCTCCGGCGGCCACGCCAAACTGCTGCCAACCGGTGTACACCTGGGCGATGTCGCCCTCACCGAAGGCGGGATGGCGAGAGGCGATCACTTCCCCGACAGCACCGCCCACCATCACCTCACCCAGGGCCACGCCTGGCGCGTACGAGGCGCCTTCGTTCATGCGTCCACGCATGTAGGGGTCAAGCGAGAGAAACTGGGCGCGCACGAGAATTTCGCCTTCCGCAGGCTCTGGCACCGCCGCTTCCTCCAGCCTGAAATCGGTCTCTCTGGGTAGGCCTGTGGGGCGCTGCGCCAACACGATTCGTCTGTTCATATGAAATCATCCCCTTCCGAAGATTCGGTTGCCCATCTGGCCTGTGAAGTAGTCGATGACGAGCCACATGCCACTGCAAAGGGCCTCGCCCAGTATCATCCCCAGGAAAAAGGTCTGGCTGCGCCGGTAGGCAGGTGCACCGCCGAAGCGCAGGACCAGCACCTTGATCGTCCAGGCGATGAACACGCTGCTCCACACCCGGTCCATCATGAAGTTGCCACCGATGGGAAAACCGATAGGGTGGATAAGCCACCAGCTGAAGCGGTGACGGGCCCACATCAGTATCGTCATCACCGTACCGCCGCCGAAGAAAAACGTGAGTCCCGTCCAGGAGACACCCGTGGGATCCATGTTGCGCGCCGCCGTGTCGTATGTGACCTGCGGCCCTCCACTGAAGAACCAGTTGGCCACGTTGATGCCGCCGTGGCTGTGGGCCAGGTGGAAGACGGTCCAGCAGGAGCCCCCGGCGCCGATGAGGATGGCAAATCCGATGGCCCAGAGCATCAATCGACGACTGCGCACATCCATGGCTTCTATCATCTTCAGGCCGCCGGCAGCAACACCCATGAGGAAGACGCGGATGTCAGCGGCCCAGACGTAGGCTAGGGACAGATTGACCACGCTGCCCGAGCCTACGAGCGTCGACCCAAGACCCAACATCGTCAGGTCGGAAGCGATCATCGGCGCCCTCATCATCGCCAGCCCGGCTTCGGCGAGGATCCGTGTGATGCCGATGAAGATGAGCAGCGCGACGATGACGAACACCGCCGCGACCCAGAACTCGGTCCCCATGAACCAGAGCCACGTCGTCATGACCGCGCCGCCGCCCACAGCGCCGGTGACAGCGGCCCGATACGACATGATCTCGTCCGAATCATCGACTTCCGGGGCTCGTCCCAGGGCCTTGAGCAGGACGCCGCGCAGATGGGTTCTCCCCACCCACAGACCCACAAGTACCATTGCCAGAAGGGCACCCACACCCTGATAGGCCATCAGGGGTTGATCGTCGACGCCGTAGGTGATCAGCTGGTCGGAGGTCAATCCCGTAAGATGCAGCAGCTCCTTCTCCAACCGGGCGAGGAGGTAGAAGCACCAGATCCCCGCCGCCACGTGGGTGTTGATGAGGTAGGAGAAGCCGATGAGGGAGAGGTTGGGCTGAATCGCAACATCGAACAGGCCAAAAACACTCACGTTTGAGTTGAGGTTGAGGGATGTGAAGACCGTGCTGTAACGGGACAGGCCCGTCAGGCTGCCCAGGAACATGGGGATCGCACATCCGAGCCACATGGTACGGCTGCGGAACAGGCCATTGACGAGACTGCCTTCGCGTTCGGCCTCTACCAGGGCAAGCCCGACGCGGGTCAGTGGATACGGCAGCTTCTCGTGCTCCACCCACTGTCGGCGCAGGATGACGACGATGGATATCATGCAGATGTAGAGCGCCAGGAGGAAGACCGCCCACCAGCACAGCGGTTCGATCCAGGCCTGGTAGATCAGCCATTCGGAGGAGTCACCGCCCTCGAAGAAGGCTCGGTTGTCATTGCCGTCGTTGACGAGGATGCGGGGAGAGACGTGAGGCAGCAGTCGGTCGAGCCACTGGTTCTCAGGCGAGGCGTAGTAGAACAGGGTCGCCAGCGTCGGCAGCAGCCGCTGGCTCATGCCCGCCGTACACAGCGCCGAGACGATCAGCAGCATCACGTAGACGAGGACGAGCTCCGAGCGGTTCAACGCCAGGCTCTTGCCCCGTCGCGTGAGCGCCACGTTCAGCAGCGTCGAGGCCACGAGGAAAGTGGAAAACTGCAGGCCCGGCGAGTGCGGATCCAGGTCGTTCAAGGGCCAGTAGAAGGACAGATACGCAGCTACGGACAACAGGGCGAGAACGAGGGCCCGCACCGCACCGCGGGAGGCGATTTTGTAGGCAACGTTCAATCCGCCGACGAGGACCAGGAACAGCACGATGGCCCCCGGCGTGCTGAAATCGAAGGCCATGAACGTGGCGTGCATGACCATGTTGACGTAGGGAGCCCCGGCAGCCAGAAAGAAACTGAGAAAGGCACCGGTCCATACCGCGCGGCCTGTCAGGCCGCGGCCGAGGAGCATTGACGCATTGCGATCAGCCAGGTGATCGCGATAGTCCTCGGGCAGGGCTCTGTTCACGGCGAACCTCGTCAGCTATGGATACAACTGATTCGCAGCAGCCGTGTGATCGACGATCTCGTCGGCGCGGTCGTCGCGAACCTTCAGGCACCACTGAGCGTCACTGAGCAACGGCCGACCGATGGCGACCAAGTCGAATTCTCCATGATCATATCGTCGCAGCAGTTCACCGGCGCACTCAGGACCTGAACCACAGAACAGGCTGGTATCCAGTCCAACGTTGCCAACCGTGATGGTTGGTGCGTCGGTGATCTTTCGCGTCCATCCCGCCAGATTGAGGTCGGAGTCGGGGAACTCAGGCAGCCAGAAGCGTCGCGTGCTGGCGTGGAAGATATCGACACCCGCGTTCTTGAGCGGTATCAGGGCCTGTTCCAGTTCCTGCGGCGTCTGAAACTGTCGGGCCTCCAGATCACGTACCGTCCACTGGGAGAAACGAAGGGCGATGGGGTAGCCCGGCCCGAGCTGAAGGCAGATTTCCCGCACGAGATCGCAGACGTAGTCGACGCGACCCGCTCTCAGGAAGCTGTCCAGCAGATAGCCATGAGCAGAATGCAGCTCGAGGCCGTCGAGCGTCCTATCTGTCTTGGCTGTACTCATTTGGTTGACTGTTGGTTGGCTGTCGAAAAATCGAATGTATTGATGCCGGCGGGCCCCACAATGTCAGGCTTACGTACTCGCCTCTCGCGGTTCCAGTGGCCGCGCTTCGAAGGCGGCGGCCATCAGCGCTCTGGTGTAGTCCGACGCCGGCGACCGGAACAGCTGTGACGCCGGTCCCGCTTCGACGACGCGTCCGTCCTTCATCACGATCAGGTAATCAGCCAGAGCTCGTACGACACGAAGGTCGTGGCTGATGAACAGATAGGCCAGATCGCGCTCTCGCTGGAGGCGCTGCAAAAGCTGCAGAATCTGCAACTGCACGGTCCGATCGAGGGCACTGGTGGGCTCATCGAGAACGAGGAACCGCGGTTGCAGCACGATGGCTCGGGCGATGGCGAGGCGCTGGCGCTGTCCTCCGGAGAACTCGTGAGGATACCGATCCATGCTGTCGGCATCCAGTCCCACTTCGTGCAGCGCAGCGGCGACGATGTCGCGCCTCTGTGCTTCACCGTCACCGATGTCATGCACCCGCAGGCCCTCTTCCACAATCTGCCAAGCAGACAGACGAGGGCTCAGCGAGCCGAAGGGATCCTGGAAGACGATCTGCATGTCTCGACGCAGGGGCCGCAGCTCCTGAGCTGTCAGTCCCTGCAGGTCACGGCCGTCAAAACGCAGCTCTCCTTTCGCCGGCTGCAGTCGCAACAGGGCCAGGCCTAGGGTCGTCTTGCCCGAGCCGGATTCACCGACGACGCCAACACTGCGCCCCGGGCGCAGCACCACATCAACACCGTCCACCGCCTGTACATGTCCCACAGTGCGTCGCAACAGACCCCGACGGATGGGGAACCACACGCGCACGCCCTTCGCTTCAAGCAACGGGGGGGTGCCGTTCGGTTCGGAGCCGCTCTCTTCGCGATGGGGTGGCTCGCTGGCGAGCAGCGTCTGCGTATAGGGGTGTGCGGGTCTGTCAAAGACCTGTTCCGTCGCGCCATGCTCGACGATGCGCCCCTCCGTCATCACGTAGACTCGATCGGCAACGTGGCGCACGATGGTCAGGTCGTGAGTGATGAGCAGCATCGACATATGCAGACGCTGTTGCTGGGCTCGGAGCAGCTCGAGAATGCGGGCCTGCACGGTTACGTCGAGGGCCGTCGTCGGTTCGTCGGCGACGAGCAGGTCCGGCTCGTTGGCCAGGGCCATGGCGATCATCACGCGCTGCCGTTGACCTCCGGAAAGCTGATGCGGCCAGGATGTCAGCATGCGCTCCGGATCGGGCAGCTGCACCTGCTCGAGCAGGCCACGCACCCGTTCCCGTGCCGAGCTTCGGTCCAGGCCTCGATGTACTCGCAGGGTCTCGGCGATCTGCTGCTCCACGGTGTGCAGCGGATTCAGCGACGTCATCGGCTCCTGAAAAATCATCGACACGCGATCGCCGCGGATCGTCTGCAGGATCTCCGGCGGCGCGCCGAGGAGCTCGCGATCGTGCAAGCGGATCGAGCCCCCGGGATGGTGGGCCTTCGGATAGGGGAGCAAACCAAGGATCGACAAGGCACTGACGGACTTTCCCGAGCCCGATTCGCCGACGAGGGCCACCGTTTCACCCTGAGCGACATCCAGCGAGATGCCACAAACGGCGGCGACATCCGCCTCGTCACCTTCGCCGCGAAAGGTGACGTGGAGATCCCGGATCTGCAGCAGGGGCGACGTCATTGGCCGGTGGTCCGCCGGGGGTCGAAAGCATCCCGCACGGCCTCACCAATAAAGACCAGCAGGCTCAGCAGCAGGGCGAGACTGCAGAAGGCGGCCAGCCCCAGCCATGGCGCATGCAGGTTGCGCTTGCCCTGACCGAGCAGCTCTCCAAGGGAGGGCGAGCCGGCGGGCAGGCCGAAGCCGAGAAAATCCAGCGATGCCAGGACGGCGACGGAGCCGGTGAGCACGAAGGGCAGAAAAGTAAGAACGGCGACGCCTGCATTGGGCAGCACATGACGGAGCATGATGGTCAGGTCCGTTGCCCCCAGGGCGCGGGCGGCACGGACAAAGTCGAGGTTGCGCGCCCGCAACACCTCGGCGCGAACGACACCTACCAGCTGCATCCAGCTGAACAGCAGCATGAGACTCAGGAGCCAGAAGAAGTCGGGTTCCACGAGGCTGGCCAGAATGATGAGCAGGTAGAGGGTAGGCATGCCCTGCCAGATCTCGATGAGACGCTGGAAGATGAGGTCTACCCAGCCCCCGAAGAATCCCTGTACTGCGCCGGCGGTGATGCCGACAATCGAGCTCAGAAAGGTCAGGCAGAAACCAAAGAGCACCGAGATGCGGAAGCCATAGATCAGTCGCGCCGAGACGTCGCGCGCCTGATCGTCGGTGCCGAACCAGTTTTCCCACGAGGGCGGTGAGGGCGCCGGTTGGCGCAGATCGAAGTTGACCGTGCGCGGTCCATACCGAATCGGCGGCCACAACATCCAGCCATCCTGGGACTCGATGATATCGGCGAACCAGGGATCGCGGTAGTCGGCTTCGGTCTCGAATTCGCCGCCGAAATCGGTCTCGGTGTAGGTGGCCAGCACCGGGACAGACCAGCCGCGGTCGCTGGAGATGAGCAGCGGACGGTCGTTGGCGATGAACTCTGCCGGCAGGGTGATGGCGATGAGGCCGACAAAGAGCCACAGGCTGCACCAGCCGCGGCGGTTGGCGCGCAGCACGGCGATCCGCCTGCGATTGAGTCGAGACAGGTTCACGACTGAGCCTCGAAGTCGATGCGCCGGTCGACGAAGGTGTACATCAGGTCGCCGATCAAGTGCAGGACAAGGCCCAGGAAGGTGAAGAAGTAGAGGGTACCGAAGACGACGGGATAATCGCGATTAACCGCGGACTCATACCCCAGCAGGCCCAGACCGTCGAGGGAGAAGATGATCTCCGTCAGCAGGGCGCCTGTGAACAGGATGTGGACGAAGGCGGCGGGAAAACCGGCGATGACGATGAGCATGGCGTTGCGAAAGACATGGCCGTAGAGGACGCGCCTCTCGGTGAGGCCCTTGGCGCGCGCCGTGACCACGTACTGCTTGCCGATCTCGTCGAGAAAGGAATTTTTCGTCAGCAGCGTCAGGCCGGCAAACCCTCCGATGACGAGGGACAATACCGGCAGGCAGAGGTGCCAGCCGTAGTCGAGCAGGCGCGCGGCCCAAGAGAGTTGCCCGGCGCCGGCGGAGGTCAGTCCACGAAGAGGAAACCATTGCAGGTAATGGCCACCGGCGAAGAGCACGACGAGGAGTACGGCAAACAGAAACGCCGGGATCGCGTTGCCGACGATGACGACTCCCGATGACCACACATCGAAACGGGAGCCGTCCTGCACGGCCTTGCGAATTCCAAGGGGGATGGAGATGGCGTAGATGAAGAGCGTCGACCACAGACCCAGTGAGATCGACACGGGCATCTTGTCGAGCACGAGGTCGGCGACATCGCGGTCGCGATAGAAACTCTCGCCGAAATCGAAGCGCAGGTACCGTCCAATCATGTCGAAAAAGCGGACATGGGCGGGTTTGTCGAATCCATACAGCGCCTCCAGTTCGCGGATGAGCTCGGGATCGACGCCGCGAGCGCCGCGGTAGCGGGCGTTGGCCTCGCCGCCTCTGAGGTCGGGGGCAATTATCTCGCCGGCACCACCTCCGGTAACCCGGTCCGCGGCGCCCCCATCGTGGCCTTGCATGCGGGCGATCACCTGTTCTATGGGGCCGCCTGGAGCGGACTGGACAATGACGAAGTTGAGCACCATGATGCCGAAGAGGGTGGGAATCATCAACAGGATGCGACGCAGGATGTAGCCGGTCATCGTGCGCCGTTCCGATCGGGTTCGACCCACCAGGTTTCGAGGAAGCCGAGAGAGATCAGGGGCACGACGGCAGGCCGGGCGAACTTGCCCCAGTAGGCGAGGCGATGCAGGTCCGTGTGCCAGTTCGGAATCAGGTAGTGACCCCAGAGCAGGACGCGGTCCAGTGCTCTTGCCGTGGCGATCTGTTCAGGCCGGGTCTGGGCGGCGATGAGACGCTCGACGAGATCATCCACAACCGGGTTGCGGATGCCGGCGTAGTTGCGACTGCCGGCGGCGTCTGCGGATGAAGAGGACCAGTAGTTACGCTGTTCGTTTCCAGGCGACAGGTACTGATTCCAGCTGCGCGCCACCATGTCGTAGTCAAAGGCCTGCAGCCGGTTCCAGTATTGGGAGGCGTCTACCGTGCGGATCGTCGAGGTGATTCCGAGGCGGTGCAGGTGCAACTGCATGGGACCGATGACCCGTTCATAGGAGGGCCGTGCCAGCAGAAACTCGATTTCCATCCTTTCGCCCGTGACGTCGTGCACGAGGCGCCCATCGTCGATTGTCCACCCCGCTTCACGGAGCATGTGTCGAGCGATGCGCAGATTCGTACGAAGCGATCCTGCTTCTCCGGTGACCGAATCGGCATTTGTCGAGGGGGCACGGTACGATTGCGTGAACACCTCTTCCGGCAGCTGTTCCCGATAGGATTCCAGGATCGCTAGCTCCCGACCGTCAGGCAGGCCGAGGGAGGCCAGCTCCGAGTTGGCAAAGTTGCTCTGCGTGCGCGTGTAGAAGCCGTGGAACAGGGTCGCATTCGTCCACTCGAAATCGAAGGCGTAGGCCAGGGCCCGCCGCACGCGGGGGTCGCTGAACTTGGCGCGCCGCGTGTTGAACACGAACCCGGACATGCCGCGGATGCGACGGTTGGGGATCTCGGCCAGCACGAGGCGGCCATCCTCGACGGCGGGATGGTCGTAGGCGGTGGCCCACTCGCGCGCCGTGCCGACGACACGAAAGTCATATTCCCCCGCCTTGAGAGCTTCCAGGGCCACCGTGTCATCGCGGTAATAGTCGAAGCTGATGCGGTCGAAGTTGTGCTGACCGCGGCGCACGGGCAGCGCCTCGTCCCAGTTGCCGGCGACGCGGGCATAGATGATCGCACGCCCCGGGTCCACCGACTCGATACGGTAGGGACCGCTGCCAAGGGGTGGGTCGAGGGTGGTGGCGGTGAAGTCGCGGCTTTCCCAGTAGTGCTTCGGCAGGGCCCGTAGCTGACCGAGGACGACGGGGAGTTCACGGTTGTCGGTGGCGGCCAGCTCGAAGCGAACAACGTGATCGTCGACGGCGATGACGGTGTCAACGTCGGCGTAGAAAGCCCGGTAGAAGGGGATGCCATCATGAACGAGGGCGTAGAAGGCGAAGACGACGTCGTCGGCGGTGATGGCCACGCCGTCGTGCCAGCGCGCCTCGGGGCGCAGGAAGAAGGTGATGGAGCTGCGGTCGGGAGCCAGATCCATCGAATGGGCCAGATGGCCATACTCGGACAGCGGTTCGTCTTGGGCCTTGGAGCAGAGGCGCGTGTAGATCATCGTCGTGCCGGCGGCGGACACGCCCTTGAGGATGAAGGGGTTCAGGCTGTCGAAGGTGCCGACCACGGCAAGGCGGGCTTCGCCGCCCTTCGGCGCGTCAGGGTTGGTGTAGTCGAAGTGGGTGAAGTCGGGGCCGTACTTGACGTCGCCGTGTATGCCGATGGCATGCAGGGGTTCGGCT
Source organism: Candidatus Latescibacterota bacterium (assembly GCA_036339235.1). Lineage (GTDB taxonomy): Bacteria > Latescibacterota > UBA2968 > UBA8231 > UBA8231 > UBA8231. Next base: position 7,881 of record JAYZCA010000245.1, on the reverse strand, counting down.
GAGGCGACGGCGGGCAGCAGGGCGATGAGAAGGACGGCTGCCAGGGGTGGCGGCCAGCGGCGCCACTGCCAGCGGGTCAGAGGCAGATAGATGACGAGAAATACGGCCCAGCCCGCCAGCAACCCGCCGCCCAATCCGAGCCAGGATTGGGTCGCGTAGGCCACGGCCATGAGCGGCACCATCGTCAACATCAGCATCGGGATGGTGAGGGACATGGTCCACAGACTGTGCCTGGTCTCGTAGGCGCCGACGACGCTGACGAGGGGAAACAGCGCCGCGAAGCCACCCAGTTCGCTCTTCAACAGTATCAGCAGCGAGACCACCAGACAGACGGCGGGCAATTTCTGCCAGACGGGCAGCTGTGTGCGATGGGCGCGCTCGGCGCGAGGGGCGTTGTGCCGCAGCAGGTAACCGCCCGTCACCAACGCTACCGTCGTGGCCATCCAGAACGGACCGTCACCTGACGGAGCGACGCCGGCAGCGAGCCAGCCGGCGACGGAGTAGCCGCCCAGGGCCAGGCCGATGGCGGCGACGATCGGCACGTGCAGGCGATCATGCAGCCATCGGATCGTGTGGATGTAACCGAACAGCAAAGCCATGGACAACACGTTGGCCGCGTCCATCGGCAGACCGACGGAAAGTGCGACGACCGTAAAAGGAAGAGGCAGCGTCAGGAAGATCGACTTCAGCCGTGGCGTGGGCATGTAGGCCACGAGGGTCGTCTGGCAGGAGACGACGGCGACCAGGACCAGGTCCCACGGGCCGACGTGGACAAGATCTCTCAGGGCGTCCTCGGCGGCGATGGGTCAGTTTTGCACTAGGACCCAACCTGCACGGTGTCTTCGCGCTCACCGATGAAGGGTGGCGCGAGGAAGCGTCGCTGCTGGTCGGTGAGGTCCGTGTAGTCATCCATGTCGTAATAGTGACGCGACCACGACGAGTGACCGGGGCTGTACTTGTAGAGCAACGACCGCCGCTCGGTATCCGCGGTCCACGCCATGGTGCCGTGCATGAGGGCTTCGGTGAAGATGATGACGTCCCCCGCCTCCGCCTCGACCTGGCGCACGTAATGGGCCGGGCGCTCGTGTCGACGCACGTCGACGGGCAGGTCGTTGACGAAGTTGCTCTTGTGGCTGCCGGGGATACAGCCGAAACCGCCGGCGCCGGGGCCAGCGGCGGTGAGATTGAAAGTGACAACCGTGAGTCCGTTGCGGATCACGCCGTTGTGACACACGTACCAGTGGTCGCCGGAGCCGATCTGCGGACTGGAGCCACCGTGCAGGTTGCCGTTGGGTGCACCCTGGCGCATGAAGATGCAGTAGTCGTGATCCAGCCGGACCCTGGGGCCCACCAACTCCAACAGGTAGGGGATCAGCTTCGGGTGGTCGATGAGAGCCTGATACCCGGGACCCCATTGAGAGATCTTACTGGCGCGATAGAAAGGGCCATCCCCCCAGCCACCGGGCGGGTCGCCGGCGATGGCATTGAGCTCTGCCAGCTCGTCGCTGCCAAGGACACCTCGTACCACCAGGTAGCCCTCCAGATCGAACTGGAATTTCTCTTCCGGTGTCATGCGCGCTCGTTCTCCCACTTTCGCTGAAAGGATGGGCGCAATATAGTCACGTGTCATGAATCTGTCTCCCGAACCAGAGACGTTGCGCGAGTCGCTGCCCGACGTCACCTCGACACGACACCTGGCCGGCCTCAGCGCTCCCGTCGACGTCTTCCGCGACCGTTGGGGCATCCCGCACATCCGCGCCGGGTCCACCACCGACCTGTTCTTCGGCCAGGGTTTCGCCACCGCCCAGGACCGTCTGTGGCACATGGACGCCGACCGCCACAAAGCGTTGGGGCGCTGGGCGGAGTGGGTCGGGGTGCCGGGCCTCGGCAGCGATTGTCTGCTGCGCGCCGCCGGCATGGGACGTACGGCGCAACTCGACTACGAGGTGACCTCCACCGCCGCACGCGCCATGATCGACGCCTACACGGCGGGGGTCAACGCCTTCATCGAGTCGGTGACGACACTACCGATCGAGTACCGCCTCCTCGAGGAGGGGCCGGAGCCCTGGGAGAACTGGCACTGTCTGGCGGTCTACAAGTTCCGCAACAGCCTGCTGGGCACCTTCGAGCCCAAGCTGCTGCGCACGCGACTGGCGGCGACGATCGGCCCGGAAGCGACGGCGCGGATGTTACGCGGATACCCGCAGGGTCACCTGGTCACGGTGCCGCCAGGGGAGCCATACGACGGCGATGTCCTCGATGGCACCGAGGCGTTGCGCAAATCGGCCGAGGCGTTGCGGGAGGCCGGCGGCGACCCGGATTCGCTGGTCCCCGGTGTAGGCTACGACATCGACGGTGGTTCCAACGGCTGGTCGGTGAGCGGCGAGCGCACCGCCAGCGGCCGGCCCATGATCGGCGGCGATTCTCACCGAGCTCTCGACGTGCCCAACGTCTACTACCAGGTGCATCTCAGCTGCCCCGACTTCACCGTCATCGGTCACTCGGTGCCGGGCGTGCCCGGCGCCATGCATTTCTGCCACAACGAACACGTCGCCTGGGGCATGACCCATGGCACGGTGGACACGCAGGATCTCTATATCGAAAAGTTCCGCGATGGCGCCGACAGCCGAGAGTACGAATTTCGCAACGAGTGGCGGCGTGCCGAGGTGAGAGTTGAGCGGCTGCCCGTGCGCGGCGCGGATCCCGTCGATCTGGAGGTGACGATCACTCACCACGGGCCCATTATCGCCGGTGATCCTCGCGAGGGTTGGGGAGTAGCCATCTGCGACCCCGGGCTCATCGAGGGTACACCGTGGCCGGATTCGGTTCTTGCAGCGATGCAGGCGCGCGGTGTAGATGAACTGGACGCGGCTTTCGCCGAGTGGACGGATCGCGTCAACAACTACGCGGTGGCCGACACAAGCGGCCACTTCGGTTACCTGCACGAGGGTCGAATCCCCGTACGGGACGAGGCCAACGGCTGGGGGGCGATGCCGGGCTGGACGGGAGAGTATGAATGGGAGCAGGGCATGATCCCCCACGATCAACTGCCGAAGTCGATCGATCCGGACACGGGGTGGGCGGTGACCTGCAACCAGCGGGTGACGGGGTCCGGTTACCCGTACTACGTGGGACTGTACATGTCCTCGGAGCATCGGGCCCGACGGGTGATGGATCGCCTCCTCGACCTCGAGACGGGTACTGCTGACATCGACGACATGGCCGGCATCCACGCCGACCGCCTGACATTGCCGGGGCGTGCGCTGGTGTCGCGGCTGCTGACGGCACTCGAAGGCGAGGCCCTCGCTCTACCGCTGCAGGTCGCCGCCGATACGCTGCGCTCCTGGGATGGTCGCATGGACCGCGACGCCGTGGCCCCTGCCGTCTACCAGGCAACACGTCGGGCGCTGATCCGGCGCCTCGTCGAGCACGCCTTCGGAGACGCAGTCGAACTGGTGTGGGCGAACACGCCGGGAACTGACATGATGGCGCGCCAGGTGGTGCTGGAGATGCACCTGGCCATGGCTGGAGAGACGCGTGGCGACGCCGTGCTGCCACCTGGCCAGACCTGGGAAGGGCTGTTGGGCGAGGCTTTTGTGGCTGGCGTTGCGCAGTTGGCGCGGGAACTGGGTGACGACTCATCACGATGGACGTGGGGGCGGGTACACCACACGCGTCCGACGCATCCCCTGGCTGAAACGTTCCCCGAGTGGGCGGGACTCCTCAACCCCTCAGGATACGCCGTGCACGGCGACGCCGACACACCGCTGGCGGGCAGCTTCACGCTGGGTTCGTTCACCGTTACGGCATTGTCCGTCAATCGCTACCTCTTCGATCCGGCCGACTGGACGACGTCGCGCTGGATCGTACCCGGTGGCGCCTCGGGGCACCCGGGCAGTCCGCACTACGCCGACCAGGCAGAGCTGCACGCCGACGTGGAGTACATCCCGGCTCTGTGGGATTTCGCCGAGATCGAGGCAGAGGCCGAGACCGTGCAGAGGCTGGAACCGTCGACCAACTGAAACGCCAGGAGAAGGTGGACAGATGAAGATCGCGAAGATCGAGCAGTTTTTCCCGCTGCCGCGCGTGCGGCTCGTGAAGATCACGACCGACACCGGGATCAGTGGCTGGGGTGAGACGACGCTGGAGGGAAAACCGAAGAGTGTCGTCGCCTCCGTGGAAGAGCTGGCCGAGTATTTCGTCGGCAAGGATCCGCTGCGCATCGAGCACCACTGGCAGCATGTGTATCGCTCCGCCTTCTTCCGCGGCGGCAACGTGCTGATGACGGCGCTGTCGGGGATCGATCAGGCGCTGTGGGACATCTCCGGAAAGCACTACGGTGTGCCGACGCATGCGTTGCTCGGGGGCGCTGTGCGCGACCGCATCCGCGTCTACGCCCACTGGGGCATCGGCAGTCTGACGGACGAGGGCAAAGCCGCGGCCAGGGAGCGTCTCGACATGCTGCTGAAGAAAGGTGGCTACACGGCCTTCAAGTCAGGCCCCGGGGGCAAATGGCGCGGGCACGAACCGCCGTCGATGATCGATGACTTCGTCGAGCGCGCCTACCTGATGCGCGACTGGGTCGGACCCGACGTGGAACTGGCCTTCGACTTCCACGGCAAGATGACACCCGCCCTGGCGGTGGAGGTGTGCCACGAGATCAAAGGCATGCGGCCCATGTTCGTGGAGGAGCCGATTCCGCAGGAGAACGTGGATGCTCTGAAGCAGGTGGCCGACAAGGTGCCTTTCCCCATCGCCACGGGAGAGAGGCTGCTGACGCGCTGGGGTTTTCGCGAGGTGATCGAGAAGCAGGCCGCCGCCTACCTGCAGCCGGACACGTCGCACGCCGGCGGCATCACGGAACTGAAGAAGATCGCCAATATGGCGGAGGTTTACTACCAGCACATCCTGCCGCACTGCGCCATCGGTCCGGTGGCGTTCTCGGCGTCGATGCAGGTGGACGCGGTGGTGCCCAACTTCCTGGCCCAGGAACAGATCGATCAGGGTTTGGGGGGTGGCCTGTTCGTCGACGACTGGGTCGTTGAGGACGGCCACATCGACCTGCCGACAAAGCCAGGTCTCGGCTTTGAGATCGACGAACAGGCGGCACAGGTTACCGTGGACGAGTACCGCGAAGAGCTTGGCGGCGAGTACTTCTACGAGACGGACGGCTCCGTCGCCGACTGGTAGGGTGATCACCTACGACATCCCTGAGCCCTGATACCTTGCGCCCCGAAGTTGTCGTGGCTACTATGGCGCAGCCATGAGACGACACAATTGCAGAATCGCAGGCTTGCTCATCACGGTCGTGATGTTCGGCGGCTGTGACATGATTCCCGGCCTCGGCGGCGACGACAAGCCCGTGGTTGCCGAGGTGCGCAAACAGGCTGAAGAGCTGAAGTCGCAAGCCGACAGGATGGCCGACGTTTCGGAGCAGATGAAACGCGAGGCGGATGTCCTGAAGAAACAGTACGACGAGGCGAAGAAGACAACCGACGACCTGCAGAAGCAATGGGAGACCATGCGCGATCAGGCGGCGGAGCTGAGAAAGCAGGCCGACGCCATGAAGAAGCAGGCCGACCAACTGAAAAAGCGGGCCGACCAACTCAGAAAGTAAGCCACGGTCCAGCCATTCGTCCCGAAGTACCCGAGTCTCCCCCATGTGGGGGGCTCTTTTTTTTAGCGGAAGCGGATCCGTTCGCGTACGTCCTCGAAATTGTGCAGCTCGCCGCCCTGCATGATCCACAGCTGCTGTCCCGGCTTTGACAAATCGTCCCAGCGCCTAAAGATCGAAGCGAAGCCCGGAGGATTGTATCCTCCCCAGAGCACGTAGTCAGCTCTACGTACGTAGGCGTCCAGCTGTGCGGAGCGAATCGCGACTGGCGGGGCGAGCCGCAGCTGCAGGTCATCACGCTGCTGGAATCCGAACCATGGATCGGGGAGGATCGCGAACAGGACCGTGTGGCCTGGGCCAATATGATCGGAGAGATAGCTGCAGTACCGCTCGTACTTCGGATCGATGCCCGCCAGAGGCGGCGGATCGAGAGCGAGAGTCACGCCAAGTCCCAGAACTGCTGCCAGCAGCGCACGACGTGCCCAGCGGGACAATCGCAGCCACCAGCCGAGACCGACGGCGGTGAAAGGGGCCATGTACGCAGGGTAGATGAGTTCTCCCGAGAGCAGGATGACCGGAGCCAGACAGACGGCGCCGATCAACCATGGGAGCAGCTCCCGTCGTCCCGCGATCAGGCCGGCCATGCCCCCGAGGAAGGAGGCCAGCATCAGCGGCGCGACGTTCCCGGAGAATTCGGCGACACGTTGCAGATTGTCGAGGGGCGAGCGTGCCCGCCCCGCCTTCACCTCCAGCTGGAGCTGCATCTGGGCCACGAAGGTGTCGACATCGACGGCGATGTAGAGCCCCCAGGCCAGCAGCAGCGGCGCACCGCCGCAGAGGAACAGCAACAGCGGCCGACGCCCTCGCAACAGACTCGTGAGACCCGCGGATGCCATCGCGGCGGCACCCAGCGGATGGGTCAGGCACGCGGCAGCAGCCAGCATGCCGGCACCGATGTCCCGTCCCCTACCACGGCATACCTCGAGAACCGTCAGCGAGCCCACCGTGAGGGTGATGGCCAGCATATCCATACGACCCATCGATGCTGCGCGCTGCAACGCGGGATCGAAAAGGATTAGGCCGCATGCCGTCCACGCTGGGGCGCCAACGCTACGGCGTCTCTGCCAGAGTATGATGATAAGGGCGAGGCCCAGAACCAAGGACAACGAACGTACGGAGAGCAGGTCCGGCCCGAACAATCCCTGCCAGCCAGCCAGGACGAAGTAGTAGAACGGTGGTGTCCAGTATACGCTGTGCTCGATGCCCGGCAGGGCCCCCTGCAACAGATCGGTCGCCAGGCGCCCTTCGGTCCACAGAGTCCAGGCGATAGACGCGCACAGAGACTCGTCAGGGTTGGTCGCGTAGATTCCGAACATGGCACGCAGTATAGCCCCACCACGGCAGGGATGCCACGACAAACCGGGACACCATGACGAACTCGACGTGACGCAACGTACTCGGATCGTGACAGCCGTCGTCGACGCGTTGCAGCAAGCTCTAACGGGCAGTACCTGCTACCTGCGAGGATCCCTCGCCGCCGGCTCCGCCGATGACTACAGCGACATCGACCTGCAGTGGACAGTGGCCGTTGCAGATTTCGGTGATGCCTGCCGGGCCACGCATCTGACGCGGGTGGGAGAGGTAGAAGCGCTGCGCACCGATCCCCTAATCGGCGTGCACTCGACGCAACGACTCATATTCTTCCGAGTCGCAGGTCTGCCGCTGTTCTGGTGGGTCGACCTGGGGATCCTGTCAGCGGATCACGACCCGGAGGCTGTCCATCCGCCGGGGTCGTTCCAGTCGTCCGAAACGTGGTCGGCCACGCACAGCGCGCTGATGTGCGCCGTGGCCGCGATCAAAGCGTTCCTGCGGCACCGTCCCGATGAGGGCGCCCACCTGGTAAGCAAGGGATTCGAACGGACACATCCCCGTGCCCACCGTGCCGCCGAGGCGGCAGATCCTGGCGCTGATAGATACGATCTACGATGCCGATGACACGCATGCACCGCTGGCCGCACAGATTCGGCAGCTCTATTAGGACGCTTTCGCGGAAACCGGCGGCTCCGGCGGCGATTCGTCGAAGCGGTGAGGTACCGCCATGTAGTTGAGGACGGCGATAATGAAGGCGACGATGACCATCCACGTGAGACGGCTGCCGTGGCGGCCACTCACGCCGCGCAGGTAGAGATAACCGGCGAACAGACACCACGTGGGCAAGGCGAGGACGATCTTCGGGTCGCCCTTGCCCAGGTACTCACCGGGGGCGC
>JAYZCA010000244.1:0-5594 GCA_036339235.1 Candidatus Latescibacterota bacterium | reverse complement strand
GGGGTGGGCGGCTACGGAGTCGGCGACCAGGCCGTTGTCGTGGCCGTAGAAGCTGAAGGTCTGCACCGCTACGACATGGGTGATGCCCACTTCCTCCCGCATGCGCTCGAGGTGCTCGACCGTACCGGTGCCCGCCGGTGGGCGGCTGGGGTTGTCGGCGGTGGGGTAGCGCTGCTCGTCCTCGGAGTAGAGGTGGGCGTGGGACTCGACGATAGCCATCTGGTTCCTTTTCTGTGTGTGATCGTGGCCCTCCCGGATGCAGGTGCCGGCAGTTTCCTACGGACCTTCGACGGCTGAAGACCGACGAATTCACCTGCACGTGGGTCCCCAAGCGCTTCACTCAGCCGCCAGCAAATCGCGGCCGCCCGGCGCGGGTCGCCGTTGTCACCCAACGAGGCGCCGGTGATGGTGACGATGGTGTCGTCTTCCAGCACCAGGCTACCCGGCTACCCGAAGCCGAAGATCGGTCGATAGCGCTGCGGATGCCAGGTGAGGCCGTCGGTCAGCTGCACGAGCTCCGCCAGGAGGCACCTGATGGTCACCTGATGGTCCTCCGGTGGTTGTGGGACTGTGTGCTGCCCGGCCGTTCCCGCTGTGAGCTTCTTCGAGGAGGCGGGTTGCGGCAACAGGGAAAATATAAGGCGATCGAGCCCGCGAAGACGGCAGAATTGGCGATGGCAGGGCGAGCGACTGAGCGCGGCTAACTGCCGTTAGAATTGCGCTCTGCTTTGTGTTAACTTGGACAAGCGTGTGAGGCACCAGTCGCGCACCATTCCATGCACCAGCACCAAGCGGCAGCGGGCGCATTCCGACCTGCCCAACCTCCTTCAATCCACCTGGATTCAATGAAAAGCAGGCCTGAATCTCTGTTCCGCCTCTCGGGCCCATCGCCGGCAGACATCGACTCCTTTCACAGCGATGGCTACATCGTCTATCCCGATGTCTTCACCGATGAGGCCAGAGAGAGCATTATCGAAGAAATCGCGCGGCTCGAACCTGTGAGCGAGTACATCCGAGGTTTGGATGGCCAGGGGGACGGAGCGACAGCCTACTTTGCCCGGCCTTGGAACGATCGCGGCCCTGGCGGCGACCGACTCATCGACGACCCTTTTATTTCCACCCTGCTGCAGACCACCATCGACAACGATTTCCACTTCTGCCATTCCGCCCTCAACCTCGCGCCAAGGGGCGCTGCGGAGATCCCCTACCACCAGGACCATCATCACTGGAAGCATGACAATCCCGTCAATCTTGCCGAGCGCGGCCGCTACTACATCCAGGTGCTCTACTATCTCAATGGCTTCACGCTCGGCGACCGCAACCTCAAGGTGATCGCAGGAAGCCACCGGGTCGCACCGACCCAAGAGGCCACTCCCGAGAGGATGCTGGCGGGGGAGTTTGACGCCGAGGTCGGGCGCACGCTAGAAGAGACGCGCCTCGCTCTGCCCCCCGGCAGCATGGTGTACATCAATGCCCGCATTTTTCACGCGGTGGAGGAAAAGCCCGCCGATTCCCCCCAGCCCTATCGCATCTTCAATATCGACATCTTCAAGGAGGTCGGACCGCCGCACCGCTTCACCCAGGAGATCCCGGCCGCATGGATGGAGCGGGCCGGCCCGGAACGCCGGAAGCTGTTCACCCGCGAGGCGTACTTGGAAGGTTGCTGGGATCAGTAGCGCCCCGGCACAGGCACCTGAGCCAAGATGCTCAACTCGCTGTTCTACATGGCCGCCCGGGTGCGGGACAACGTGCACGATGTGGCCACCCCGGCGAGTCGTCGCGTTGGTGGCAGCGCGTTGCGGTGACCCTCTTTCTCTACATCCCTGCGGACGGCGACGGCAATCGCCGGATACCGGGTGACCACGGCTTCGCCTTGGCTGCCGATCCGAGCGCACCCGACGACGCCATCTGGTGGCGCCACGGCGACGACGAGGGTATAGGTTAGCGCGCCCCCTTTACCTCGCACTTACAATAATGCTCTTTTCCGGCTGCAACGCGCGGAGGCCAGCCTTCACGGAGGGGGCGCGTCCTCACGTCGCCCAGCTGGTTGCAGCGCGCGAGCACGGCTTCGACAACAGGAGACCGCCATGCTGACAGAGGAACAGATCGAGCAATTCCATCGCCACGGGTTCACCGTCTGTCCGGGCTTCCTCGACGCCCACACGGTCGAGGAGCTGCTGCGTGAGGCCGAGGGGGTGATCGCCGGCAGCACCCACGCCAACCACGACGCCGAGCGCATGGAGATGGAGCCGGACGGCGCCGTGGTGCGGCGTCTGTACGAGCCCTGCACCCATTACCCGCAGGCGCGGGCACTGGCGGATTCCGACGAGCTGCTCGACGGTGTGGAGCAACTGATCGGGCCGAATCTGTTGTTCCACTACAGCAAGCTGAACATGAAGCCGGCCGAGGTCGGCTCGGTTGTGGAGTGGCACCAGGACCTGTCGTACTACCCGCTGACCAACACCGACTCGCTGGCTGTGCTGTTTTATCTGGATGACACGGACGCCGGCAACGGCGCGCTGAAGATCGTGCCGGGCGGGCACGAGGGCGTCGTCATGGACCACACTCGCGACGGCTATTTCCAGGGGCGGGTGACCGAAGCGATGGACGACCCCCAGGCGGCCCTGATCGAGGGGCCCGCGGGCACGGCGATCTTCATGCACGGACTGGCGCCACACGCGTCGGAGCCGAATACGTCTGAGCGGCCGCGGCGGACTCTGATCCTCAGCTACCGGGCCGCCGATGCCTTCCCCGTGTACTGCGGCCCCATGACGGCGAAGCACGACGTCCACGTGCGCCTGGTGCGCGGCGAGCCAGCGAAAGTGGCGCGGTTTAACATTACGTCGTTCCCGATCCCGCAGTACAAAGACAAAGTGGCTTCGCTCTACGAGCTGCAGCAGCGCTCGCGTGAGGGTGAGGCCTGATTTGGCGTATGGACGCGCTCAGGCCGTGGCCCCTTCAGCCTCGAGAAAGGCGATGGCCTTCTCGTGCTTCTTCTCTCGCGCCCGGACCAGCGGCGTGCGCCCCTGGCTATCCTTCTGGTTGAGTTTCGCCCCATGGTCGAGAAGGAGCTTGAGCATCTTTTCACTGGCTCCGTAGTGCACGGCAACGTGCAGGCCGTTTTCCCGGTCTTTACTGCCGATCTCATTGGGGCTCTGCCCCTTCTCGAGAAACCAGCTGGCGCCTTGGATGCTGCGACATGAGACGGCGCAACCCAGTGGCGTGTAGCCGCCGTGGTGATCGGTGCCGCGGGTGCCATCGAGAGCAGTCCCGTACTCCATGAGCATCTCGAGCCCCTCAAAGTGTCCATCGCTGGCTGCATGATTCAGCGTGTCGTCGTCGGCGATCTTGCCGCCCGCATCGAGGAGAGTCTTCAGCACCGCCAGATTCCCCAGCGCCATGTCCACGCAAGCCTCGGGGCTGGCGCCATGGTCGATGAGGGTTTGGGCAACCTCCGCCAGCGCCCCCGCTTTGTTCTCGTCCGTTACCCCCACATGAGACCTCGCGCAGTACATCATGGGTGTCCACCCATGCTCCGACGTCCAGATACGAGTGCCTTTGTCGGGTGTCACCGCCAGCTCCTTGTCCTTTTTCAGCAGGGCGCGCACGCGGACGGCCTCACCAAGCACGGACGCGTGGAAGATGTCCCGCTGCCTGGGCGCCTTGCCCAACAGGGCCGGCAGGAACTCGCGCGAGTCTCCTGTGGCGCACAGGGCGATGGCGCTGATGCACCAGTAGCTGCCCTGCATCAACGGATCGGCGCCGGCCTCCAGCAGCGCGTCGACCGTGCGCTGATGTCCGTCGTGCTTGGGCATCGTCTTCTTGTATTCCACCGTACGGTGCAGCGGCCGGTACTGGTGTGCCGACTTGGATTTCACGTTCGGATCGGCGCCGTTCTCAAGCAGCACGACCACCGCCTCAGGCTGGCCGGCCAGGCAGGCGTCCATGATCGGCTGCCAGTCCAGGGCCAGTGAACCGTCCGTTTTCAGCATTGAACGCATCGTCTTCAGGTCGCCTGTTGCAGCGGCGTTGGCCAGGGCCTTGGTCGGTTTCACGATTCAACTCCCATTCGCAAATGTGTCAGGTGTATGAAAAGAGCTAAGGCTGCAGCCCCGATCACTCTTCCTTGCCAATCTCCCATCGATTTTCGGCGGCGCCTGAGTCGGACCAACTCTCACCTGAGAATCGGAAGCATAAGCTGAATGGCAGGGACTGCCAAGAGGCGCGAGCAGCGCCATGGCCAGGCATCACGAGGCGCCCACATACGCGCGCTCGAGTAGAGCCCGGGATAGAGCTATCAACCACAGCCATCCGAGTGATCTCTTGACTCGGTCCACCGGCCCGCCGTCGTTGTTGAAGCTCTTGAGGAGGAGGACAGTTCACGACCGGGACGGGGCGATCCGGCGTCCATGGGCACCCGACAGGCGGAATCTGCACAGGCCAGCCGCGGATTAGACGTCATGTCCGCGGAGAACAAACAGATAGCGACAACTGCGAGGAGGCACGATGATATGAAAGTTGTGTTAATTGGCGACTCGATCCGGATGGGATATCAGCAGCTGGTGGCGCAAAAGTGTCATGGGGCGGAGGTGTGGGGGCCGACCCAGAATTGCCGACATAGCCTTTGGGCCCTCGACCATTTTCAGGAATGGGTGGCGGCCCAGGAGCCGGATTTGATCCATGTCAACTTTGGCATCCACGATGCCTCTCTCCAACCTGACGGAGATCACCAAATTCTTCTCCCCCAGTACCGTCTCTGCCTGCGACGGTTTATTGATAAAGTCAAGGAACTCAGGAAACCAAAGATGATATGGGCCACCACCACTCCGCTCTACGCGAGTGAGCCGGGGAAACCCATGGCTCAGTGGCCGATCAAAGAGGGGGCTGAGATTGCGACATACAATGCCGCTGCTCTCGAAATAGCGCAGAGTGAAGGACTACCTGTAAACGACTTGCACAACGCCATTGTGTGCAACGACTTTACCAAATGTCTCAAGGAAGACGGATGCCACATGACGGAATTCGGCAACGATGTCCTTGCTGACGCCGTGGTCAAGGCGATTGGCGCGCTGATGTAGTCGTACGACCGCCGACGTCGAGATGCGTGGAGCTGGTCACGTGGTACTCCGAATGCAGTGGCAGACACCATGCGACACGACGTCAGGGCCGATCGAGACTGGAGGGAGAGGACCAGGTCCAGCTCGCCAAAGGTTCGCGGGTGTAGAGCAGGCGGGCCTTGGCGAAACCCGAGTGGCCGATGGTGTTCCTCCCGGCCTTCGCGACACCCTTCTTGAAGTCGTCTCTCGGGGTGACCGTAGTGTGATGTTGATGTTGTCGGCGACCGGGCGACGCTGTGGGTCTTGGTCTTCTTGCAGTCGTCGTCGCAGACGAGCACCAGGTCGATGTCGGACTTCTCCCAGACGACATCATGCGAGAGGCTGCCGCAGAGAATGGCGGCGAGGATGTGGTCGTCTTCTTCGACTTGCTCGAGCAGCTCCTCGAGCGCGGCTGCGTAGCGTTCGGCATCCGGGCTAGGGGCCATAGCGGTGGCGGTCACCGAAGCCTCCTGGTCAAGCGCCGAGTGTGGGCGCGGG
>JAYZCA010000243.1:0-23844 GCA_036339235.1 Candidatus Latescibacterota bacterium | reverse complement strand
TGCTGTTCTATCTGTACCAAAACCCGAAACGGGCAAAGCGTCTCTACTGGGACGTGGTGCCCAAGGCGATGGACAACTATCTCGAGTCGCTGCGCAAGTGGCCGGAGATAGCTGAGGTGGAGCGTCCGTCGCAGCCCTTGTGGCATGTCTTTGGCGGGGGACGGGATGTGCTCGAGTACAACGCCAGTGTCAACTTCACTGTCGTCACCAACCTGATCTCGGCATTGGGCTCTGACGATGAGGATCTGCTGAAGGAGTACCTGCGGCGCTACGATCCAGATGTAGAGCGATTCCCAGAGGTGCTGGCGGCCCTCGTGCACAAGGGGCTGTCGTATTACCGCGAGCAGGTGCTGCCTGGCAAGCAGTTCCGCGACCCCAGCGACGACGAGCGCGCCTTGTTGATTCGCGTCCAGAAGGCATTGGCAGCGAGCGACACGGTGGACGAGTCGCAGTTGCAATCGATCCCCTTCGACGTGGCGCGTGAGACCGGCGCCGAGCCGAAGGACATCTTCCGGAGCTTCTATGAGGTCGTTCTCGGCCAGGAGCGGGGGCCGCGTTTCGGCAGTTTCGTCGTCCTCGTCGGTAAGGAACGTGTCCTGCAGATGCTGAAAGACAAACTCGCCGCTTGAGAACAAGCTCACGTACACAGAGCGGCCCGGCAGAGATCCCTGTCGGGCCTTTTTTGTGTGCGCCGGGCATGGCGCGCCGACGTCGGATAACTGTGAGGCGAAAGCCGATCGGCAAGTGACCAGGGGGGTGGAAGTCCCCCCGGAGACCCTGGTGGTGGGAACTCCCAGCCGAACAGCAACCGCATGGCATGGATGCAGCGGGAAGGCGGCAGTTAGCTGAGGCCATGGCAGCTGCTTGCGCACAGCGGCGAAAGGCCGAACACGCAGAGCCGAACCGGAGCGGCAGTTCGATGTCTGAAGCAGACCCGCAGGCAAGAAGGCTGAGAGGCTGGAGCGTCCCCGGAGGATAGGCGGTGGCACCGCCGAAGGGACGGGGCTCTGGAATCGATGGAGGCAGTGGTACGCCGTGAGAATGTGACGGCAGTCTATCAACGCGTGGTGCGCAATAGCGGTGCGCCAGGCATCGACGGAGTAACCTTTGACGAGTTGAAGGCGTATTGTCAAACGTAGTGGGACCGGATCCGTCAGGAATTGCTGGAAGCGATACAGCGCGCCCAGGAACACATCCTGGCCGGGTATGATTGGGTGGTGGATCTGGATTTGGAGCGTTTCTTCGACCGGGTGAAGGACAAGCAGATGGCGCGATTGATCCGGCGAGTCGAGACGGGCGGGCAAATGGGTGATGACTTTGGTGGAGAGCTTTCTGTCCAAACGGCCAGCGCCTACCAATCAATCGGGAGAAGAGCGCCGTGGCGCGCCCCTGGGCTCGCAAATTTCTGGGGCACACCGTCACGACGAGTCGGAAATTGAAAGTCGCCCCGCAGTCGCTGCGCCGACTCCAGGGTCGTATTTGCTCCCTGTGTCGTCAGGCTCGGGGCTGGCGCCTGGACCGGCTGATCGAAACGTTACGACCGATCGTCCGTGGCTGGATCGTCTGCTTCCAACTCAGCGAGGTGAAGGTCGCCCTCGTGCGCCAGGATGAATGGCTGCGGCGCTGGTTGTGCTGCATCCTGTGGCGGCAGTAGAAGCGACCTCTCACTCGCCAGCGCCGTCTAATGGCCCAGGGCTACCCGATTAGTGCCAGGCTGCGGATGGGCCATCGGCCGGCGCCGGTCGGGTGTAGGGAGACAGAATCGGCATGATGGGCGGTGCCCGGCGCAGCGACCGGATGCCCACGGACAGCGCCACCCCGGCGCCGATGAGGACGAAGAGAGGCAGGGATTCGGCGGCGCCCAGAACATCCCAACCGGTGGTGACACGCAGATTCACGGCCGTCACTGACAAGGCGTTGTTGACCGCATGCCCAACCATCGCCGGGTAGAGACTGTGGGTCCAGTGGACGAGGGCGGCGTGGAAGAGACCCAGAAGAAAGAGGGCCGGAAACTGCCACGGGTTGAGGTGGGCGGCGGCGAACAGCAGTGCCGAGCCAACGATGGCCGTCACCGGTCCATGGTGATAGCGCAGACCGGTAAACACAAACCCGCGGAAGAAGGTCTCTTCGCACAGGGCGGGGACGAGGACGACGGCGATGGTGACAAGCAGCGCCGACGGCAGGTCATCGATCAACTGGATTCGCACCCGCAATTGCTGCAGATACAGCGGTGGGTCCCACGATACCGCCTCGAGGGCCGCGCTCCATACGAGATCGAACTGGGAGACCAGCAACGCCGCCCCCGCCGCGGCCAGCAGGGCCGCCCACAGGGCGCGCAGCGGCACCGCGTTGAGCAGCAACACGTCTTCCGGGATCCAGCGGCGCAGGCGCAACGCCAGTACTGCCATCCACAGCAGAAACAACTCCGCAGCCACCAGTCCCACGTACGGTGAGGTTTCACCGACGACGGGGTAGATGAGAAACTGGGCGACGGGAAAGGCGACGAAGCCCAGCAGCAGAACCTGGCGCAGCGTCGGGTAGGGCGCCGTGGTTACCCCCCCGTGACGAAGTGCAGTTTGCCGGCGTGGCAGGTGTTGCATTCGATCGTCTGGTCCTTGCCGGGCAGATCGACACGAGCCGTCACGGTTCGCGCCGATTCCCCTTCCTTCTCCGCCGGCACCACGACGGTCAAGTGGATCCCGGCGTCCTCCCCCTTTGTCTTGCGCACGGCGGCGATACGGACCGTCTTCCCGTGATGGGGAATCTCCACGCTCGCCGCACCGGCGCTGACCAGGGTGTCGGTGAAAGCGAAGAACATCTGCCGCGCGATCCCCTTGTGCGCGGTCTCGATCTCGTAGTCCATCCTGCCATCCTTTTTTACATGACAGTGCAGACACGATTTCACGCCCAGGGCTCGCTGCACCTTCTTCATCGCTCGCAGCGTACTCCTGCGGTCTTCACCCCAGATCGTACTCCCGTCCTCATCGGCGCTCGCGGGTGTATTGGCAGCGGCGATAACCAGAATCAGACAGAGTGCTGTCATCCAGCGCATGGTCCCTCACCCTCCTCATTCAACCTCGAATTCATCCTTGGAAACACCGTGTCTGGAACATACAAGTCACACCACCCCTTCATCAACTCTCGCCGCCGATGCTCGCAGGTAGGCTCGCGTGCGCTCACACCACCACAGGTAGTCGAAACACAACGACGGGACGTAACCCATGGCCTCCCCAAGCTGGACGAAGCGGCAAACCGGGGACTGGACGACGGACCACAGTGCGGCCGCCAGAGCCCAGCGCTGCGGGTGCCACCAGGGCTGCCGCAGGAAGTCGAGATGCAGTACATCGACCAGCTCAGGGTGACGATCCAGCAGCAGGGGCAACGAGCCGGCGCCATAGGTCGCCATCGCCTCGCGCATGCCGTGCAGGCCCTTCCAGCCCCAGTGCAAGGATATCGCCGCCGGCTCGTGATGGACGACGAGGCCAGCCTGGTGCAGCCGGTAGCCGAGTTCCAGATCTTCCCCGCCGTACGTCGAGAAGCCCTCGTCAAAGCTGCCCACATCGATGAGGGTCCGGCGCTGCACCGAAGAGTTGCCGGTGACGAAACACCGGTACGGCACCGGCCCGGCCCCGAAACGACCGACGCCGCGGCTGCCTGCGTACCGCATGAAGGGAGTGTCGGGGACTTCCGGGGCCCAGCGTATAGCCCCCACGGCAACGGCACCGTCATGAAGCGTATGGAAAGCGTCGTGGGCTTCCATGAAGCCGGGTTCCACCGTCATGTCGCCGTCAAGAAAGACGACGATGTCCCCCCGAGCGACCTGGATTCCGGCGTTGC
The DNA here is from genome assembly GCA_036339235.1 of Candidatus Latescibacterota bacterium. GTDB lineage: Bacteria > Latescibacterota > UBA2968 > UBA8231 > UBA8231 > UBA8231. The sequence continues at coordinate 20,007 of JAYZCA010000243.1, read as the reverse complement.
GTGCCACCGCCCGTCCGCCGTTGCGCTCCAGATGGACGACGGTCAGAGCGAAGTCGCCGGCCATCCTCTCCCAGGCGGCCGGCTCGAACCCGGGTGTGCCGTCGTCGACGACGATCACCTCGGCCAGCGACGCATCGACCGCCTGGCTCGCGACGCTGCGCAGCAGCGCTCGCAGCCGTTGTGGCGCCTTGAAGGTGGGCACGACCAGCGACAAGCGCGGGGAGGGTGGTATCATAACGAGTCGTAGAGCGCCAGCAGTCGAGGCGCCTCCGCCTCCCAACAGTAGTTGTGGGCAGCCTGCCGGGCGGCGGCGGCCAATTGCGATCGGCCTTCGACATCGGCGTACAGACTCCGCAAGGCCTCGGCGATAGCAGCCGGATTTCGCGGGTCGGTGAGGACCCCCGCCCCGGTGTCGACAATCACCTGGCGAATCTGGGGCGTGTCGCCGGCCAGCACCGGCAGACCGCCGACGAAATATTCGAACAATTTGTTCGGCAGCGACCAGGCGAAACTGTCCCCTGTGGGCTTGATTACGCAGACCCCGAAATCGGCGCCACAGGTCCACTGGTGCAGCTCCGGGAACGGTACTCGTGGCAGGAAGCGGACACGAGCCTGCAGGCCGGCGCTGGCGACCTGATCCCGCAGAGCGGCCTCTGTCGGCCCGCCACCGAGCAGGACGAGGCGGCCATGATCGATAAGACGCATGGCGTCGATCACCTCCGTCAGGCCGTTGTCGGTCAGAAAGCCGCCCTGGTACAAAGCCAGCGGCTGTGGGTCGTCGGCCAGGTCGAGGGCTACCCGCAGAGGTGAGTCGACGACCGGCTCGCGCCACGGCGGCAGATTGCGGACCACTGTGGGAAGCGTGTCCAGATCGTAGCGCCGATGCAGGTCTGCGGCGATGGCGTCACTTACCGTCATCACCCGATCGACCCGTCGCAGCAGACGACGCTCCCACCACTCCCAGAATCCGCGAATCGCGGGACGCCCGACGAGGGAGGACTGGCCTGCAAACAATTCATGGGAATCGTAAACCAGAGGTACGCCGCGTCGTCGTGCCGCCCGAGCGGCAGGCCACAACGCATCCAGGTCGTGGGCGTGATACACATCAGCGCATGCCGTCTGGGCGCTGCGGGCGGCGTGGCGCCAGAAGCGGGGGTAGCTGGCACGCAAGGAACGACGGCGATCGATCGGGATCAGATGCAATTCGAAGGCCGACCACAGCGGCGGCAGCGCTCCGGAGACGAAGTTGGAGGCCACGAGGCTGACCGCGTAGCCGGCGTCGGCCAGGGCACGTGCCTCGCGGTAGACCCGGAAGTCGAAGCGCAGGTCACCGAAGACGACCATACAGATGCGCTGGTGAGAGGGAGTAGTGGTCAAAAAGTCGAGGTCAAAGAAAGAAGCAGTCCGACGCTGACGTCGAACTGCTTCTGTCCCGAAAAATGTTGAGTGTGGCGATCCTGGGGTGCAATCACCATCCGCTTCCGAGACCCTCTCACGAGGCGATGTAGGGAGTCGGGGGCGAAGGTTTCGGAGGCCCGAATCGGGGGGTTCCGGCCTGTCGTGGGATGGAGACTGATCGAGTCAGTCACGCGACAGATCGCCACACTCAAAAACCCCAAAAACCATTGTAGAACAATGAGTTACGGCGAACGAGTGCCCTGCTACAGCGTCTTCGTTCAGGCGCCGCCAATGTAACGACGAGGCACTACGAAGTCAAGAAATCCTGTTGGCCTCAGGGAACCGCGGCCTGGGTGGTGGCCGGTTGCGGATTCAACCGCTGCTTCTCCCGCGCTTCCAGCACCTGCAGTACCATGCTACGAACGAAGGGATTGGGATCCCTCAGGGCTCGGTTGAGGAATTTGTTGGCCAATTTCGGGTCCATACGTCCCAATTCTTCCACCACCTGCAAGCGCAGGCCAGGGTCGACGTCGCTGAGGGCTGACCCAAGCACGGATGCGACCTCCTTGCGCGTGCCCCCGTCGGGGGAGGTGGCCAGCAAGCCGAGCAGTTCCACGGCTTCGGCGCGCATCGACACATCCCGATCGTTCAGTGCCCGTACCAGCACGTCCGTCGTCGAGACCTGCTTCTCCTTGCCTAGAATGGGGAGATAGCGAATGGGCGGAATCGTCCGCAGGCCACAACCGATTGTGGTCAGCGACAGCAGGACACACAAGCAGCCGAGGAGGCGGCGCATCGCCGTCAGGCCAGGCCTGAAAACGGAAGATCCCACGAAGTTGCTCACCTTAGTAGTATCGGTCGATCGGCCGAGTCCTCCAGCCACGTCAGCGGCGCAGGACGGGTAGGTGGAATTCGCCACGATCGATGGCGCCTTCCAGCTCTAGGCGGAACAGACTGTCCAGATGTGTCGTGATCTTCCATCCATCCGTCTCGTGCAGGAAATAGAAGAAGGGCGCATGACCTGCTTCGACGGTGGACGGGTCGAACTGCACAAAAGCGACCCGCTCGTTGATGAGTGTTTCCTGGCTGATTTCGAGGCGCCGAATCTGTCGACTCTCATCGCGCCCGTCGCGCTTGAGGTGGGCCGTCCAGAGCCCGGGATCCTCGCCATATTCGAGCCGTCGATACCCCGTGCTCAGGCAGGACCAGGAAGTCTCTGCGTCGCCCGCGGCCAGGGCACTGCGGTAGGTACGGAAAGTCGTGGCCGGGGTGGAAAAACGGGGGTCCTCGCCGGCGCAGTTGAGCAGCAGCGCGACGACGAATACCGCCAGCAGGCGGTACGTTGATTTTACGGTCGGGAGCAGGGTCAGGTCTGGGCGTCCTTGACGCGTTCGATCTCGTCGCGCAGCATGGCCGCTTCCTCATACTCCTCGCAGATGACGGCCTGCTCGAGCTTGTGCTGCAGGTGGGACAGGTGGTCTGGCGGCTCGGCTTCGGGAGTCGCTACCGTCACATCGGCATCGATGGCGGCGTCTTCGGCGGCAGTGTCCCCGAGAATCTGGGGTTCCAGCTCATAGAAGCGGCTGATGGTACGGTCCAGGTCGGCACCCTCGGGGGCACTGGAAAGACCCGCCAAGTCGAGCAACTCGCCAGTGATAAATATCGGCGCGTCGGTGCGCAGGGCGAGGGCGACGCCGTCGGAAGGACGACAGTCGATTTCGCGCAGCCGGCCCTCGTGTTCGACGATGGACACCGCGTGGAACACCTGGCCTTCGACGGAATGGATGACGACCCGGCGCACGGGCACCGACAGCTCGTCGAGGAACGAGGCGAACAGGTCATAGGAGATGGGCCGCAGGGGGCGCTCGCCGCTCAACTGCATCTGAATGGCGGCAGCCTCGAACTCACCGACGGCGATAGGCAATAGCCGCGGCTCTGCAGCCTCCTTTTCGCTGAGCCACATGAGCGGCTTTTCAGCCCGCAGGTAGGGACTCACCTTCACCACGGTCACTTCCACCAGCGCTCTGCGCTTGCGCGGCATGCTGCGGTTTTCGGTCATGGCGATCGCGATATCCGGTTTTAGTCTTTGGCCATAAGAGCGAGCAGATCGCGCAGACGGGCGGCCTCCTCGTAGGCTTCTTCGGCCACCGCTTGGTGTAATCGCTTTTCGAGTTCTTCGCGCTTGGTCAGGGGATGCATGGACTCAGCCAGCAGTTCGTCAAGGGTCACAGACCCGGATGGCGGCTCAACCTGCTCGCCCAGCACGGTCAACTCCGCCGCCAGTCCGATCTCTTCGTCCCAATCGTCCTCCCCGTCCTCCAGCACGGACTCATCGGCAAAGATCGGTGCGTCGGTGCGCAGCGCAAGGGCGATGGCATCGCTCGGACGCGAATCGACGACACGTTTGTGACCATCTTCATCGAGCAGTCGAATCTCGGCGTAGTAGATGCCGTCCTGCAGGTCGATGATGGCGACCTGCTCGATGCGCGCCCCCGCCTCATCGAGTAGGGCGCGGGCCATGTCGTAACTCAGCGGCCGGGTCGGCTTCTGTCCGCGGTGCGCCATCGAGATCGCACGGGCTTCGGCCGGGCCGATGACGATATGCAGGTTCGCATCTCCCTCCTTGGCGCGCAGTACGACTCGGTGGTAGGCCCGTGACGAAACCTGCACCCGCTGGACTTCCATCTCAATCATCGAATCGGCGACTCCCGGATCGCGAAAGGAGGTGTGAATATAGCGTTGCCAAAAACCGAGACAACTGTCAACCCTCGTCCGTGTTCGCTGCCGCCCGTGCCTCGAGGGCTTTGACCGACGCCTGCAACGCGGCGTCGCGGCGTACGATGCGATACAAATAGCCGGCCAGAGCCACAAAAAAACCGCTGTAGGCAATGGTCAGATAGATCAATCCGGGTTCCACGGGCCCTCTCGTTACCGATGCGCCGTCATTCGCAGCAACGCCTGCAACCGTGCCGCCAGATGCTCCTGGCTGAGCCGCAGTCGCATGAGCAACGCGAACAGACATGCGAAGGCGAAATAACATAGGAATTTGGTCTGCTGCATGACGGGAGCCAGTTCGACCTTCGGCGGATGCAGTTGCTGATCGGCGGCCCACATGTTAATTGAGTAGTGCACCAGCGGCACGTTGACGAAGGCGACGATGCCGACGACGGCGGCGAAGCGCTGGGTCCGCTCACCCGGAGCGCCGTACGAACGGACCATCAGGTAGGCCACGTAGATCGTAAAGGTGATCAACATCGTCGTGAGCCGCGGTTCCCAACGCCAGAACACGCCCCAGATCGGCCGTGCCCACAAGGGGCCGCTGAAAAGCACGAAGGCTGAGAACAGGACGCCAAGCTCGGCGCTGACCCCGGCGAATCGGTCCCAGCGATCATCGCGCGTACGCAGATACCAGACGCTACTGACGAACACGAGGAGATAGGCCACACCGGCAGCTAGCGCCGAGGCCACATGGAAGTAGAAAATGCGCTGCACGTCGCCCATCTGCTTCTCCGTCGGAGCGAGGAGAAACACGGCGCCCACGGCACTCAGCATGGTGACGGTGACGATGAGGTAGAGGAGTCGTGTCATGACGGCGGGGTCATTCTTCGATGACGAAATCGAACAACATCCAAGACAACGTCGTGAACACGACGGCAAACAAGCCGAGCATGCCCACATGCACGGTCAATTCCGCCGGCCACAAAGGCGGGTTGCGTCCGGGTACACCCGCCGCCAGGATCACACCTGTGGCGGCCACGCAGGAGATGAGCGCCGGGATCAATACGGGGAGCACGAGGAGGGGTAGGAGAAACTCGCGCAATCGTGAATGACCGGTCATGGCGGCGAACAGGGTTCCCACGGAGGCCACACTCGCCGACCCCAAAAGGAACACGACGAGCAGCGGTAACAGATAGAGGCCGGCAGTGAGATTAAAGAAGAGCCCGAACAGCGGCAAGGTGAGCAACTCGACACCGAGCAGGAACAGGACGTTGCCCACCATCTTGGCCAGATACAGCGCCCCCCGTTCGACCGGGGCCGCCAACAACGCGTCGAGGCAGTCGTTGTCGCTCTCGGCGGCGAAGGTGCGCTGCAGGCCGAAGAGACTGGCAAAGACGAAGGACGACCACAGTACGCCAGGGCCGATCTCCCACAGCGCCGCGCCACCCAGTTCAAAGGCGAAGTTGTAGACCAGCAGGACGAGGAGGACGAAGAACACCATCGGGCTCAGGCGTTCCTTGGTGCGCCACTCGGCGACCAGGTCCTTGCGCAACAGGATTCGAGCGTGGCCCCAGGTTCCCGGAATGGCTCTGCTCAACTCTGCCCCTCCTGATGGTGGTCGCACAGCGCTTGCAGTCGCGGCCCGTCGCCGGCTGTCCAGGGTTCGTCACAGACGATGCGGCCACCGCGCAGAACGATGATACGGTTCACCAGCCCGGCCGCCGCCTCGACGTTGTGCGTCACCAGAACGGAGGATACGCACGTCGATGCGGTGCGTTGTTGAAGGCGTGCCGACAGAGCCCGCGCCGAAGGCCGGTCCAGTCCCGTAAAGGGCTCGTCGAGGAGCAGCACTTCCGGCGCATGCAGTGTGGCGCGCGCCAGGGCCAGGCGTTGTTTCATGCCGCGTGAGAAACCGCCGACGCGGGCGTCGCCATGGTCGTGCAGGTCGACGTCGGCCAGCGCCGCGTCCACCGCGTCCGCACCCAAACCGTAGAGCCCGGCGAAGAAGGTGAGGTTTTCCGCCGCCGTGAGATCGTCATAGAGCAACGTCTGGTGCGACAACAGGCCCAGTCGGGCGCGTTGCTGAGTCGATCGACGCGGATCCTGACCACCGATCGTCACCCGTCCTTCGGACGGACCGGTGAGACCGGCCAACAGTCGCAGCAGCGTCGTCTTGCCCGCACCGTTGGTGCCGACCAGCAGCAAGTGGGTGTCGACGCCGATGGCCAAATCGACATCGGTCAGCGCCACGGCGATGCCGAAGCGCTTGTGCACTCCCTCCAGGCGCAGGTCCAAGTGCCGCCTCTGCGTCTCAGCTGCCGCCGTCGGCGAGCTGACGATAGAGCAGGACAACACCTTCCTTCAGCTGCCGGCGTTGCCGGCGCAGATCCACCGTCTCGGTGCCTGTCGCTGTCTCGAGGCGATCGTCGATGCCGGCCAGTTGGGCGATCACGATCCGCCGTTCGGCGTCCACTGAGCGTTTGCCCTCGGGCGACCCCGCCGACCGCGCCAGGGCGATCGCCGCCGGCATCATCACCGATGCCAATACGAGCATCACCCACTTCAGTGACCAGCGAAGAGGCCGCGTGTAGGGTAGGGGAATCGACACCTTGCGACCCGGGCTCAGGTCCCGCACTCGATAGTGCCGATACCCCTTGCCCTGCAGGTGGACCTCGCCGAGGTCCTGAAAGACGCTGGAAGGAAGCTCTATGTCTGTCGGTTGCAGGAACAGCTCGAGGCGGCTTGTCGGATAGAGGACCTCATGCTGGTAATCGCCGCCGAATTTTTCGCCGTCGAGCTGAATCGTGAAGGTCACCTGCGACCGACCTGGCGGCAGGGGGCTGTTGGTGAACAGCCGCGTCGGCCCGGCTCGCAGGACCTGGCCCGAGTGTCCCTGCAGCGCCAGATTGCCTTCGGGTACCTGCAATTGAAGGACATGACGCTCTTCGCCGAAGGCGTGGCCCATGTAGGTCGAAGCGCCGAGGTTGTCGACGTGGATCAGTTGCGCAACGTCGATCCTGGTCGGCGTCACCGCGAGAAACAGGTGATGGCCGTCGATCTGGATCTGGTCGACGTCTTGGTCGTCTTCGAAGACTTCGATGATGACCTGATCCTGTCCACCCACCAGCAGCGTTTCCGTGGCGTACTCAAGACCTCCGTAGTGCGCCACCAAGGCGAAGGGGGTGCCGGCGGCAAGAAAGGGCCCGGAGAAGGAGAAGACCCCTTTCTCATCAGTGCTGTGCCGGACCATCTCGGCAAGGCCGTTTTCGCCCGCTACGAGGAATGCGACCTCGACCTCAGCCAGGTGCTGTTGGGTCTGCGCTTCTAGGACGTAACCGGACACGGTTTCGGCCGCCAGTGATCCCATGGAAAAAAAGGTGACCACCGCCACCTGCCACGCCAGGCGCGACGGATGCGCGCGGGTCATGGCGCCGTGGCCGCGAAGGACTGGCCGCAGTACGGGCAGAAGCGGAATTCGGGGGTGCGTTGCTCGCCGCATTTGTGGCAAAACGCGTGGGCATGGGGTTCGGCGGTCCGCGCTGCGGGTTGTGCAGTCGACGAGTCAGGCCGGCGATGGGAGGTGATGTCGGCTTCGATGCGGTCGTCGAGGTCGCCGCCGCCAACCTCAAGTCCGTCCAGATTACGCAGGACGTCGACGGCTTGGACTTCGAGTCCGCCCCGCACCGCGTCATAGTCCTGCGGCGAGATCTTCCCAAGGCTGTGGTCGAACTCCAACTCCTTGATGGAAGCGTAGAGCTGCTCCTTGCGTTCCGTCAGTTCCAGCCGCCGCCGCCGCGCTCCAGTTGCCCGCCGCCAGGCGTGCCGGTGGGTCAGGATGGGATGGCCGACGGCGACCAGGAAAACACCGAGCAGAGCCAGGCAGGCGGAGGGAATGAGGACCGACGGCATCAGGCCTCGAAGTCGTCTAGGTCGCGTCGCAGACGGTCATCGTAGTCCCCGGCCTCGGTCGCCCGCGCTGCCGGTGCAGTTGCTTCTGCCCCGGGGCGATCTCTGTGCCAGTAGACGAGAACCTGACGCACGGCAAAGACGCCGACGCCGAGCATGACGAAGGGCACGATCCAGACCACGTCGTAACCCTCCGGTGGGTTGGCCAGTCCCATGGGGCCGAAGCGATCAACATAACCATCGACGATCTGCTGCCGCGTCTGGCCGGCACCGAGCAGGTCGCCGATCGCGTCCCTTTCGGTGGTGGCAAATCCGCACAGACAGGTAGACAGCGACTCGCGGTTGCAGGTACCGCACAGGCAGACCAGGTCGCTGGCGACGTTCTTGATCTGTTCAGAAGGCGTTGCCGACACACCCGGCGTAGCCGTCGTCAGAAGGCCGATGACGAGCCAGCGCCACGGACTCCTCACGAGGGGACGCCCGCCAAGGCCGGTTCCCAGGTCCCCACCGATGACTCGCGGTCGAGGCGCGCCATGCGCCGGTCCCGAGCCGATGGCCAAATGGTCCACAACGAGCTGATGACGAACAGCGCCGCTCCCCACCAGACGCAGCCGACGAGAGGGTTGATGTAGACCTGAAACTTTGCCGAGGCGCCGTCGTCGGCGGAACCGACGAGGATGATGTAGAAGTCCTCGAACCAGCGAGTGTAGATGGAGACTTCCGTCGTGTTCTGCTGCGCTTTCTTGTAGAAGTGGCGTTCGGGTATCAGCGTCGCCAGGAAGCGGCCCTCGCGTTCCAGGGTCAACGCCGCGGCCGACACAGCCTTGCTGTCGTCATCGCCGACGGCCAGCGTCTGGAAAGTGACCGTGTAGTCCCCGATACTGGCCGACTCTCCGCGTTGAAGAACGACCTCACGCTCGACACTGAAGGCGTTGCCCGTGAAGCCGACGAATAGCGTCAGCATGGCTACATGCACGAGGTACCCGCCATACCGACGCCGGCTCTTGGTCAGCAGCCTGTAGAAGGCGACAGGGGTGGACTCGGCCGATGTGCGTCGGCGCGCCGCGATGCCACGGGAATACTCGAGGACGATGGCGCCCGCCGCGAAGCCGCACAGAGTCAGCGACATGAGCGCGTAGAAGTCGACGACACCGAAGGCGGCCACCGAGATCAGGGTGACGCCGGCGCAGATGGCGGGGACACCGAAGTTGCGGCGGAATCCCTCCTTGGAGGTACGCCGCCAGGCGAACAGGGGCCCGGCGCCGGTAAGGAATATGAGGATGAGCCCCATGGGGGTGCTGACCTGATTAAAAAACGGGGCGCCCACGGTGATCTTCTCACCCGTCAACGCCTCGGAAATCACGGGGAACAAGGTGCCCCAGAGCACGGCGAACAGCAGGGCCAGCAGGATCCAGTTATTGAACAGGAAGGCGCTCTCGCGTGAGGCGAAGGACTCGAGGTGGGTCTCCGCCCGCAGGTCCGGCCGCCGCCGCCACAGCAGCAGCGTCGAGCCGGCGATGATGAGGAACAGGTAGACGACGAAGTAGGTACCCACGTTGGACTGCGCGAAGGCGTGGACGGACGACACGATGCCGGACCGCGTCAGGAACGTGCCGAAGATCGTCATGCCGAAGGTGAAGAACAGCAGCACCATATTCCACACTTTCAACATGCCCTTGCGCTCCTGGATCATCACCGAGTGCAGAAGGGCCGTCGCCGCCAGCCACGGCATGAGGGAGGCATTCTCCACCGGGTCCCACCCCCAGTACCCACCCCAGCCCAATTCGACGTAGGCCCACTTGCCGCCCAACAGTAGACCGCCACCGAGGAAAGTCCACGGGATCAGCAGCCAGCGGCGCATGGCGTGCAGCCAGGTGTTGTCGAGCTGACGTGCCGCCAGAGCGGCGATGCCGAAGGCGAAAGGCACTGTCATGCCGATCATCCCGGCGTAGAGCAGCGGCGGATGGATGGCCATGTAGGGATGCTGCAGGATGGGGTTCAGACCGCTGCCGTCCAGCGGCGTAAAGGGCAGGCGTACGAAGGGGTCGGCGGCGAAGATGTTGAGCACGACGAAGAAGAAGCAGGACCCCGTCAGCACCGCCACCGCGTAGGGCATCAGCGCCCGGTAACGGTGCCGGTTAAACAAAACCGTGGCGGCGGTGTAGATCGACAGGACCCAGCCCCAGAACAGGATCGAGCCGCTCTGACCGCCCCAGAGCGAGGCCAGCACGTATTGTGTGGGCATGGCGAGGCTCGTGTTCTGCGCCACGTACTGTAACTCGAAGTCATGCGTGAAGATCGCATACCACAGACCGAGTGTGGCGACCGTGTAGAGTCCGCACAGCGCCAGTGCCGCGTTTTCACCCGAGCGGATCAGTCCTTCGTGACGTCGTTGGGCACCCACCAGAGAAGCGAAGACCGCATATCCCGCGGCGGTCAGCGCCAGGCAGAGAGCGAAATAGCCGATGTCAACCATCGAGCCGTTTCAGCTCCCCGTCGCCGTGTTTGCCTCAGTCCCCTGAGCGGTGCGATAGTCGTCGTAGTTCTGGCCCTCGTACTTCGACGGGCACTTGGCCATGACCACCTCGGCCTCGAAGCGATCCCGCTCCGGAACGAAACGCCCCTCCATCACCAGTTGCGCCCGATCCTGGAAGGTGTCGGGCAGGACCGCGTTGCCCGTGTAACGCACCTCCAGCAAACGCTCGCCGTCGGTGATCTGGAAAACGGGGCGATGGCGGTACTCGTCCCACTCGATGGTACCCGGTACAACCGTACACCCCGCCAGCTGGATCCGACGACCCGAGATCTGCTCGGCAGACTGGAGCAGCAGGTCGTCGAGAGTCATATGTCGAGCCGACGACTGCCGAACGCCGAGCACCATCAGAGCGATGACGCCGAGGGCGGCGACGACGGAACCGATGATCAGTTTCTTTCTCATGAGGTTGTCAATCGAGGTTGAGGAGACCGCAAGCACCTGCAGAGAAAATCCCCAATGTCAGCGCGGATCGCAAATGAACACAACCGGCCGGTCGTCCACCCGGGTGCACAACAGCGACACCGCCTGGTCGCCGACGTGGCCCGCACCCCTCAGGTCGCGCGCCAGGTCGGGTGGATCCACCGGAAACCGGCGGCGCAGGATTTCCGTCGCACGCCAACCCTCGCCGTCGAGCCGCTGCCGCAGACGCCGCACGCCGAAGGGAACCTGTGCCAGCACCCGGAAACACCGGGCGAAGGGTGTCGTCTTCTCCGTCGCCGACGTCAGGTAGGCGACCTGCTCGGTCACCAGAGTGGCGTCCAACCGGTGCGCCAGCAGCCCCACCAGATGGGAGCGGACGACCGCCGGATCCGGGTCATAGAGGAAGGCACCGGGGGGGCCCACCTCGACGCGGGGCGGACTGGTTTCATCCCAAAGCAGCGCGCCACCGTCGATCACCGTCGCCCGCCGCCGCACCCTCGCCGCGGCGCCGAACCACAACACCGCCTCGCGACATTGACTGCGCCAGGAGACGTACTCGACCTCGTCCACCGACGGTGGCAACCGGGCCTCGTCGAGGGCAGGGCTGACCTTCACCGCCAGGCTCGTGAGGCGATCACGCAAGGCGACGATTTGATCGAGGGCAGGAGAGTAGTCGGAGCCTCGGTGCACACGACGTCCCGCCTCGTTGCGCCTCGCCGGGTCGGCAAACAGCGCCGGGCAGCGTGCCGCCGGCGCCCGCGCGTCGGCGCGGGTGACGACGATCCGGCCACCGACGCCGGCGATCTCGGCGTTACGCTGCGTCATCCAGACCCGTGCTGGATCCAGGTCGCAGGCCGCCACCGGGCCACGCCGGGCCAGGGCGAGGCAGTCGCCGCCGATGCCGCAGGTCACGTCCGCCACCGGTTCACCCTCGACGAAGCGAGAGGCGCGGTGCGTGGCGAAGGGAGCGCCGCTGGCCATCTGCAGGGCCTCGGAGTCGAAGAACATGACCGCTGCCTGTTCGCCGAACTTGGCACGAGCTGCCAGACGCGACTCGTGGAGAGAAACCGCGGCACGACAAAGGTCGGCCGGGAAGTCACGGCGCAGGTCGCTCCAGAACCTGCCAGAGCTTGAGGCTTGACCCCAGTTCCTCCACCCGGCGCAGCAGTTGCCGACCCGCCAACCCGTCGAGTTGTCGCAGCAGGTCGATGGTAAGCGGGCCGGTTCCTGTCGTCAGAGCGCCAGATCTTCTGGGAAAGCGGCGCGGTCAAATTCTATTTTGTTGACCACAAGAGAGATATCTTCCGCACCGATCAGGAGCAGCGCGTTCGTACCGTTGAGTGCCGGTTGGGCCAACCCGGTCACCGGGTCAGGCGAATCGGCAGGGACCGCACGTCGACACCCAGATCGCGACGCCAGAACCAGAACAGAGCGGATTTGCCGGGCTCGAGGTCGGACACGGACCGCACGAACTCATCAAGGGACTCGATCGCTGACCGATCGATCTCGGTGATGACATCGTCGACGCGAATGCCGCGCTCCTCCGCTGGACTGCGCGGGTCGATGTCGACGACGACGACGACGTGGCGGTTGTCTTCCAGGCCGAGCTGACGCGCCACGTCGTCGGTGAATCCCAGGTCACGGGCTCGCTCGACGTCGAGGGCTGCCACGGTCAGACCCAGTTGCTCGACACGCCGGTGACCCCGTGCCAGAACGCGGTCCTGCTCGCGTTCGCCGAGCACGACCTCGATGGTCTGGGTTTGACTAACGCCGGCGCGGTGGATGACGAGGACGAGGGACTCGCCCGGGTCGCGTCCGTAGATCAGCGTCTGCACCTCGTTGGGCTCGTTCACCGACTGGCCATCGATCGACAATACCACGTCGCCCCGGGTGAGATCGCTGCGAGCGGCGGGTGTGTCCGAGTAGATGCTGTCGATGAAGACACCACGTGGCGGTTCCAAGCCGAGACTCTCCTGGCGTACCAGCCGTGCGTTGACCTCCAGCATCGTGATGCCGAGGTACCCGCGAACGACGCGGCCGTACTCGAGGAAGTCGTCCATCGCCTCGTGCGCCAGGTCGATCGGCACGGCCAGACCATAACCTATAAAGAATCCGGTCTTGGTCGAGATCGCCGTGTTGATGCCCACGATCCGTCCCCGCAGGTCGAGAAGCGGACCGCCCGAATTGCCCGGGTTGATCACGGCGTTCGTCTGAATGAAGCTCTCGATGTTGCCGTCCTCATGGATCACATCCGCCTGGCGACCCAGGGCGCTGACGATGCCGTGTGTTAATGTCGAACCCATGTCCAGGGGAAAGCCGATGGCCAGCACCCATTGGCCGATCTGCAATTCTTCTGAGCGGCCCAGTGGCGCCGTCGGCAGGCCGTGAGCCTCGACTTTGAGCAGCGCGATGTCGATGAGGGAGTCGACGCCGACGATGCGGGCCGGCAACCGGCGCCGGTCGTGGAGGGTGACCTCGATGGAGTCGGCATTGCGAATGACGTGATGGTTGGAAAGGATGTAGCCGTCCTCCGACACGATGACGCCGGATCCCAGGCCATTGAACTGGCCGTCGTCTTCTGGGTCGATGCGCGGGTGGAAACGAGGCAGGCGCCGTTCCATCTCCCCCGATGTCCGGATGAGGACGACGGCGGGGGCGATACGTTCGTAGACAGAGCGAAAGGCACGGCTCAATTCCTCGAGGCGGGCGACGCCGGCTGCGTCCTGATGTGCCGTCGCCGGCGCCACGTCGAGAGTGGCCATCAGCAGGATGACCGCAAGAGCCTGACGTGCGATCATTTCAATCCGTATTCGTCGATCTTGCGGTAGAGGGTGCGCTCACCGATGCCGAGAAGTTCGGCCGCCTTGCGCCGGTTGTGGTCGACGGTTTCCAGGGCACGCACGATGGCGTCGCGTTCCAGATCCTTCAACGAGGTCGTGGAGCTATTGCCATCCCCTGCCCAGCGGGTATCGGAGGCGGGCGCCACTTCGGTCTCGTCGTCCATCGTATAGATCGGTCGCGCCAACGGCTTGGTCGAATCGACGTCGCGATCTTCAAACAGGCGCCGCAGTTCGGCCACCTCACGCTTCAGGTCCAGCAGGGCAAAGTAAATGAGCTCGCGTTCCGACTGGTCCGGCGTCTTGTGCGTCGCCATCGGCAGATGACGACCTGCGGTGGGGGGCGAATCGAGGTGGGGGATCACATCCTGCGGACCTACGGGGCCTCGTGGTCCGAGGAAGACGAAATGTTCCACGAGATTGCGCAGTTCCCGCACATTACCCGGCCAGTCGTACTGCTGCAGCAGATCCATGGCCTCCGCCGACACCCCTTCGAAGCGCGCGCCGCGCCGGTCGTGCGTCAGCAGGTCGATGTAGTGCTGCAGCAGCTGGGGAATGTCTTGGCGGCGCTCACGCAATGGCGGCAACGGCAACTCTACGACCTTGAGTCGGTAGTAGAGATCCCGGCGAAATTCGCCGCGGGATACGGCCGTGAGCAGGTCCTTGTTGCTGGCCGCCAGCACGCGTACATCCACCGCCATCGAACCTTCACCGCCGATGCGGGTGACACGGCGCTCCTCGAGAACGCGCAGCAGGCGCACCTGCGCCGAAAGTGCCATCTCACCGATCTCGTCGAGGAAGACAGTGCCGCCGTCGGCTTGCTCAAAAATGCCCCGAGTCTGCGCCCGGGCATCGGTAAAAGCTCCCTTCTCGTGACCGAACAGTTCGTTCTCGAGCAGGTTTTCGGGGATGGCGGCACAGTTGATGGGCAGGAAGGGGGCGCCGTCGCGACCGCTGTAGTGATGGAGGGCGCGGGCGACGACATCTTTGCCGGTACCCGACTCTCCGGTGATCAGCACCGTCATCGGTGTGGGGCCCACCAGCAGGATCTGCTCGCGGATCTCCTGCATCGCGCTCGACGTACCGACCAACCGTTCGTGCAGGAAACGGCTGCGCTCGAGCAACCCGTCGACCGCCGAGGTGAGCTCGGCGGTGTCGATGGGCACGGCGACAACCTTCTCCAGAGGGCTGCCACGAGAGATGCGGTCCCAGACGTCGGTGGATCCCTGGCTCAGGATGATCGTGGGCAACTCGCGGCGCTGGGCCAGTTCGTCAGCGGCGGCCTGCAGGGTGAGATCGGGCAGGTTGAGATCGACGAACACGCCATCGACGCGACGACCCAGCAGCGCCGGCAAGGGCCCGGCCTCGCGCACAGGGACAACTTCGACCGGCTGATCCTGCAGCGCAGCGGTGCAGGCATCGACCAGCCGAGGGTCTTGGGTCAGCAGCAGGAAGCGGTTGTCGCGTGCAGCCATGGCGCCGGCAGACTCAACTCTTTCGGTGCTCCTCGCGGAGGATCGTTATCGACCGGCCCTCCGACGAGATGTATCCCTGGCCTTCGAGTCGCTTGAGCACGCGTGACACCGTCTCGCGCGTGGTGCCGGACATGCTCGCCAGTTGCTGGTGTGTGGGTCGCTCCTCCAGGGAGACGCCAAACGTTGTCTCCGAGCCCTGTTCGTCGGCCAGCTGCAACAGGGTCTCCGAAATGCGGCTTGTCACGTCGAGCAGCGCCAGGCCCTCGATCTTACGGTCCGTCTTTCGCAGACGTGCTGCGAGCTCCGCAAGCAGGCCCACAGCGATCTGCGGAACCGTGTAGATCAGCTGCAGGAAATCAGCGCGCCGCACCATGTAGAGTTCCGTGTCCTGCGTGGCCACGACGTTGGCAGAGCGGGGCTTGCCGTCCAGCAGGGACAGTTCGCCGAACACGGCACCCTCCCCGAGCAGGGACAGGATCACCTCGCGACCGTCCTCCGAAACGATGCTGACCTTCACCTGACCATCGGCGATGATAAACAACGCGTCGCCCTCCTCTTCGGCGAGGATGATGACCTGGTCCTTGTCGTATGAACGGGTGATCGTGACGCGTGCGATGGCCTCGAGATCGTCATCTTTCAGGACCTCAAACAACGGCACTCGGCGCAACAAGCTGATATCCATGGCTCGGCCCTCGGCTAGGGAGACGCCATCATCCCGTCCGGGGACGAGGGCAGCAGATCAATACTTTGGCGGGCGAACCGGCCCAACTCGCTGCCGCCACCATCCCGCAGGATGATGCGCTGGTAGATATTTCGGGCCGTATCGAATTCACCCAGTTTTTCGTGGCAGCGGGCTCGCTGGAAGTCTGCGGTGTTGATCCACTGGGTGCTGGCGCCGGCGCCGTAAAAGGCAACCTTGTAAAACGCGTGGATCGCCTTTCGGTAGTCGCCGGTGTGCTGGTATGACTGACCGATGTAGAGCCGCGCCTCGGCAGCATCCTCACCTTCAGCCCACTCCAGCACCTTCGTCAAGGCCGCAATGGCCTCGGCGTGCTGGCCCATCTCCTTCAGAATGTACCCGATCTCGAGTTGCAAGTAAGAGGTTTTTGGGTGCGCTGGGAATTCGGTCTGGATCCGCCGCGATATCTTCAGTGCCTCATCCCACTCGAATAGCTTGGAGTAACACTGTTCCAATTGCCACACAGCCTCCTGCTTTTGTGTCAGCGTGCTGTGGGCGCCATCGGCCACACGGCGGAACGCCCCGGCTGCCGGCCGCAAATGGCCGAGGGCGAGGTGGAACTCGGCGAGCCGCATGTGGATGTCGGCGGCAAAGGGCGAGTCGGGGTACTGGGCGGCGAAGTTTGCCTGTGCCTGCAGGGCCTTCGCCGTGCCCTCCTCCGTGGGCTCGGCCCGCATCTTCTCCCACTGGGCCGTGGCGCCGAAGAAAACGCCGGAACTGACCGGGTCGGCCGCCATCCGCCGCATGATGACGGGCACGCCGGAACCCACATCGGCGGTCGCCAAGCGGTCGGCGGCATCCTCGGCGACGCTCTCGAAAACCTTCTGCGCCTTGTCGTACTCCCGCCGGGCCAACAGGTAGCGGCCTTCGTACAGGCGGAACAGATACGGCCACACGCCCTCTTTGCCGAAGAGCTTGCGGTGCCGGTCGGCCATCTCCTCGGCTTCATCGACACGCCCCAGCTCGTACAGGCAGGCGACGGCGCGACCCATCACACCGGCATCGATGTCGCCGTTCAGCAGCGGCGCGTAGGCCGCCGCCGCCGGTTCGAACCGACCGGCAGCGAAGTGCAGATCCGCGGCTCCCAATTGCGCCTCCGGCAGCAGGGCGCCTCGTTGGACCTGGCCGAAAGCCGCGACGGCCTCCTCCTCACGACCGAGCCCCGCCAGCACGCGCCCACGCGCCACCTGCAGGCTGTCTGCGGCATCGGCGCCTTCCACCAACAAGCGATCGTAGATGATGAGCGCCGCTCCGGGGTTTCCCCGCAACTGCTGCGCCCGCGCCAGACGTCGCCGCAGCGAGCCGTCAACGTCCCCTTGAGGATCGGACGCGGCGAGGGTGGCAAACAGCTCGGCAGCGCGGTCGGCGTCGCCGAGGGCCAGGTAGGTGTCGCCAAGCAGTTCCTGGGCGATGCGGCGTCCCTCGTAATCGGGAAACGCCAGCAGCAGTTCGCCGAGGCGCGTCGCCGCCTCGCCGTGGCGTCCGGCGCGAGCCAGAGCGACTCCGAGCGCCGCCAGTGCCTCGGGTTGCAGACTCGTACCGGGCAGGGTCGGCAACAACGTCGACAGGGAGTCGATGGCAGCGGCGGTCATGCTGCGCTCGAGGGCGACGACGGCGCGACCGAAGCGGGCCCGGGGAGCAAGTGGCGACACGGGGGCCTCTGTCAACATCTGGCTGTAGGCCTGGTCAGCCTTACCCAGTTTCGTCGAGTCTGCCGCCGCCGACAGGCGTCGGGAGTCTGCCAGACCCAACAGCGCCCGAGCCCGGCCGTCGGCGGTTTCGTCACTGAGCGGGTGGTCCAAGAGAAAGCCGCTGTAGCCGGTTTCCAGCACGCGGCTGCGCGCGGTGTCGGACATCGTTGCCGCCGTGGACTCGACCTGCCGCAGACGGGCCAGCCGCGACCAGCGACCGGCATCGGCAGCGGCGAGAATACGATCCTCCTGCAGCGCCAGCGCATGCAGCGAGTCAGCGGCGGCTTCATTTCCTTCCAGCTGCCGCTGTCTCGACAGCCGGTAGAGACAGTCGGCCAGGTAGAACTGGGCCTCCGCCGTCGTCGCGTCGTTCGGGTAGGCCCCGACATACGTCTCCCAGGCGCGCACGGCGCTGTCAAAGTCCTGGTGATCGCGCAGGGCACGCGCCGCCTGCAGCCGGGACTGTTGCCGTGCCGTGCCCGACAGCTCATCGACGTAGATCTGCTGCAGCGCGCGCGCCAGACGGTCGGCGTCGACGATCGTGTACTCCCGCAGATATTCGATCCGTTGCCGTACCTGCGCGGCGCGTGGGTTGCCGGGATAACGCTCGAGGAAGGCGTCGTACTCGCCGATGGCGAGACGCCGGGAACCGGCGCCCTCATAGGCGACGGCCAGGCCATACTGAGCTTCACCCGCAAGCGGGCCGAGACTGCGGCTGAGGTTGCCGAACCGGCGTACGGCGTCGTCGTGATACCCACTGGCGTCGAGAACCTGGGCCAGCTGCAGGCGCACCAGATCGCGCTCGGCGGCCGACTCGGGGAAGGTGGCGCCGTAGCGTTCGCCGTCGTCGAGATACCGCCGGAACCAGGAGCTGGCGCGGGGCAGGTCCCCCTGGCGACGGTAGAGTGCGCCAAGTTCACGGACCGCAGCGACGGCCACCGACGACGGTGGTCCTCCGGAGGGTGCCTTTACAAGCTGAAGGAAGATGCCCACGGCGGCGCCGAAGCGACCGGTCTGGCCCAGAGCGATGGCCTGCCCCAGTCGCGCCGGCTCGCGCACCGGCGAGCCGCTGGCGACGAGCTCACTATACTCGGACAGGGACTCGGCGGCCTGCCCCGTCAGGCGCAGGGCATCGGCATGGCCGAGACAGGCTCGTGCCGCCAGAGTGTCGTTCCGGATCGCCTCGATGGCCCGCTCGTACCCGGCGATGGCGTCGTTGTAACGCGCCCCACCCATATAAAAGCCGGCCAGGTCCAGGTGGGCGCTGTCGCTGTGGGCGCTGCCGGCGAAAGTCTCGTGCAGGCGGTCGAAGGTGGCCTCGGCACCGGTGGCGTGATTGAGGACGAGATCGATGTTGCCAGACAGCAGCAGGGCGTCGCGTGCCTCGTCGCTGCGTGGTGCCGACTGCGAGATGGAAGCCAGCAGCGTCAGTGCCGACGTGGCGTCGCCAGCAGCAAACCGCAGCTGCGCCAAACGATAGCGGCCACGGCGGGCCTCGGGCTTGGAGGCGTAGTTGGTCAGCAGCTTGTCGTAGGCGCGCACGGCGTTGGGCAGGTCCCCGGCGCGGGCGAAGTTGGATGCGGCTCCCAGCAGGGCGCCGGCGGCAAACGGACTCTCACTGTATAGCCGCTGCACCTCCTCAAGACCAGAGGCAGCGCGGCTGAATTCGCCCAGAATCGTCAGACAATCGGCCCGTTCCCGGCGGGCCTCGGCAGCGTCCAGGTGGTCGGAGTACTGATCGTAGAAGCTTTCAAAGGCAGGCACTGCGTCCACACACCGCCGACTGCGGGCGAAGGACCGGGCCAGCAGCAATCTGGCCTCCGCCAAGTGGGGGTTGCCCGGGTAATCGCGGATGAAACCGGCGAACAAGGTTGCCGACGTGGCGTAGTCGCCGTCATTGCGAAACAGATTGCGGGCCAGTTTGAAATCGTCCTCTGCGTCGGCATGTGCCGAGGCCGCAGGCAACAGGACAGAGAGCACGAGGCCGCCAACGAGGGTGCACGAGGCTGAAAGCAAACGTAAATTCATGGAATTTTGACCGCCAAGGCGGCAGGAATGTCCGAGAAAGGGAGGGCGGCAGGCACCCGTGGGGTGCACTACCTTAACATCGGATGGGCCAACATACAGACCACCCATAATAGGGTCAAGACGTGTCGCACCAATCACTTACGGACAATTCGGAGAGTCGCCAGGAGCGCGCCTGCGCCAAACTGAACCTGGGCCTGAAGATACTGTCGCGGCGGCAGGATGGCTTCCATGATCTGCTCAGCGTCTTCCAGACCGTGAG
>JAYZCA010000242.1:0-13205 GCA_036339235.1 Candidatus Latescibacterota bacterium | reverse complement strand
ACTCCCAACGGCTGTCAGTCACACTTCCCAACACGGCACGCAGGCTCTCCCCCATTCCCGGTCATCCTCTCACGCCGAGCGCCCACGAACAAACCCGATGATCCTGCAAAGAAACTGGCGCGTTGCCGTCCTCTTCATCCTTCCGGCACTGCTCTTCTACATCACTTTTCTCGTGGTGCCCTATGCGCTGGCTTTTGGCGTCAGTTTCGTCAAATGGCGCGGCGTGACTCTGAATATGGAGTTCGTAGGCCTCGGCAATTTCGCCAAGATGATCGGCGATCCCTTCTTCTGGAAGTCGCTCTACAACACCTTCTTCTTCACTGTGCTCACCGGCGTCATCGTGCCGTGTATGGCCCTCTACTTTGCCGTCTCCGTCACGCGTCGGCTCGTTGCCGGCGCCCGCTTCTTCCGCGTCACCTACTTCTTCCCGAATCTGATCTCCCAGGTCGCCATCGCCGTGTTGTGGTGGTTCGCCCTGAACCCGGAGTTCGGAATTCTGTCCAACTTCCTGCGGCTCTTCGGCTTCTCCGACCTGCCGTCGTGGCTCGGCGAGCCGGGCTGGGCCCGCGCCTGCATCGTCGCCGTCAAGGTCTGGGCAGCCGTGGGCTTCTACATGGTCCTCTACGTGTCGGCCATCGAGGGCATCCCGGAGGATTATTACGACGCCTGCAAGATCGACGGAGCCGGCGAGTGGCAGTCCTTCCGCCACGTCACCTTCCCTCTGTTGTCGGAGATGATGAAGGTGACCGTCGTATTCCTGCTGCTCAACGGCTTCGGCACTTTCGACCTCGTCCGCATCATGACGGACGGCGGGCCAGACCGCGCCACCGAAACATTGGCCACCTACATCTACGAGAACGCCTTCGAACTCGGAAAGTTCGGCTATGCCACGACCATCGCCATGACCCTGTTCCTCATCACCTTCTCGCTGGCCATGCTGTCGTTGTGGATCCAGCGGCGCGAAGCCGTCGAGTTCTGATGTCCAACAGCTCTCTCGAGGGACTCGGCCAGAACGCTCGCCGCGCGATCACGCAGGGCATATTCGTCGTCTATGGCGTCATCGTCGTGTTTCCCATGGTCTGGCTCGGTTATACGGCCTTCAAATCGACGAGCGAACTCTTCGCCTCCGCCTGGGCGTTGCCGGTAGAATGGAAACTCGACAACTTCGTCGAAGCCTGGAACGAGGCACAGATCGGGGATTTCTTCTGGAACTCGATCTTCGTGACCATATCGACCCTCCTCCTGCAGCTGTTCCTCGGCGCCATGGCCAGCTATTCCCTGGCGAAATACCGCTTCCCCGGCCAGAACCTGCTCTACTACGGCTTTCTCGCTGGATTGATGTTCCCCATTTTTCTCGGCCTCGTCCCCCTCTTCTTCCTCGTCAAGCATCTGGGCCTACTCGATACCCACCTGGGCATCATCCTCGTCTACGCCGCCTTCGGTATTCCCTTCACCGTCTTCGTTCTCACCGCCTTCTTCCGCACGATCCCGACGACGATCATGGAAGCCGGTGTCATGGACGGTTGCGGGCACTTCTCGCTGTTCTTGCGGGTCATGCTGCCCCTGGCCAAGCCGGGGCTGACGACGGTGGGCATCTTCACCTTCATCAGCATCTGGAACGAGTACATCCTCGCCCTGGTGCTGCTGTCCTCGTCACATCTGCGCACGTTGCCCCTTGGCATTGCCGTGTTGCAGTTCGTGCAGTTCTACGAAGTCGACTTCGGTGCCCTTTTCGCGGGCCTCGTCATCGTCATGCTGCCGACGCTGATCTGCTACATCGTTCTGCAGGACCAGATCACCAAGGGCATAACCGTGGGGGCGGTGAAAGGCTGATCGATCCGCCTACTCCACCGCGTCCGCCAGCCCTGCCAGCTCCCGCAGGTTTTCTTCCACCACCGGCTGAGGGCAACTCCAGACCAGGAAGAACAATGCCTCCCGACACCAACGACCCACCGGGTGATGGGAAGCGTATCCGGCTCCCTTGGCGGCGGCCAGGCTCATCTGTGTCGCGCGCAGCACGAGGCTGTTGGCACGCACGCGCAAGGCCTGGACAGTCGATGGCCCCTCGGAGCCCGGCTCCCCCGCCGCAGCACTGAGCAGCATCACGACCAGTCTCTCCGCTTCCTCCCGCAAGGCGTTGACCGGCACCTGCAGATCGGGTCGGCGTTCGGCCTCCCCTGCCGTGTATCGCAACGCCGCTCGCGTCAGACCGAGGGCCAGTGTCGACGTCTGCAGGCCGCCGGCTCCTCCTCCGCTGCCCTTGAGCAGGACATCCTCCACCGGGCCGGCGAGCAGGTCGTCAGTGGTGATCTTCACGTCATCGCAGCGCACCGGCCCCGTCTGACTGGCCGACAACGCCACCAGCGACGCAACGGCGGGCCGCGACACGCCATCACGATCCGTGGGCAACGCCACCAGCACCTGGCGTCCATCCGGCAACTCGGCGCCGATCACGACGCTGTCGGCCTGGGTAGACCCCGTGACCCAGGCACTGAAGCCGTCGAGTACGAACCCCATGTCCGTCTGCCGCGCCTGCATCGCCGGCCCGCTCAAGTGCCGGCGGCTCGTCGTCAGATGCGACACGCCCAGTGTTGCCAGATGGCGTCCGGTGAGCAGGCCAGGAAGCAGCCGGTGCCGGAGTGCTTCGTTTTCTGTGTCCTGGATTCGGCGGCAGGCCCCCGTCAGCTGCGTGAGGATGAAGCTCGTCGTCAGACACGCCTCGCTGATGACGAGATAGCCGCGCGTGGTGTCGGCATCGCTCCAGCCCTGGCCACCGTGTTCGACCCCGATGAACCACTCGAAGACACCATATTCGCCACAGAGCCGGATCTGCCGCGCCGGCCACGCCGCGTCGTCCTCCATTGTGCCGTTGAGTTCGAGCAGCTCGCTGCACAGCTCCTGCAGACTCGGGTCATCGGGTGTGCTGATTGTCTGACGCACTTGTACTCCTTGGTTGTGCTCATTGTGGACTTGAGAAGATAGCGACGATGCTCCTGTTTGCGCCGACTCGCATTTCGGCGAATATTGGACCCTTCCCCTTCCAAACTGACGATTTCACATCATAGGCGGCGGTGGCATGAAACTGTGGATGGATATCCAGCGCGATCTCGAGGGTGTGATGTACGACCACGAGCGTATCCTCGACGCCTGGAAGGAGGGCGGCGTGGACGGGGTGGTCTTCGGGCCTCTCGTGTTCGGAACGGCCAAGCTGTCCCAGAAGGCCCAATCCCTGCCGTCCGCCGAGCCGGTGGCGCCTGTCTATGATCCAAACCCCGCCGTCTACGAGCGGCTCGGCGTCGAAGCTCCGGCCCCACCGGAGCACAAGCTTCCTGAGAAGCGCGCCTTGCTGGAAAAGACCCTGATCGCCACGAAGGACCGCGGCATGCAGGTCTACTTCATGTATGCCGATGGCGGCGCCGGCCCCGGGGGGCCCGGCCACCACTTGCACGACGATAGGACACTGGCCTCACGGGTGGCACGGATGGTAGACACACTGGAACACTTCCCCATGGCCGACGGTGTGATCATGGATGGACCCGAGTGGGGCTACGAGATGGCTCCTCACCACATGAATCACCGCTCCTTCTTCTTCAACGATCTGCCCGAATCGGTGGCGCCCATGGCCGCCGACCTGGGCTACGATTACGCCGCCATGGTAGGGGCAAAAGATCGGCTGCTGCACCTGTTCCACAACCTCGACTCCCGCCGCATTCGAACCCACGCCCGGGGTGGGATCGTTGGGGCTCATCGCATGCTCGGCGCCGATCCCGATCTGATGGCGTGGCTGTCCTTTCGCGTCGATTCGGTGACCCGTTACTTCCGCCGCATCCGTGAGGGCGTGGCTGCCGAGCTCGGCCGTCCGGTGCGAATGGGCTGCGGCCCCCGTTCGGCAGCCTTTGCGCCGTTGTGCGGCTACGACTTCGTCGAGCTGGCTCAGTTCATGGACTTCCTGTTGCCCAAGCACTACTTCTTCCACCGCGGATTCGACGGCTTCGTGGGTACCGTCTACCGCTACTCACAGACACTCATCGAGTGGAACCCCGGCCTGACCGTGCCGGATACGCTCGAGATCGTGCAGTCCCTGTTCGGTATCGTGCTACCCGGTGTGCAGGACATGCTCGACTTCGAGAGTGCCTTGACGCCTGAATTCTTCGAGGCAGTCGTCAAGCAGGAGACACGGCGCGCCATCGCCTCGGTGGACGACCCGGAGCGTATCGTGCCCTGGCTCGACACGGGACGCTTCCCGCACGACGGAGATCCCATGACGGCGCGCGACCTGAAGATGTTGCTCGACGCCGCCGAAGAGGCGGGCCTGCGACGGTTCAACTACCATCATCAGGGCAACCTGAGCCCCGGCGAGTGGACGGTGATCAGTGACAAGTGCGGCACGCGATGGGACCCGCGTACCAGCGACTGGGAGCCCACCGACGATCTGGTGCTGTAAGCGCGTGGTGGAAACTTCTCACTGGACCACCGCCATTCCACGCACGTGCATGCGCACGCGATAAACCGAGGTCCGGGCCGTGATGAACAGGGTCTGTCCGTCCTCCCCCCAGGCGCAGTTGGCGGGCACCTCGGGGACGGACAACAGACCGAGGAACTCGCCCTTGGCATCATGAACCCAGATCCCAAGCGAGTTGGTGGTATACACATTGCCATCCTCGTCCACTTTCATCCCATCCGGAACACCGTCCCCATCGAATGAAAGGTCGGCAAAAGCCCTGCCATTGTGCAGCGAGCCATCTGCCGCGACATCGAACGCCCTGATGTGCTGGCGGTGTGAGTCATCGATGTAGAGCACGGACTCATCAGGTGAGAAGGCGAGACCATTGGGCTTCTCGAAATCATCGACGAGAAGTTTGATCCCTCCCCCTGGATCTATGCGATAAACTCCGGCGTGGGCCTGTTCCATTTCTTCAGGCTTGATACCATAGGGTGGGTCGGTGAAGTAAACCGCTCCACTGGAATGCACGACGACATCGTTGGGACTGTTCAGGTGCTTGCCGTCGTACGAGTCGACGAGCACTTCTTCGGCATCGCCGATGGCAGAGATCGACACCCGACGATTGCCGTGTTCGCACGCCAGCAGTCGTCCGGCGCAGTCCATCGTCAGGCCGTTGCTGTTTCCTGAAGGCTCACGGTACGTCTCCAGCGTGCCTTGCGGTGAGATCTTGTTGATGCGATTGGCGGGAATGTCGCTGAACAACCAGTATCCGCCTTTGTGCCACACCGGTCCCTCGACGAACTTGAACCCCGTGGCCAGTCGTTCTACTTCGCCATCTCGCAGATCGGTTTCTTTCACGCCTTTCCTCTCTTCGGACTTTGATTGTGTATCGTCCCGAGCCCACACCGGAATCCCTGCCCGCCGTCTCCATCGATCGAAGTCGGGACTGGAACACCTCAGCAAGAGCGCTCGTGGACGGGGAGAAGCTCCTGGTTGCCGATCTCTACAGTACGGGCATGAACACCCTGTCTGCCCTCCGGCGGCTGCTCGAAGATTCCCATCCCGGGGGCCGGCAGGACTTCACCAGCGACAGGGAGTTTCGCGGCGACTATCACCGTGCCTCCCAGAACCTGTTGGCTCCGGTGGTGTCCCATCGCCTCGATCTCGACAAGGCCCCTGAGATCGGCTGGTTCCGTGAACTCTACGACGACACGCCCGACTTCCGCTTGCCTTTTCCCCAGGTACAGGGACTCAACAGTTCGTGGCAGTGGTTTCAGAAGGGTATTCAGATCCCTGTTCTCGAGCGTCGCCTTTTTCCTTTTTACGGCACCTACTTCCCGACGCGATTTGCGCATCTGGAGCTGTTCGAAACGTGGCTCCATCAGTACAGCGGGCCGCGCAGGCGAGCCTGCGATGTCGGTACCGGCTGCGGGGTCCTGGCCTTTCAGCTGCTGCAGCAGGAGTTCGCCCGCGTCATCGCCACGGACTCCAATCCCAACGCCGTCGAGAGTGTCCGGCGGGAGCTGGACCGCCAACCTCCGACGGGTGTTCTGGATGTGCGGGAAGCGGATCTGTTCGGCACCCACCACGAGCGTCCGGAGTTGATCGTCTTCAATCCGCCCTGGCTCCGAGGTGTCCCCCGCAATCCGATCGACCAGGCCATCTATTACGAGGAGCCACTCTTCGAACGCTTCTTCGAGAGTGCCCACAGCCGCATCGCCGCTAGCGGACGGTTGGTGTTGTTATTCTCCACCCTCCAGCAGACCGCCCATGCGTCTGCACCACATCCCATCCAGGACGAGCTCGACCGAGGCGGTCGCTTTTCGCTGGTCGACTGCAGGAGGCGCGAGGTCAAGGTGGCCTCAACGAAGACGAAGCGCCGCAAACGGGATCCTGCCAGCGAGTTCGTAGAACTCTGGGAATTGGCACCAAGCTAGCGGAAGACTTCCCCGCCGACGAACCTTGCACGGTCACCCAGATGATCCTCGATTCTCAGTACTTCGTTCCACTTGGCCATGCGCTCGCTGCGCGTGAAGGAGCCCACCTTCAGCTGCCCGCAGTCGAAGGCAACCGCCAGGTGGGCAATAAAGGTGTCCTCCGTCTCTCCCGACCTGGCTGAAACCACCGGCGCCCACCCGGCCTCCTGCGTGCAACGGATGGCGTCGATCGTGGCGCTCACGGTTCCGATCTGATTGAGCTTGATCAACACCGCGTTGGCCACGCCGAGGTCGATGCCCTTCCTAATTCGTTCGGTGTTGGTCGTGAACAGGTCGTCGCCGATCAGCTGCACCCGGTCCATGAGTTTCGTAGCCGCCAGTTCCCAACCTCGCCAGTCCTCTTCGGCCAGGGGATCCTCCAGGGAGACGATGGGGTAGCGATCGACCCAGCCGGCGATCATCTCCACGAAGGCGGCGCTGGAGAAGACCCGGTCTTCGAGGGCGAGACGGTAGCCGTCGTCGTGATACAGATCGGTGGCGGCGATATCCAGCGAGATGGCCACGTCTTGGCCCGGACGGTACCCGGCCGCTTCGATGGCCTCGACCAGCACGCCCAGCACATCCTCGTTGGCCTCGAAGAGAGGCCAGAATCCACCCTCGTCAGCCACGCCCGCCAGCTGGCCCCGTTCCTGCAGGATCCGGCCGGTCTGGTGATAGACGTTGAACGTCATCTCCAGGCTCTGGCGATAGGTCTCGGCGCCAATAGCGATGACCATGAAGTCCTGGATGTCGATCCGTTTTCGCAGGCCACCACCGATGATCTGGATCTCCGGCAGCGGCAGGAGGGTGCCGGCGCCTCCTCCCAGAGACTCGTAGAGCTGCCAACCCTGACTCTGCGCAGCGGCCCTGGCCAGGGCCATCGACACCGCCACCACCGCGTTGGCGCCGAGCCGGGACAAATTTCTCGTTCCATCCAGCTCGATCATGAGCTCGTCGAGAGCCCGCTGCTCGGCCACCTGCCGCCCCTGCAGACAGGGTGAGATCTCGCTGGTGATGTGGTCGACAGCGCGGAAAACGGACTTCCCGGCAAAACGATCAGGGTCGCCATCGCGCAGCTCGAGGGCTTCAGAGCTGCCGGTAGACGCCCCTGACGGCGCGATCCCGATGACCGACGAGCCATCCTCGAGCACGACCTGCGCCTCTACCGTCGGATTTCCCCGCGAGTCGAAGACCTGCCTTCCCGTAATCCTCTGAATCTTCATCCCTTCTCCAGCAGCTTCTTGTACGAGCGATCGATGTCCTCGAAATCCAGGCAGCCCTCGGCGAGCATGCCGGCGGCGAAGCTTCGCAGGAGGGTCTTGTCCCCTTTCTGTGTGATGTACTCGACAGGAGACTTGCCGTCGATGCGCGCCAGCAGGAGCATCAGCAGGAGTCTGGCAACCCGCTCCCGCACCGGAGCCGCCCTCTCCTGCCCCAGAGCATCGAGATACGTGGTGCGCGCCGTCTGCGCCAGCAGGATGTCATCACCGAACCGACGTCGGTGGTAGAAGGCGTTGAGGTAGAGGTGGCACAACAGGAACGCCGCGTCAAAGACCGGGTCGCCGAACCACGCGACCTCCCAGTCGATGATGACGATCCTCGTGGAGGAAACCAGGATGTTCTTGGGGCTGTAGTCCCCGTGCACGAGAGCCTGCTCGCTGTTGTAGAGGCGCTCGGCTTCTTCGCGGAACTGAGCGTCCAGGTCAGGATTGCGCCGCCCTGTCGTCAGCAGGTAAGGCTCGATGCGCAGGGCGCGGAAATTGTCACGCGTGTCGAATTGCCGCCGCAGATCCTCCTTCCCCCAGGAGTGGATGTGCAGCTGCGCCAACACTTCGGCTGAGCTGCTGGCGATGGCCGGCTGGATGTCGCCCTCCACGAGAGGCGTCTTCCATGCGACGCACTCCTGACCCAGGTATTCCATCACGAACAGGGGCACGTCCGGGTCCGCGTGCAGGAGTCTGGGCACCACAGTGGGCATCACGCCGGCGCAGTACTCCAGGGCCTGACATTCGACCCGGTTGCGGCCAACGTCGGCGAACCAGTCATCGGCGACATTCAACTTGGCCAGCGCCTGTTTGACCACAAAGGCCCAGTCACCCTGTTCGACGACGACGATGTCGCTGGAAACGCCGCCCGTCAGCGGCCTGATACTGACAGGTCCCGGGTCGAGGAGCTTCACCTCCTGGAGGTATGCGGCGAGTTCTCTGTCAATCACAGTTGCGCATATCTCTCCGACTCGCCCTGGGACCAGCGGCGTCCAGCTACCTATCTCTCAGTAGCCGGAGACATGGCCATCCATGCGGATTTCCGCTCCGCCCACGAAGGTGCCGGTCTCCGGATCGATGGCTACGGCGTTGACCATTCCCACGAGTGGGCGAGGCATCTCGGCGACGGGGACCACGTCGTGTCCCATGGCGGCGAGGCTGTCGCCGATCACGGCTGCAATCTCTCGATCGATGCCTACGCGAGTCCCCCCGGTCCAGTGCAGAGCGTCGCCGTAGATGACGCGCGGCGCCGCGATGGCGGCCTGCGGATCCAGACCGAATTCCAGCATGTTCAACAGGACCTGGGTGATGCCCGGCATGGTCGTCTCCGCCGCGGAACCACCGATGAGAATGATGGGTTTGCCGTCTTTCAGGATCATCCCCGGGCTCAGGGTGTAGCGATTCCGTTTGCCAGGCTCGAGCACGAGATTGCTCGACTCCCCGCTCCATATGTTCTCATCCAGATCGAACCAGTCGAGGGAGTTGCTGCCGAGCACTCCGGTGTCACCGAGCACGTCGTGGCCACCGTAGATATTGCCCAGGGTGTGGGTGAACGTGAAGTAGTTGCCCTCCGCGTCGGCGACGATGACATGGGAGGTGCAGCCGCTCACGGGGTGTGCGAGCGAGTCTGCCGGCGAAACCTGTGGCGTCAGCGGAGCCGGAGATGGCAACTCGGCGGCGTCGGGATTCTGTGACCACTGCAGCGGGCGGCCGTGGCGGACCCGTCCCGAGGCAGCCACCTGGGAATCGATGCGACGGCGCTGAACTTTCGCGTAGCTGTCGGAGAGCATGGCCTCCAGGGGCGACTCGACGAAGGCGGGGTCGGCGACAAACTGATACCCGTCGGCGTGGGCCAGCCGCTCCGCCTCGAGGAAGTGGTGGATGTACTCGCGACTGTTGTGACCCATCGCCTTGAGATCGTATCCCTCCAGGATCTTCAGCGTCTGCATCCAGGTGATCGATGAGGAGGGAGGAGGGCAGCCGAACACGTCATACTCGCGATATCGGGTGACCACCGGGTCACGCCACACCGGCTCGTAGCTGGCGAGATCTTCCATCGTCCACAGTCCACCATTCGCCTGCATGTAGTCGACCATCTCCCGGGCGATGTCACCTCGGTAGAAGGCATCGATCCCCCGGTCGGCGATGATCCGATAGGTGTTCGCCAGCGCTGGGTTGCGCATGAGCTCGCCGACCCGGGGAAACTGCCCGTCGGGGGCGTAGATGCGGGCGAAATTGGGAAACTGCGAAGGACAGTGCGCACAGAAATCATGCGCGAAGTCGACCGCATCCGGGCTCATGACGAACCCTTCCTCCAGATACCTCAGCGCGGGTTGCACGACTTGGGCGAAGCTCATCGTGCCGTAGCGCTCGAGCACGGCCGAGTGGCCGGCGAGGGCGCCGGGCACCCCCATGGACATGAGCCCTTCGGAGAGAGTCTGTCGCGTGAATCGATCAGGCGTGGCGGCTACCGGTGCCAGATTGTCGGCGTCGAGGGCTCGAACACGCTGCTCTTCGGCGTCGTAGATGAGGTAGAAGCTGGTGCCGGCGACACCCCCCATCCAGGTTTCGACAGCCGTCAGGGTGAGTGCCGCCGCGATGCCGGCGTCAAAAGCGTTTCCACCCTGCTGCATGATCTCGATGCCGGCCTGGGACGCGAGGGGATGCATGGTGGAGATGATGCCGTTGGCGCTGTAGACAGGATGTTTGCCCAGCCAGGGACGGGAGGCGAATTCGAACCAGGCATCACCGCGATTCGAGAGAAAAAACAGGGCGGACAGAGCGACGAGGACCGAGCTCCCGATTTTCTGATAGTTGGTCATGACTGACCCTCCTGATACTATGTGGTTTTTCCGATCTGACCACGCGGCGCAAAGCTACGTGACGTAAGGACCGTTTGAAAACGGCAAGGGGCCGGGTGTCGTTTTGTTGTCATTGACGCCAAAGCGCCTTCGACAAACATTCAGCACTCCCCCCGACCACAATCACACCCCAAAAAACGCTGAATCCATGACGTTCCTCCGCCAGTTCTGGAACATCCTCGAAGGCCGCCGGCGCCTCCTGCTCCTCTCGGTCCTGTGCGGCCTCGCCTTTGCCGGCGCCAACTTGCTGCCACCGCTGATGATCGCCAAGGTCATCGGTTGGATCACCGAAGGCGGTGGCACAGCGGACGATGTCGTCATCGTGTGCGCCGGTTTGCTCGGCGTCTATCTGCTGCGCGGTGTCACCCGTTACGGATACGGCCGTTTCTCACATCAGGCGGCCTATGGCACCCTGCACGAGTTGATGGTGCGCGTCTATCGACATGTTCAGAGCCTGCCGCACCGGTTCTTCTCTGGTGAACGGACCGGCAATCTGATCGCCCGGTCCATCAACGACATCGAGGCGGTGGAGGACTTCATCGCCCACGGTGTACCGGAGACGATCTTGGCTATCGTCATCCCCACAGCCATGGCGATCGTACTGTTCACCATCGACGCCGAACTGGCCCTCATCACCCTGCTGCCGATCCCGCTGGCGGGCTTCCTCGTATTCCGTTTCGTGTTGCGCGTGCGCCGCATGTGGCGCCAGGTGCGCTCCAGCCTGTCGGATCTGGTGGCCAGCGTACACGACAACTTCGCCGGCATCCGTGTCATCAAGGCCTTCGTGCAGGAGGATGCGGCGGCGCGGAAAGTGGAACGCCGCAGCGCCGTGTTCCGCGACGCCTCCATCGAGGCCAACTCGGTATCCCTCATGCCCGCCGGCATCGTCGAGGCCGCCGGCGGGATCGGGATCGTCCTCGTCATCTGGGCGGGAGGATCCGCCGCCTTCGCCGAGCGCATCAGCGTGGCCGAATTGTTCGTCTTCATCGTCTACCTGGGGCACATCTACCAGCCCTTCCTGCAGCTGGCGTCGATCAACGACGTGTTGCAGAAGGCGGCGGTCAGCACGGATCGAGTCTTTGAGCTGCTCGCCGTCGAACCCGACATCGTCGATGCCCCCGGTGTATGCTCTCCGAGCCAGGTCGAGTGGGATATCGAGTTCCGCGATATCACATTCGCTTACGACGAGGCCGATGGGCCGGTGCTGAGGGATGTATCCTTCGATATCCCCTCCGGTCAGGTCGTCGCCGTCGTCGGCCATACAGGCGCCGGCAAGACGACGGTCTCGCACCTGCTGCCGCGTTATTACGATCCGCAGAAGGGCGCCGTAGCCATCGGCGGCCATGACGTGCGCAACCTGCCCCTTACCTGGGTGCGCGGCCACATGGCCTCGGTGGATCAGGATGTCTTCCTCTTCCACGGCACCGTGGGCGACAACATCCGCTTCGGTCGGCCCGAGGCAAGTGACAGCGACCTGCACACCGCTGCCGCCGCGGCCAACGCAGACGAGTTCATCGAGCAGCTGCCGGAGAGCTACGACACCCTCATCGGCGAACGCGGCGTACGGCTCTCCGGCGGCCAGAAACAGCGGCTCGCCATCGCCCGCGCCATCCTGCGCGACGCGCCGATCCTCATCCTCGACGAGGCGACGTCCGCCGTCGACACGCATACGGAATTGCTCATCCAGGAGGCCTTGGCACGGCTGATGGCGCAGCGGACCACTCTCGTGATCGCCCACCGTCTGTCCACGGTGCGCCATGTGGACTCTATCGTTGTGCTGGAAGCCGGTCGGGTCCTCGAGACGGGGAGCCACGAAGAACTGTTGAGGCGAGACGGCCCGTATCTCCGCATGATCGAGGCGCAGGAACTGCTGACGATGTAGGTGCTTACTTTGCGGGCACCGACTCCCACCGATGCGCCCGCGGCTTGTCCACTGCCGCCTTCTCCAGTGCCGCCGCCCACAGACGGTCCCACTCGGCCCAATCGGTGAGTACCGAGTCCGGGTTGGTGCGGCTGCGCGCCACAAAATCAGGATGGAAGGGGCGCCCGGTGGGCGTGCCCGTCTTCTGGTAACGCAGATCCATACTCCAGCGGATCGTGTCGGAGCGGTTCGGCGTCGAGCGGTGCGGGGTCTCCTTGTGCAGGAACAGCACGTCCCCTTTGTCCATCGGCAGAGTCATCGGCTCGGCGTCGGGCATGTCCTCGTCGGTGATCACCGTACCCTTGCCAGCGCGGATGACGTGCATGCGAACACCGGTGCCCTGAGTTCGCGGGATGACCTGCAGACAACCGTTCTCGGGGCGCGCCGGTGACAGGGGGAGCCACACGGTCAGGATAAACACCGGATCCGCCTCCTCCCACGTGACACCCGCGTCCTGGTGCCAGGGCGCCACGTGCGGATCGCTCCCTCGCGGCGCCAGTCCACCAGGGAGCTTCGGGCGGATGTGCTGGATCGGGCTGCACGTGAGCTCGGGGCCGACGAAGGCCTCGACCATGTCGAGCAGGTTGTCGTTGCCGAGGAATGCGAAGGATTCCTTGCCGCGCAGCCGCATGATATCCAGTTCGGGATAGATCTCGTCACACTCACGCGAGATGAGGGCCAACCGCCGGTCGAAGGGCGCCTCGGCATGAACGTCGGAGATCTTGGCCTCCGCCTTCA
>JAYZCA010000241.1:0-4713 GCA_036339235.1 Candidatus Latescibacterota bacterium | reverse complement strand
GGGTGGCGGCTCGATGATCAAGTCCGTCACCTTCGAGGCCACGACCTTCGCCGAGTCGCCGACCAAGTTCGAGGCCGGAACGCCGAACATCGCCGGCGCCATCGGTCTTGCTGCGGCCGTCGACTACCTCAACGGCCTGGGCATGGACCGCGTCGCCGCCTACGAAGATGAGTTGCTCTCTTACGCCACCCAGCGGCTGCTGTCGATCGACGGTCTGCGACTCTTCGGCACGGCGAAGCACAAGGTGGCCGTCCTCTCTTTCGCTCTCGAGTCGGCGCATCCCCACGACATCGGCACCATTCTCGACGCAGAGGGAGTAGCCCTGCGCACAGGCCACCACTGTGCGCAGCCGCTGATGCAGCGCTACGGGGTTCCCGCCATGGCGCGGGCATCCTTCGCCTTCTACAACACCCGTCACGAGGTCGATGCCCTGGTGTCTGCCCTCGGTAAGGTGCGGGAGGTTCTGGGCTGATGTCCGAGCTGCGCGAACTCTACCAGCAGGTCATCCTCGACCACAATCGCAACCCGCACAACTTCGGTCCCCTGGAAACGGCCAACCGCCACCAGGAAGGGTTCAACCCCCTGTGCGGCGATCATCTCCATGTCTACCTCGTACTCAACGACGACGGAGTGATCGAGGACATTCACTTCGACGGCTCGGGGTGCGCCATCTCGAAGGCCTCGGCGTCGCTGATGACGCAACTGTTGAAGGGGCGTACCGACGACGAAGCACGCTCCCAGTTCGACAGCTTCCACGAGATGGTCACGTCCGACACCGACACCCCCGTCGACCTCGAGACAGCTGGCAAGCTCGCTGTCTTCGCCGGCGTGCGTGAGTTCCCCATGCGGGTGAAGTGCGCGACCCTGGCCTGGCACACGATGAAATCCGCTATCGAAGGCGACGCCGAAGTCCCCGTAACGACCGAGTGAGGCAAAGGAACCGAAGATGGAACCACAAGAGCCGCAGGAGCATCCCGAAGGCAGCGTCGAGGCCAAGGTCGTCGAGGCACTCAAGACCTGTTACGATCCGGAAATCCCCGTCGATATCTACGAACTTGGATTGATCTACGCCATCGAAGTGCAGGACGTGGATGTCGATGAAGGCGACGGGAAGAAGGTCCTCGTCACCATGACCCTGACATCCCCGGCCTGTCCAGTCGCAGGTTCCCTGCCGGGTGACGTGCAGCGCACGGTCCTGGATCAGGTCGAGGAGCTGAGCGATTCGCAGGTCGACCTCACCTGGGATCCACCGTGGAGTATCGACCGCATGTCGGAAGCGGCAAAGCTGCAGCTCGGAATGATGTAGGAGGCAGAATCGTGAAATTGAGCGCCCAGGAGGAATACGGCCTGCGCTGCCTGCTGCAGGTGGCCCGTCGCCCTCACGGCCAGAGCGTGACGATCCCCGAGATCGCCGACGCCGAGGGCGTGTCGCGGCACAACGTGGCCAGGTATCTCGGCACGCTGCGCAAGTGCGGTATTGTCGACAGCGAGCGAGGTCAGCACGGGGGCTACACCCTGACCCGGGAACCGTCTTCCATCGTCGTCTCCGAGGTGCTTTCCGCTCTTGGGGGGCCGCTCTACGATCCCTCCTTCTGCAACCATTTCACCGGCGCCGAAGAGACCTGCCAGCACACCGCCATCGACTGTTCGATCCGAGGTTTGTGGATGCGCGTGCAGGATGCCGTCGACGACGTGCTGGCCCGCACGACTCTTCAGGACCTGCTCGAAGCCGCAGACAACATGAACACGATGCACGTCGCCCAGCCGACGTCGACCCTGCTGCAGGTGGAAACCACCTGAGCACTGTCGCAACGAGCTACCGCCCGCGGTGTTTGCGCCCCTCTCCCCGGGTCAGATGCCAGCCACCGCCGAATTCACAGGCGTAGACGCGCAGATCTGCTCCCTGTTCTCGCCGCAGAATGTCGGCGCGCCGCTGCGCCTCGGATTCATTTCTGTACGTGTCCTTGGGTCGGCCATCCGACCCGGTGCAGTGGCCGCACTTCGTACTCGGCGTCTGCCGGTTCGCAGGAGAGAGATGCCACATGCCACACGTGTCGCACGCATAGGGAATGAGCTGTCTGCCGAAGCGCTGTTGAGCATGCGTCGCCCCTTCGACAGCCTCCGCCTCGCTGTCGTACTCAGTCAGCGGTTTCCCCGACGACTTCCCTATGCATGTCTCGCTCTTGATGCTCACCTTTTCGCCTCTCATTCTTCGCTACGGTAGACGGTCTCCGACTGGCTGGACGACTCACGAGTTTGGGAGCGCAGCGAGCAAACTCGCGAAACGCCTGTAGGGCCATGTCGCAGGGCCCTACAGGCGTTCAACCATCCCCACGCTCGGCGCTCCCTCGCTCCCGTCCATTGCACGTTGCACCCGGTCGATCAGTGCCATCACCGGCAGCACCTCGGTACAACTCGTCAGCGCCGTGCGACCTTCTCTGATCGCGGCGAAAAACTCCCCGTCCTGGGCTTCGACGCCGGAGGGCCCGGACACCTCGACCTCCTTGCCCTCATGGTCGGTGAGGCCTCCCTTGCTCGACAGGTACGTCGCCTCCTCGCCGACGAAACGGTAGAATCCCCGAATCGACCCGTGGTTGTTGAAGGACTGGGCGGCGCTTACCAGGCAACCATCCCGTGACTTGAGGGCGATGGTTATGTCCATAGGCACTTTCAACGTCTCGTGCACGGGACCGCACTGCCCCCAGGCTTCCATGTCCGGATCGTCGAGGATCCAGTAGACCATGTCGAGCATGTGGCACGCCTGGTGCCAGAGCAGGTCGTCGGTCCAGATGCGGGGCTTGCCGAAGCGATTCTCGTTGATACGCCGGAAGAAGTAGGTCTGCTGTACGATGTGGTGCAGGTGCAGGTCTCCATTCCTTACGTCGTCGTGGATCTTGCGCATCGCCGGGCTGAAGCGCTGCGTGTGACACATCATCGCCACCTTCCCTGACTTCGCCTCGGCGTCGGCGACGCGTTGCGATTCGGCCAGGGACAAGCCCATGGGCA
This sequence comes from Candidatus Latescibacterota bacterium, assembly GCA_036339235.1. Classification (GTDB taxonomy): domain Bacteria; phylum Latescibacterota; class UBA2968; order UBA8231; family UBA8231; genus UBA8231. Next base: position 1,707 of record JAYZCA010000241.1, on the reverse strand, counting down.
ACTCGAGCAATACGTGTTTGCCCTTCTCCAGGGCAAGCATGGTCTGCTCACAATGCAATTGATTCGGGCTGGTGATGACCACCGCCTCGACGCCGGGTTGATCGAGACACTCCTCCAGGTCTGTGGACACGTGACCGATCCCGTGTTCCTGCGCAAAGGTCTCGGCGTCGGCGCGGATCCCTCCGGCAAGGGTGACGACTTCGATGTCGTCGAGCTCCTTCAACGTGTTGATGTGGGTCACTCCCTGGGCGCCTTCGCCCACGAGGCAGACTTTCATGTGTTTCTCCCTTGAAGATTCATTTGTCGAGGCCGGTACTCCGGCTACTCCGAAGGCCACGACCTGAGATCCCGTACCCGCGCTGCCGCCGATCTCCAGCGCTGCGTTGAGCCGGCCGGCGCCTGGCTCTCGCGCAGGTCGAAGCCGAAGGCGCGCTTGCTCAACACGATCAGGGGCGGTGACTGAATACGTTTGTAGTAGCTGATGCGCAGCTGACGCTCCACCCATTCCAGGTCTTCGAGCCACGCCGACGGTTCGGGGAAGGCCTCGCGGAACTGGTCATCCTCATACCACCCGAGACGTTCCAGAAGATGGCCGTCCAGAAGCCAGTCGACCAGCTCCGCCGGATGTCGCCTGTACTCGATCAACTGGCGCAGCACGGCGCAGTGGTAGCCATACAGAATCGGGTCACCCTTACCCTGGGTCACGTCCTGTTCAGCGGACAGTTCGGCGCTGGGTACCGTCGAGCGATCGAGCAGATTTGCCGGGATCACCTCGCGTTCGAAGACGACCTCGTTGAGATACTGCGCCAGTTCGAAGACCTGCACCTTGTAGAGATCAGCGATGGGCGCCACGGCACCGCACAGATCCCCGTACAGAGTGGTGTAGCCGAGGGCGAGTTCGGTCTTGTTGCCGTTGTTGGTGAACAGCAGCTCGTGCCTGGCGGCGATGCCGGACAGAACGTCCGAGCTGCGGATTCGTGCCTGGATGTTCTCGTCCACCAGACGGCTGTACTCTCCCTCGGAGCGCGGAAACACGGCGGCACGTACGATGTCGGACACGGCGCCGTAGAGGCCCTCGATGGGGATGCTGAGATAGTCGATGTCCAGCGACGCCGCCAGATCGCGAGCGTTGTCGCGTGTCACCGTGGCGTTGAAGTGCGTCGGCATGTTGACGGCGAAGACGCGCTCGGCGCCAAAGGCGCGTTCCAGCAGGCAGGCGACGACGCTCGAGTCGATGCCGCCCGAGACGCCGACCAGGTAGCGACCGGGAGTCCCGCGGAACTGCTCCAGATGATGCAGCCCTTGCAGGATTGCGTGGTAGACGGATTCCACTTCGCTCGGAGCGGCGCTCGACACAGCGGGCGTTGGTGGCGCCGACCCACCGACGATGACGAGCCCCTCACGCCAGGCCTGCGCCCGGGCGACGATGGCACCGTCTCCCTCATAGGCGGTGGAGTCGCCGTCAAAGACAAGGATGTTCTTGCCGTTGTTCTGCCCGCCCACATGATTGACGTAGAGAAACGGCACAGGCGAGCGTTCCAGGATGTCCCGTACGGTTCGGTTGCGCTTGTCATTTTTCTGCCATGTCCACGGCGATGATGACATGTTGAACACGGCCTGGGCGCCGGCACGCGCGTAGCGCCCCAACGTATCGAGGATCTCCCCCTCCCAACGGTAGTCCTGGCACCAGATGTCCTCGCACAGTTG
>JAYZCA010000240.1:0-6196 GCA_036339235.1 Candidatus Latescibacterota bacterium | reverse complement strand
TGGTCGCTGCCGTTGGCGACGCTGTCGAATACAGTTTGGTCATTGTCAAGTTGCGATCGTAGTTGATCGAAATATCCCACCTGCAGGCGCAGGCCGTGTTTCACCGTGCCGCCGCCGGGCTGCAGCTCGCCGAGCAACAGGCGCAGCAGCGTCGTCTTGCCGGCGCCATTGGGGCCGATGAAGCCGACTTTGTCGCCACGTAGAACGGATGTCGAGAACGGGCGCAGGACGACGTGATCGCCGTAGGCGAAGGACAGATCGCGTGCCTCGATGACACGGCGGCTCGACCGCTCACTCTCCTGAATCGTCACGCGTGCACCCCCCACCGCAGCGCGACGCTGGCGCCGCTCCTCGCGCATCTGCATCAGGGCGCGAACGCGGCCTTCGTTGCGTGTGCGCCGTGCCTGGATACCCTGGCGGATCCAGACCTCCTCCTGCTTCAGCCTCTCGTCGAATTGACGATCCTGTTTCTGTTGAGTCTCCAGCTGCGCTTCGCGCCGGCGCAGGAAGGTGGCATAGTCACAGGCCCAACTCGACAGCTGCCCGCGATCCAGTTCGAGGATCCGCGTCGCCAGGCGGTGTGTCAGGGCCCGATCGTGAGTGACGAACAGCAGGCTGCCGCGCCGCTTCAGCAGGAACGCCTCGAGCCACTCGATCGCTTCGATGTCCAGGTGATTCGTCGGCTCGTCGAGAAGCAGCACGTCCGGCGCCGTCGCCAGCGCCAGCGCCAGCAGCGTGCGCCTCTTGAGCCCCACGGACAGAGTCTCGAATTCGGCATCGGGATCCAACTGCATCTTCGTCAGCACGATATCGACCACGGGCGGCCCGGAGGTCCGATCCGGCAGGTTGGCGGCTACGATCTGGCGCGTCGTGCCAGTCAGCCCGGACGAAACGTCCTGCGACAGGAGGGCAACGCGCGTGTCCGGCTGCCTGGCTATGCTGCCGCCGTCTGCCTGCAGGCTGTCGTCGATGATCTGCATCAGCGTCGACTTGCCAGCGCCGTTGCGGCCCAGCAGACAGAGCCGTTCCCCGGGCTCGATCTGCAGACTCACGCCGTCCAGCAGAGGGCAAGCGCCGTAGGAGAGGGTGATATTGTGCAGAGAAAGCAGGGCCATCGCGGGATGCGTCTATCGGGTAGGGTATGGGGACCGTAGTATATACCGGTGGAAGAGAGGAAGATCGTGAAAATGCGCTCTGTCCGCCCGATTCGATTGAGGAGATCTCGCGATGTACGCGACTGCCGTCACCTTCCAGTTGCTGCCCGACTGCCTCGAGGCGTACAAGAAGGCCCATGACCAACTCTGGCCGGAACTGGTCGAAGCCTTCCGCCAGAATGAAGTGAGCATGCTGATCTATCACTTCGAGGGTCGGCTGTTCCTCTACGCCACGGCGCCGTCTGAGGAACACATGAAGCGCAGCCATCCCCCTGGTGTGGCCGAGAAGTGGAGTGCCTACATGGCGACGATGATGGTATGCGACGAAGGCGGTCAGGCCATCGTCGAGACCCTGGAGCCGGCCTTCCTGTTCGGGCGGTTCGCCCCGCAGGCCTAGCTCTGCTGGGCGACGTTGTCGCAGGGGCGCCCGTCGCTCCGATCGCGCCCGTTCTCACGCTCGCCTTCGTAGATGCGCGTCCCCGCAGCCGATGGGTAGTCGCCGGTGACACAGGCTGAGCAGAGGTGGTCGTGTGCCAGGCCGATCGAAGGTGCAACTTCGGCCACCTGAAGATAGCGCAGCGAGTCGGCCCGCAGTTGAGCCGCCATGTCGCGGCTGACGCGATCTAGATCCTGTTGTGTGTACCCCTTCGACAGCCAGGCGGGGGCGAACAACTCCCCGAGAGTCGACATGTCGATTCCGTAGAAACACGGCGCGATCACGGGTGGTGCACCGATCCGTACGTGTACTTCGTCGGCCTGACCCTCGTCGCGCGTGCGCTTCACCAGGTCTCGCAGCGTCGTCGATCGGACGAGGCTGTCCTCGACGAGGAACACGCGCTTGCCGCCAGTCACACTCGGTAGCAGCGTGTACTTGCTGCGTACCTTCTTCGCCCGCTCCTCCCCCTCGATGAAGGTCCGCCCCACATATCGATTGCGCACGATCCCCTCCAGCGATGGGATGCCCAGCGAGAAGGCGAAGGCGTCGCCGATGGGTTTGGCCGTGTCCGGAACGGCGACGACGACACACTTGTCATCGATCGTTTCCGCTTCGTTGCCGGCCAGATGCTCGCCCAGACGCCAGCGCGCGTCGTAGACGGTGCGGCCCTCCATCACCGAGCTGACGTGGGCGAAATACACCCACTCGAAGAAACAGTGGTGGTGGCCACGAGGTTCGGCGAAGCGCTCCAGATGTACGGTGCGGGTCTCGTAGTCGACGCGAACCATCTGTCCCGGTTCGACATCGACGATTTCTTCGATCCCCATGTTGCGCAGCGCCACACTCTCTGACGCAACGGCGAATAATCCGTCCTTCACGCCGAAACAGAGGGGCCGAAACCCGAGAGGGTCGCGGGCCGCCACCAGGTCGCCATCGGCGTTGAGGAACATGATGTTGTAGGCACCGTCCAGGTTCTGCGTCAGCTCGCGGAACGCCTCAACCAGAAGTGGTTTCGACTGTCCTCTCATAGCGTGGGCCACGTGGTGCAGGAGGATCTCGGTGTCGACATCGTGCACCATGTGATAGCCGCGCACCTTGGTGAGGTGGTCTCGCAGCTGCGTGTAGTTGGCCAGATTCCCGTTGAAGCCCAGGGCGAACCACTTGAACGTGCGGCTGTGGTGACGGGTGAAGGGCTGGGCGTACTCGATCTGGTCGCGACCGCTGGTTGCATACCGAACGTGACCGATGGCGGCCACTCCAGCGTGCTCGTCGACGATCGCTTTCGCCTTGGCCCGGTGGGTCAGGCGGAACACCTCGCGCACGGATCCGGTGTCCTTGTGAGTCAGAAGCCGGTGCGCCCCGTCCGGGTCAAATCGTGTCATTCCGGCGGCGAGTTGCCCGCGGTGCTGCAGATCGAGCAGCGCCGACGGGATGAAGGACGTGACGGACCGCTGGCTCGCCGGGTCGAGGTTGTACACCCCGACGATGCCACACTCGTCTTTGGCCTTGTCAGCTGTCAATCCAACGCCTCATTTCGCCGGGACATTGATGACTTTACCGGTCTCCCAACTCTTGATGATACTCTCGATGATGAGTTGCACCCGCAGCGCATCCGCAGCCTTGGCGTCGATCTTCGATGGCGACGTCTTCCTGCGCAGGTCATCGACCCAGGCGCCGATGCGCGATGCAAAGGTGTCGCCGAAGCTCTGCATGCCGCCCAGATGGTCGTAACTCTCTACCTGATTGGAAAAGCGAGGGTAGAAACTCAGCTTCTCGCACGCCTCGTTGATGATGACGCGACCCTCTGAGCCGACCAGCTCGAGTGTCTCCAGGCCGTAGCTCCCGCCGGCGTCATACGAGCCGGTGAGATGGCCGATGACGCCGTTGGCAAACAACAGGTTCACCTGCACGTTCGACCAGATCTTGCGACCTTTCCCCTTCTTGAAGAATGCCTGTACCTTGTCGACTTCCCCGGCGAAGTAGCGCATCACGTCGAGGGAATGCGGGTGCAGGGCGCGGATGTGGAACCACGGTGACGACTCGTTCGGGTTGTTGATCCACATGGTCATGTTGATGATGTTCAAGTCCCCGAGGCGCCCCTTGGCCAGCCATTCCTTTGCCCGTACCGCCGCCGGCGTAAAGCGGTGGTTCAGGTTGATGCCGTAGGGAACTCGGCGGTCCCTGGCTGCCTTCACCATCTGCCGTGCCTTGCTGATCTGATTGGAGATCGGCTTTTCACCGAGCACGGGGATGCGCGCCCGCAGCAGTTCCATCGTCGGCTTGTGGTGGTCGCTGCCGTTCTCGACACCTGCCGTCGTCACACTGCAGGCGTCGAGATGGATGCCGCTGTTGAGCATCTGCCGGACACTGTAGAAGGCCTGAGCACCGTATGTCTGCGCCGCCTTGTCAGCCTTCTCCCTGATGACGTCGCACACGGCGACGACTTCGGTGTGGGGGTTGGCCGTATAGCAGCGGGCGTGATTGTTACCGATGCCACCCAGGCCCACGACTCCGATCTTCAGCTTTGCCATTTACTCTCTCTCCGTTGGTTCTTCGTCAATTGACAGGATCCGGTACGGCGATGCCCAACTCCCCGGCAAGCGCCGCAATCTGTTCCCACGCGTTGTCGTCAACATCCAGCCCGTAGCGCCGACGCTGCTCGTAGATGCGGTGCGATTTCTCTCCGGGCAGCATGACTTCGTCGAAGCCCTCCATGGGCGGGCTCGACTTCAGCCAGTCGATGAAACGATCCACCTCTTCGTGAAATTCGGTCAGATCGCGAAAGGCGGCGATGTCGAAAACGGTCAGAAACAGAGCGTTGCCCGTTTCCGGCGGGTCCGCCTGGCTGCAGCCAGCGCCGGACAGGCCGCCGGCGAGAATGTCGATGACCAGTGACAGGCCGAAACCCTTGTGGCCCACCAGTGGGAAGCCGAGAGGCAGCATGGCGCCAGGGGGCGGGCCGTAGTAATCCTCAACATTCGTCGTCGGCCGGCCCTCGGCATCGATGATGCTACCCTCGGGTACGGGCAGCTTCTTGTTGCGGTAGTCGCGTAGGGCGCCTCCCGAGGTCATGCTCGTCGTCATGTCGAGAACGATGGGCCAGTCGCGCTTCGTGGGAATGCCCACGGCGAGAGGATTTGTCGGCAGGCGGCGTTCGCGGCCTCCGTACGGCGCCACCGCCAGGTCGGCGCCGTGGCCGTTGGCACAGAGGAGGGCGATCAGGTTGCCCTGCCTGGCGACGATATCGACGAAGCGGCCCAGGCGTGCCACATGGTTGCAGTCCTTGACCGTCACCGCCACCAGCGGCCGCGAACGCGCCCGCTCGATGGCCAGTTCCGCCACCCGGGTTGCCGTCACGGGGCCGTAGTTCCAGCCACCGCTCACCTGGATAACGCCATCCTTCTCCTGCAGGATCTCCAGTGGCGCACCGGGCTTCACCTGCCCGTCGCGAACCATGTTCGTGTACTGGGGAAAGCGCAGAACCGAGTGCGTGTCGTGGCCGAGCAGCCCGGCGTCGACCATGTGGTCGGCGACGAGTTGCGCCTCGTCCGCGGGCACGCCGACGTGCGTGAAGAACTCGAGACCCAGACGCTTCAGATCCTCGGCGTGGAAGCGTGGCATACCTATCCTGCGGCGTCCGGCGCGATCACGAGCAGAGCGTTGACCACCGGGCGTTCCCCGGTCTGGTCGGACGGGCGATTGACGACCTGCTCGCGCACGACCATCGTCGTCGAGCCCCCGCCGTCGAGGTTGATCGCCTGGTGCGCGCTGGCCCGCGACCTCGTGAACAGTCCCAACTGGGACAACATCAGGTGCGCCAGCTCCTCCAGTGACATGCCGACACTGTGGCCTGGCTGCCGGCCATCGACGGTGACCAGGAACAGTGTCTTCTCATCTCGCGAGAAACCGACCGCCGTACGCGGATGACGATCCGTAGCGAAAGCGGCGCTGAGGCTCTCCTGCTCGTACTCGATGGATGGTACGCCGTCGCGCACGATGCGAGGACCGCCGCCGATGGCTTCGCCCAGCAACTCCTCAGCCGGTGGCAGCATCGTGTAGAGTTTCACCGTGTCGCCGGCAGCGATGGTCTGGGTCCGGGCGAAGTCAGGGCCGCCGGCGACGAGCCACTGGCCTGGGCCCAGCTTCAGCGGCCACACGCGGCGCCGCACCTGCATGACGCGCGCCGAAACCGTGTCATTGATGACGGTGCCGGCCGAGTCCAGGCTCTGCAGAAAGAAGCCTACCGGTGCGCGCACCGAATCGGCCGATGAGTACCGGTTGTAGTAGGTCAATTCGTCGCTGGCGCGCGGCTTCCGGTTCAGGTGCGACACGCGCAGCACGTGACCTGACTTGGTGATCAGGCCGGCGCGCATGGCGAACACTCCGGCCAGGGGCCGACCGGTGATGGTGATGGCGAAGGCCGAACGCGGCCGCGGCTCTTCGATCAATTCGCCGTGCTGAATCTGCAGGCCCGAGGAGCGGCTTGGCGTGCCGAAGAAGAAGTCACCGTTGATGGCTGCCAGCGCCCCTGCCGCCAGTTCACTCGTCTTCGACGCCCTGGAGCCACGGTTGTCGGACCGCGCCGTCTGCAGGCGCACGCCGGCAG
>JAYZCA010000239.1:0-20188 GCA_036339235.1 Candidatus Latescibacterota bacterium | reverse complement strand
TTCCAAGGTGAGCCGGCAGATCTGTACGATGCGCCAGTGAGGGAGCCAGTATTTCATGTGCAGGTCGGTGTGCGCGGTGAAGGGCACGTCGAGGTGGGTGAGTTCGATGGACTTGATCTTCATGGCAGGGTTTCACCAGGTTCGGATAGAGGAAGATGCTCAGTGTCACTCCGATGCAGGGCGGCGAGAAAGTTGCGCTCCACCCGGGCCAAAACCTTATGCGTGTACCCAGACGAGAACACGGCGGGCAGAGTCTGTCGCAGCAGCGCCGGCCAGGTGTCGGCGCCAGCCCACGGTGACAGCTCGACGTGGCGAGCACAGTTGCGGTAGTGCCTGTCGGTGAACAGCAGCATGAGCAGCGCCGAAGCGCGGGTCATGCTGATGCGGTCGAAGTCGATGGCCTCGACGATGCGAGGGTAGGCGGGCACGCGGGCTAGGGCGAGTCGCAGGAAACCGAGCCGGACCCGCTGAATGAGGGCGGCATCGGGGGCGGGGTCGTTCAGCAGGGGACGCAGGTCCGGGTGGTAGGCGACGCCGCGCTGCAAATCCTTCTCGATGTCACGGGTGATGTTGGCCAACTGCACCATTTCGCCGACGATCATGGCCTGTTCGGTCAGCTCCGGAGACAGGTCGCCGTCGCGCAGCAGGCGCAGGGTGAAGACGACGGGGTGGCCGATGACGTTACGACAGTAACGGAGCAGCTGCGCTTCATCGGCGAGGACGCCCCCTTGTTCCTCGAAGACCCGGGACGACCAGCACATGCCCTGGGCCATGGCGGAGACCACGTCGCGCACGGCCTGTTGCTGCCTGTCATCGAGGGTGAGGTAAACACGGTCCACCATGTCGCACCGGTTGACGAGCAGCAGGTGGGTGGCGTCGCGGGGGTCCTGGTGGATGGCATCCGGGATGGTGGGTGCCACCGCCAGCGAATCTGCGTCGAAGCGGGCGGCGAAGGCGCGCAGGGCTGACTCGCGGGACACCGCGTCGGGGTGCTGGTCCTCGTAGGTGTCGAGGATGCGGCAATAGAGGTTGCCCACCGCTGCGGCGCGGGCGAGGCGCGGCGGCAGCAGGGCGATGCAGGCGGAGAAGGTGCGCGCCGCATGGGGCAGGATCTGCCACAGGAAGGCTTCCGGGTCGCCCTGTCGGCGCAACCCGTCCAGGTCGGGGCGATCGCGGTCGACGTGAGCGCCGCCCAGCACCAGCCAGGGGCGGCGCCAGCCGGCGATAGCGGTGCTCATGCCTCCATACGCAGACGAGCGTATCCCGGACGGGACCGACAGGTGGTGTTCTCGATTTCGACGTCGACGGTGACGCTCATCGCCATGAACTGGTCATCTCCTCAGGCGGCAAAGAGTCTGGCCGGATCCAATGCCTGTCAAACCGACAGATGGCGAGTCTCAGTACGGAGATCCCGGCGATTTCACTCCCTCGTTGAATCGAGCCAGAAGTTCGGCTGTGACCTCATCTCGTTTCACCGCACCCAGCAGCGTTACAAAGGCGTCGATGTTATGGTCGAAGACGGCCTTTCCCTTGGCTGCCGAGGCCTTGCCGGCGTCACCGACATACATGTTGGGATACATGGAATACCAGTCCACCGGTGAGTAAGCGCCCACCTCTTTCAGATCGGCATTGCCGCGCTGGTTGGTGAAGGGATCGGGGACGGCGTCCATGTCGACGAGGTCCGGATCGAGGTGCAGGATCATACTCGTCTCCTGCTCGCCTGCGTGACCGTCGTCGGATGCCTCCTTCAGGTCCTGCCAACCGGCAAAACCCGGCAGCTGTGCGTAGTAGACGGCGTAGTCACGCTCCTGCTCGACCAGGGTTTGCACGAACAGGGGCAGGACGTAGCGGTTGCCGCCGTGACCGGAGAGCAGGACGATTTTCTTCACGCCATGGCGCGCCATCTCGTCGCACACGTTCTGTAACAGACGGAGCACGAGATCACGCTGGATGACGATGGATCCGGGCAGATGGGCGCCTTCGTGGTTGATCCCCCACGGGTAAGAGGGGAAAACGATGGCCGGTTCGCGCAGCGCCGCCTCGCAGGCGATGTGGTGGGAGGCGAAGCAGTCAGTGCCCAGAGGCAGATGGGCGCCGTGGGGTTCGATGACACCGATGGGGATGACGCCGACGCCGGCGCAGTCGCGGACGGCGGGCTCGAAGTTTCTGTAGCTCAGATGTTCCCAGCGCATGGTGGCTTCCTCAGATCGGGTTCCAAAACAGATGCTTCATATACGTGCGGTGAGGCTGGCTCAACAAACGGACCGTGCGCACCGGAAGCTGTAGATTTCCCTCCATGCCCCCCGGCCGCTGTCCCTACCTCTACTGGTTCAATCCTACCTGTGACCTGACCGCTGGCCGAGCGTCGTTCACGCCCACGTCGGCGCTGCGCGACCTCGCCTGTGACCTGGCCATGGTGCCGGCCCTGCTGGCGACGCCCGACGATGTCGTCGTCGTCCCCCAGCGGCCCTCGGCGGCGTTCCTGCAGTCGTTGGCAGCGGCCGGTCTGCCCATGCCGGAGCTGATCGAGTGGGACGTTGGATTGGAAGAACCGCCTGCATCCCTCCGGCTGCAGCTGTCTGGAATGCGGCCCTGGGGCTGGTCGCCGGACAGCGTCAGCGCTCTGGAGCCGCTGGCCGACCGGCTCCCCGAGGGAACCGCTGGGCCTGCGGCGCTGTGGAGTGAGGCACGCCGGCAGTTGTACTCCAAGAGATGGAGCGTCCAGTGGCTCGGTGATGTCATCGAGGAACTGCGCGCGGCGACCGGGGACGACTGGCTGTGCGACCGGGCTGTTGCGGGGTCCGCCTTCACCAGCGATGCCGAAGTGATGCGGGCTCTGGAACGAGGCTTTGCAGCGGGCTGGAACCGTGCCGTCGTCAAGGCCGCTTTCGGTGCCGCCGGTGGGCAGCGGATGATCATCGATTCGCTTAGTGGCAATCCACCCGCACATCAGCGACGCTGGCTGGTCCGGGCCCTGCAGGAAGCGGGCGCCGTCGTCGTCGAAGCCTGGCTGGATCGTGTCCTCGACCTGTCGGCTCAGTACGAGGTCACAGAAAACGGCTCCGTGCAGTTCATCGGGATGACCCGGTTTCTGGCCGATGAGCGTGGTCGCTTCCAGGGCGTCTTCGTCCACGACATGGCAGCAGGCCTCACTCCGGAGATCCGGCGCTTCCTCTGCAGTGAGGGCCGTGACGGGGGCCGGCTGCAACGACTTTTCAGTCTGCTCGGTGACCTGCTGGCGGCGCGTCTGCCGAAAGGATACCAGGGCGCAATCGGCATCGACACACTCGTCTACAGTGACGCCACCGGCGCCTTACGGCTGAAGCCGATCGTCGAGGTGAATCCGCGTTTCACCATGGGCCGCATCGGCCTGTCACTGGGTCGCCACGTGCTGGCGAATCGTACGGCGATGTGGCGGATCGTACGCGTGGCGGACATGATCGACGCCGGCTACGCCGGCGCCGAAGCGTGGGCGTGGGATCTGCAGCAGCGCCTGCCGCTGGAGATGACGGCGGATGGCAGACAGATCTCCCGTGGTGTGGTGTTCACCAACGAGCCGGCCTCGGCGCGCTCCTTCGTCGGCGTGCTGGTCGTGGGCGACGGACTGGCAGACGTCGAGTCACTGCTGGCCAACAGCGCCGGGTGACCCTTTCCTTACAGCAACCCAAAACGAACCCGATGACGATGACATGTGATGAAGCTCTCGACCTGATGCACGAGTACACGCAGTCAGAGGCCCTGCGCAAGCATATGTACGCCGTGGAAATCGCCATGCGCGCCTGCGCCCGCAGGTCCGGTGCCGACGAGGAGGCGTGGGCCACCGTCGGCGTGTTGCACGATTTCGATTACGAGCGCTACCCCAACGAGGCGTTGTCGCCGACGGAACAGCACCCGGCACAGGGCGTGGCCCTTCTGCGCGAGACGGGCTATCCGGAGGAGCTGTGTACGGCCATCCTCGGGCACGCCCACTACACGGAGGTGCCGCGAGAGACACCGGTGGCAAAAGCGCTGTTCGCCGTGGACGAGCTGTGCGGCTTTCTCATCGCCTGCGCCTTGGTGCGGCCGTCGCGGAGCCTGATGGACCTGACGGTGAAAAGCGTAAAGAAGAAGCTGAAGGACAAGGGCTTTGCCCGTGGCGTGAATCGCGAGGATGTCGTGCAGGGTGCTGAGGAATTGGGGGTGCCCCTCGAGGAGCACATCCGGTTCGTCATCGAGGCGCTGCGCCCCGAAGAGGGACGCCTGGGGCTTGGCGGGGGAGTCTGATCCGGGTGCATAGGAAGGACGAACTCGGCGTTCTCAGCATCAACGGCATCGGCCGAATGAACCGATCCCGCTGCTGGATCCTGTTTTTTCTGCTGGCGCCTGTCGCGGTAGCGCCCGAAGACGCTCAGCCGCTGCTTGGTTATGACGAAGAGGCGGTAATAGGTCAGCGGCTGCTGGAGAACGCCTTCGATGAATTGCTGGCCGCCGACGACCTGCGCCAGTGGATGCGGCGATTGTCGGCCAGGCCGCATCACGTGGGCTCGGCGTACGGCAAGCAGAACGCCGAATACCTGGCCGAGTTGTTCACCTCGTGGGGGTATGAGACCGAGATCGAGCGTTACGACATCCTGTTGCCGGTGCCTGAACGCCGGCAACTGGAGCTGGTCGAGCCGCGCAAGTTCACCGCGTCTCTCGCCGAACGTACATTGTCGGAGGATCCCAGCACCGCCGTGCGTGACGATCTGCTGCCGCCGTACAACGCCTACTCCGTGGACGGCGACGTCACGGCCGAGCTGGTCTTCGTCAACTACGCCACGCCGGAAGACTTCGAGATGCTGGCGCGCTACGGGATCAGCGTCGAAGGCAAGATCGTCATCGCCCGATACGGCAGGACCTTTCGCGGCATCAAGCCGAAGGTCGCCGCCGAACACGGCGCCATCGGCACGATTCTCTATTCCGACCCGGCCAACGATGGCTACGCCAAGGGCGACGTTTACCCGAAGGGCGGATTCAAGAACGACAGCGGCGTACAACGAGGTTCTGTCATGGACATCACCCGTTACGCCGGCGACCCGCTTACCCCCTACGAGCCATCGAAGGAGGGCGTGGCACGTCTGCAACGCGATGCGACGGGCGTGCTGGCACCGATCCCGACGCTGCCGATTTCCTACGCTGACGCTAGGCCCCTGCTGGAGTCGCTGGAAGGCCCGGTGGTACCCTCGGCCTGGCGGGGGGCCCTGCCGATCACCTACCACATCGGACCGGGTCCGGCGAAGGTGCATCTGGCTGTGAAGTTCGACTGGCGTACGGTGCCGGCGTACAACGTCATCGCCCGTCTACAGGGCTCGGAGTATCCGGACGAGTGGATCCTGCGGGGCAACCACCACGATGCCTGGAACCACGGCGCCTCCGATCCGATCTCGGGGCTGATCACATTGCTGGCGGAAGCCAAGGCGATCGGGCAGCTGGCCCGCGACGGACAGCGGCCGAAACGCACACTCGTGTTCGCCGCCTGGGACGCGGAGGAGCAGGGTCTGATCGGCTCGACAGAATGGGCGGAAGATCACCGCGAGGATCTCGACGAGCACGGCGTCGTCTACATCAACACCGACTCCAACGGGCGCGGTTTTCTCGGGCTGGGTGGAACGCCGACGCTGGAGGTGTTCTACAACAGCGTAATGGCGGATGTCACCGACCCGGAGACGGGGCTTTCCGTCGGTGAACGCCAGCGCGCCCGGATGCTGTCGACGGGGAATGACAAGGCCCGGAAGGAGGCGGCGCGCAAGAACCTGAGGCTCCATCCTCTGGGTTCCGGCTCTGACTACACGCCGTTTCTGCAGCACCTCGGCCTGGCCTCGTCCAACTCCGGCTTCGGTGGAGAGGGTGGCGGCGGCAGCTATCACACACTCTACGACACCTACGAGCACTACACGCGGTTCCACGATCCGGAGTTCGCCTACGGTGTCACTCTGGCTAAGGTGAACGGGCGGGTGCTGCTGCGCTTGGCCAATGCCGATGTGCTGCCCTTCGAATTCAAGGCGTTCGCCGAGGACATGGGCAAGGCTGTCGAGGAGCTGGAGAAACTCGCCGACGACATGCGCACCGAGACGGAACGTGTGAACGGACTGCTCGACGACGGTCGATATGCGGCCGCCCTCGATCCCACGCAGCCTCTGCAGCCGCCTTTGAAGAAGGAGCTGGTACCGCACTTCAACTTTGCGCCGCTGCAGAATGCCGTCGGGAGCCTGAAGGGAAGCGCCGATGCCTTCGAAATGGCACGGGAAGGGGAGACACCGTCAGGTGACAACCTGCGACAGTTGAACAAACTGGTCTACACCAGCGAACGACTGCTGACGCGCGAGCATGGCCTGCCGGGGCGCCCGTGGTATCGGCATCACATCTACGCTCCGGGGTTTTACACCGGCTACGGCGCCAAGACCTTTCCCGGCGTACGCGAAGCGATCGAACAACGCCGGTTCCACGAGGTGGACGAGCAGATCGTCATCGTCGCCGGGATCCTCGAGAGTTTTGCCGCACGCCTCGATGAAGCGGCGGCACTGCTGCCTGACTGATAACGCACCGCGAGTGATAGCGCCTGATGGGAGCGAAGCCCCATCAGACGCTTTCGTCACCTCTAGGCCGCCTGCTCCAGCACGGCATCCAGCTTCTCCACGTTGGGCGCGACCCGACCCGTTTCCCAGCGAGCTACGGTGCACTGGGGCACCCGGCTTCTCGGCCAGCTGAGTCTGGGTCAGTCCGATGATCCCGCGAAACTCTCTGATCTGACAGTGATCGAAGGGCATTCTATAGCACTTTGCTATTAATCTATAGCACGTATGATATAGACAATAGCACGTATGATGTAGACGATGCTGCCCATGTCAAGGGTGAGTGCAACGATGATGCGGTTGGGGGCAGGTCAGGACGGGAAGAGTTGGAGGAATTTTCGCTCCCCCTCGACGCTGCCGATGAGGATAACCTCAACCCCTTTCGGCAAGGGCACGGTGGGATCCGGGTTGACCTCCATGCCGTCGTCGCCGCAGACGGCCACCACGGTGCACCCGGTGAGGGAGCGTAGCGAGGACTCGGCGATCGACTGCCGGGTCAGGGCCTCCGGAACGGGCAACCGGAACAGCTCGAGACCCTCGGCGATCATGAGGGTGCTGCTGCCCTTGAGCATGTTGGCCACGGCGCTGGCACCCATGGAGGCGTAGGACATGACAAAGTCGGTGCCGGCGCGGTGCAGGGTGCCGATGTTCCGCTCGTCATTGGCCCGTGCGATGATCTGCAAATCGGGGCGCAGTTTTCGACAATAGATGGCGAGGTACACATTGGTGTCGTCATCCCGGGTGGTGATGACGACGGCAGGAGCCGATTCGATGCCGGCTCTCTGCAGAACCTCGAGTTCAGCGGCAGAACCGCCGACGTATTTTCCGTCGTCCTGTACTCGCGCCAGGTCCTGCTCGACGATGCGGTAGTCGACGCCGCGGCGCTCAAGGGCGCGCGCCGTGGCCAGGCCGACCCTGCCGGCTCCGATGATAATCACCGGCTCGTCGGACCGGTTGTAGATGACCAGGAGCCGGTTGTAGTTAGCGATCTGCTCTGCCGTGGCGGCGAGGACAAGCACCGTGCCATCGCTGATCACGGTCTCCGGCCGGGCGGACTCGAAGCGACCCCGCTCCCAAACGCCGATGACGCTGGTTCCGGTCATGCGTCGCAGCCCCGCCTCGGCGAGACTCTTGCCCACCAGGGGGGTCCGGGTGGCCGTGGCTTCGGCGATGAGGAGCTCGTCGAATTCCCCGAGCACGTGGGCAAGGGCGTCACCGCCGCTGATGCGACGGGCCAGAGACTCTCCGAGCATCTCCGCAAGCTGGAGCACCCGAGTGCATCCGGCGAGCTCGAGGATGTCGACGGATGCGGGCGTGTCGGCGATGGCCACGATAGCCACGTCCTCGTCCACGGAACGCACGGTGACGGCGACGTTGGTGTTCACCTGGTCGCTGCAGGTTGTGGCTACCAGCGCCGCCTCGTCGACGCGGGCGCGTGTGTAAGTATCGGGATCGTCGAGATCGCCAGCGATCACGCTCAGACCCTCGTCCTGCAAACGTACCGCCTCGTCAAGATCGGGGATGACGAGGACGTAGCGATAATGGAACTGCTTCAGCCGCTCGATGAGAGAGCGGGTCAGGGAGTCGTGCTGGGTAATGATGACGTGGTCGGTGACACCCGCCTGCAGCCGGCGCGGGATGCGCGCCGCGTTCTGGGCTTCGATCCAGGGAGTCCAGAAGAACTGGAGGAACGTGAAGGGCAGCAGGATGAGCATGAAGACCGTGCCGGACAACAGCACGAGGGTCGAGAACAAGCGACCCAGGTCAGTGTGAAAGGTGATGTCTCCAAACCCCAGGGTGGACATCACGGTGAGGGTCCAGTAGACGCCGGTAAACCAGGTGTACTGCTGACCTTCGAAGGCCATGAGCGAATGGAAGCCGACGCTGTAGGTGGCCACGAGGAGGGCGAAGACGACGAGAAACCGGATGAGGAGGAGGAAGTTCCGGCGCCGGGATCGGTTCGCCATGTAAAAAGAAAAGAGGGAGGAGAAGAATCTCATTACAGCGTCTTGCGGACTTTCTTCGCCCCGGCGAACAGCACGTCGCGCACCGCCGTGGTGGCTCGCTGGTGAAACTCGACCGCGGCGGGCTCGAAGTCTCCGGTGATCCGGGGCGTGGGGGCGAAGTGACCGAAACGATCCTCGCCCCGCACCAGGGCGGCGCTGTCCCAGTCACCCACCACCTGCTTCGTCGAGGCCGGCGCGTAGTGCAGGGACAGGCCGATGCGACGATCCGCAGATCGGTTGGGTCCTGAGGCGTGAGCTAGGCGCCCGTTGTGCAGGGATGCCTCGCCCGGCCTCAGCGGCATGTCGACTGCCAGGCTCTCGTCCACCTCAACGGAGATCTCCTGGCCGCGCGTCAGCATGTTGTCCGCCTGGTATCCGTCCTCGTGGGGCAACAACTCCCCTACATGGCTTCGCGGCAACACGCGCATGCAGCCGCTCTCCAGCGTGGCTGGTGACAGAGCCAGCCACACCGTGACCAGGTCACTGGTGTCCAGACCCCAGTAGCGCAGGTCCTGGTGCCAGGAGACAAAACTATCGCTGCCCGCCTCCTTTACCCAGAAGAGGGTGTTCCAGCACAGCAGGTCGTGGCCGATGAGGTCCTCCACGGCGTCGAGGACTGTCTCATGCCGCATGAGATCGTCGATCCACTTGAAGAGCAGATGTGACTTGTTGCGCAGCGCGCCACCGATGGGTTCGCCCTGTGACGCCTCAAACGCCTCGAGATGGGCCCGGTTGGCAGCGACCTGGTTTTCGTCCAGTATTAGTAGAGGGAAGAAGTAGCCGTCCTGCTTGTATCGGGCGATGGCGGGTTCGGTCAGAATTTTCGGCATACGTGCCTCCTGCGATGTGTGCCACCAAAAAGAGGAAGCGGGCACGGTGTTTCAGGTCGACCAATTCGAGAGCGTGTTCCGCTCGGCGCTGCACGACCCCTTCGAGCTGCTGCTGCCGACGGCCGAATCCATGCTGGTCGTGACCGATCTGGCACAGGACGAGGCCAATGCGTTTGCGGCACGGGTTGGGGCGTTCCTTGGAAAAACATCACTCTGCGACGCACCCGCCGTGCATGCCGTAAGCGGAGAGGCATTCTCGAGCACCACCAAGTTACTCGAACTGGTCGACGCCAGCGATACGGATCTGATCTGCACCTATCGCAATCTGCACAGCGAAGCCTGGCGTTATCCCCACAGCCTCGGGGAGTATCTCGACGTCTTGCTTCAGCGTACGGATGTACCGGTGCTCGTTTTGCCGCATCCGGGCGCCGACTACGCCGCCGATCACGCTCTGCAGGGTGCGGACGTGGTGATGGCGGTGACCGATCACCTCGAGCAGGAGCATCGCCTTGTCAACTACGCCGCTGCCCTCGTGCAACCGGGTGGAACGCTGTGGCTGGCGCACGTCGAGAGTCGGCGGACGTTTGATCGGTATCTGGATGCGATCTCCAAGATTCCTACGATCGACACCGAAGATGCGCGTCGTCGCATGGAGGAGCGACTCCTGAAGGACGCGCACGCCTACGTTAACACATGTGCCGCACGCCTGGCGCAGGGCGGCGTGAATCTCCAGGTCCAGTCATTGGTCGAATTCGGAGATCATCTCGCCGAATACCAACGCTACGTCGAGACGTATCGGGTCGACCTTCTGGTGATGAACACCAAGGATGAGGATCAGCTCGCGATGCACGGCCTCGCCTATCCCCTGGCAGTTGAGCTCCGCCAGATTCCCCTCCTGATGCTCTGAGCTCGACAATGTTTCTGCAAGCCAAGGTAACCTGGGGAGCATTGGCTCTGCTGGGATCCGCCGGCCTCGCTCAAGCCGAGGTCCACGCCGAAGCCCAACACGTGGCGGCCGAACCCTCGGCCGCGATCACCTACTGCTTTGCGGTGCTGCTGGTAGCGATGATTCTGTCGCTGGCTCTCGAAGAGAAAATCCACGCCAAGAAGTCTCTCATCGTCGCACTCTATGCGGTGGTGGCCCTGATCGCCGGCTCGGCGATGGGCCTCATGCCCTTCGGCTCGGTGACCTTACCCGGTGGTCACCTCATCGAGATGCCCGTTTACATCCCCGCGGTCGACTGGGGGGTGATCGCCATCATCCTGGGATCGAGCATCTTCGTCGACGTGACCTCGCGCTCGGGTCTCTTTACCTGGATCGCCGTCAGACTCACCAAGGCCTCCGGAGGCGATCCGCGGAAGCTGCTGTGGTACTACGGCCTGATGACGGTGGTCTTCTCCGCCGTGCTCAACAACGTGACGGCGATGATCATCGTCGGTTCGTTGACGGGGGTCTCGCTGGGCAAACTCGGCCGGGAAAACAAGCTTCTCGCTTTTCTACTGGTCGAAGGGCTGCTGACCAACATCGGGGGCCTGCTGACGCTCATCAGCTCGGTGCCGAACATCATCATCGGCAATGCGGCCAGTATCAGCTTCGTGCAATTCTTCATCACGGCGAGTCCCTACGTCGCCGTCGCAACGGTCGCCACGATCCTGCTGGGCGCGCGTCTCTTCGACATCAGGGCGCTGGCAACCGCAGAGGAGCGCGCCGAAGCGCAGACCCTCGTGGAAGCCTTCGACGAGAACGACGGCATCGAGAGCCCGTTCTTCTTCAAGTTCGCGACGGTGATGCTGTTGCTCTTCATACTGACAATCGCTATGACATCGGCCCTACCCGTGATCAGCGATTTGGGCATGGGTTTTGTCGCTCTCGCCTTCGCGACGGCGATGCTGATTCGATACAAGTCGGACGTCGACCAGTTCTACAAAGCCATCGACTGGGACCTGATCATCTTCTTCATGTCCCTCTTCGTGGTTATCAACGTGATGGAGCACGCCCGGGTTCTGGGTCTAATCGGGCAGGGCATCGGGCTTCTGATCGGCGACGGCGAAAGTTCGATGGGGACCGGCGTACTGCTCCTCACCGCAGCCTTTTTTAGCTCGGTGACCGACAATATTCCACTGGCCGCCATGCTGGCCAAGATCCTGAGCGCCTCGGGAACGCCTGCAGACTCGCCGCTGTGGTGGTCGGTGGTATTCGGCGCCAATTTGGGTGGCAACATCACACCCATCGGCAGTGCGTCGACCCTCGTGGCCGTCACGTTGATCCACAAGTACAAGCTGCCGTTGTCCTTTGCGGGTTTCGTTGGCAAGGCGCTTCCCTACGCGGCACTTCAACTCGGTCTCGCGGTGATCTACGTACTGGTGTTCGTGGCGTAAATTAGTCCTCGTCCTCCCGCACGAGCCTCCGAGTCATCAGGATCCGCTGCACGGCGCCCACGTGGGCTATCAGCGCCGTGGCCCACAACATCAGACCGATCGTCGACCAGCCGCCTAGCGTGGGCACCCAGGTCGCCAGCACGAGCCCCGCCAGCAGCAGCACAAAGCGCTCGGCCCGTTCTCCGATGGTCGGCCAGTCCTGCGCGTAGATGGCTACGACCATCGCCGTGCGGGGTTTGGCGTAGCTGGTCAGGAGGGTGCCCGTCATCGCCAGGAAGGCCTCGAGCTCGTAGCCGTCGAGGACGAATCCCAGATACAGCAGACAGTCGACGTAGCGGTCGATCATGGCGTCCCAGTAGGAGCCGAACTTCGTCGTGCGGTCCAGGCCGCGCGCCACGCAACCGTCGACGAGATCGACGGCACCCGACAGGATGATGAACAGCACGGCGAGTGGATAACGCCCATCGGCGATGGCCCAGCATGCCGGCACGGCGAGGACGAGGGCGCCAAAAGTGAGCACATTCGGGGGGATCGGGTACCAACTCGGGTGGCGGCGGATGTGGTCGATGAGACCGGATTGCACCCACTCGCGCAACTGTCTCGTGATCACGAGCAGCTCCCTCGAGGCGAGCCAGATGCCAGCCGCGCGGTGATCTCCTCCCGCGTCGGGATGGACTCACAGGCTCCGGGTCGGGTGACGCAGATTGCCGCCGCGGCGTTGGCGAAGCGGGCGGCGTCGACGAGGACGTCGAAAGGCAGATCCGTCAGCGGCAACGCATGCGCATCCCGCGCTTCGGCGAGGGCGAGTCCCAAGGCGCCGCGGAAGGTGTCACCGGCGGCACCCCCATCGATGCTGTCGACGCTGAGTCCCCGTACGAACCTGATCTCGTCGCCACGCGCCACGAGAGCGCCCTCAGCCCCGCGCGTGAGCACAACTACCGGCACATGATCCAGCAGCCATTTGGCCGCGGCGACAGCGGAGTCGTCGTCGTCAACCGGGATATCGGCCAGCTCTTCGGCCTCGGATCGGTTCGGTGCGAGCAGATCGACGTGGGGCAGGACATCGTCGAACAAGCGGCGACGCTCCGTGTCGACAACAGGTACCACGGAAGGATCGAGACATGTGGCAACCCCGGCAGCACGCGCCATGCGGAAGGTGTGTTCCACGGTGTCGAGGGGGTTCTCGATCTGTGCCAGCAGCAGAGCGGCGCTCTCGATCCACGAACGGGCCCGTTCAATATCGTCAACACCGACCCGGTCATTGGCCCCCGGCTCAAGTCCGATGGTGACCTCACCGTCGGCGTAGAGGTACTCCATCACCACGCCCGTCGTCGCGGTCGCGTCGCGCCGTACGTAGCAAGTGTCGACGCCGGCATCGCGCAGCGCTGCCAGGGCCTGCTCGCCCCAAGGGTCCTTTCCAACTGCGCCCACCAAGTAGACGTGGCGACCCTCACCGGCGCGCCGTGCGGCGATGGCCTGGTTGGAGCCCTTGCCGCCCTGCGACTCGCTGTAGCAACCGCGGAAGGTCTTGGGACCCTTGAGCACATCCGTGCGCAGGATGAGGTCGACGTTGATACTGCCAGGGGCGATGACGATGTGTGAACCCATGGTGGAAAGGACGGAGATGGGCGGCGCCGGGGTCAACCCCAGTGACCACCGAGGACCTATATTGACACACCGTCGCGGCGTGGTGCAGCGGCAAGTCTGAGAGTGGAGTGTGATCATGCGGACCTTATCTACTACAGCAGCGCTCGTTGCAATCCTGACGGGGTCGGTGGCCCTTGCCCAGGATACACTGGTGGGGATCTGGGAGTACGCAGACGAAGACGAGGACGGTACGTACCTGACACGCCTCGAACTGGCCGCGGACGGGATTGCCCGGGTGACATCCAGTTCCATCGTGCGCGGCGAATTCTTCGGGGATGTCGAGCCGAACCCCTTTCCCGATCCTGTTACGATCTCTTTCGCGGGCGCGGGCACGTGGTCGGCAGAGGCGGGCCAGCTCAATCTGGGATTGACGGAGCGCGACCTGCGCGTCGACGGCGATCCTTTCGCCGAGGCGCTTTACCTGTTGGCGACGGCCCTCGCCCTGTCGCTGGCTGGCGAACTCGAGATCCCGGACGAAGACCTGCCCGTCTTCATGGCCACGATCCAAGCTGCCCTGCGTCAGGAACTCGACGAAGAGGAAATGCTCGACCAGGTCATGCCTACTATGGACTCCATCCCCTACGAGTTGATGGGCGACGAACTACACCTGGATGACGGCGACGGCGGCACCGAGGTCTGGACCCGCGTGCAGGCGACGGCCGTGGTCAGCGTGAACTGGGCCGACATCAAGGCAGGACACCCGGAGAGATGATGGACAAACTGAAGGTCGGCATCCTCGGTCTGCGTCGAGGCCACAGTCACTTCCGCAACTTCCTGCTCACCGACGAAGCCGAGGTCATCGGTGCGGCGGATCGTATCCAGCAGTGGCGGGACAGGGCGGCAGAGACGGCGGCGGGCCTGGATCAATCCGTGAGGCTGGTGGGCGAGTTCGATGAGCTGCTCAAGATGCGGCCAGACGCCATCGTCGTCTCCAGCAACGGTCGCGTGCAAGCCGAGCATACGATCCAGGCGCTGGAAGCGGGGTGTCACGTGCTCAGCGAGGTACCGGGAGCCTTCACGCAGGAGGAGATCCTGCACATCGCCGCGGCTGTGCAAGCTACGGGCAAGCAGTACATGCTGGCGGAGAACTCCAGCTTTCTGGCCTTCCTCCGCTACTGGCGACGGTGGATCGTGGAGGGACGATTCGGAGCCATCTCGATGGCAGACGGCGAGTATCTCCACTACCTGCCGACGACGATGGTGAACGAGGACGGTGAGCAGTTCACGCCGCAGCAGGTGCGCGAGCAGGGCATCACCGGCGTCAGACCTCTGTGGCGGTCCGACATGGCGCCGATCCAGTACCTGACCCACGACCTGGGGCCGCTATTGGAGGTGCTCGACGACCGGGTCGTTTCCGTGAACTGCGTCGAGGCGCCGTGGTGGAACAGCGAGACGCCACTGCGCGCCGACGGCCAGTACGCGCTGTTCAAGACGGCAAGAGGCCGTCTGATCCGCATCCTGGTGACTTTGAACACGCGGCGACCGGGGGCGCACAACTACCGAATCTTCGGCACCGAAGGCAGCGCCGAATGGTATTCCCACGAAGGTTTTTGTCGACGCCTGGACAGGACTCGCGAGGAAAGCGCCGGTTGGGAATGCGTCGACATCGGCACGGCACGCGACGACGTGCCGGAGACCGCCTCGGGCCATGGCGGCACCGACATCTGGACGGCGATCACTTTCGCCCGCGCCTTGCTGGCCGGCAATCGCGTGCCCATCGACGTCTACCGGATGGCGGACTACACGCTGCCGGGAATTCTGGCGAACCAGTCGGCACAGTCCGGCGGTGGCGTCGTCCATGTCCCCGACATTCGCCGCGCCCCTTTCGAGCACACCGAGTTCTGGGATCACGTCGGTCTGCCGGACGACGAACCGCAGGGTCGCACGTACGAGTCGGACGCGGGGCTGATGTGATGAACGTGGCTTTCGGGCGCGAGCCTGTGAGAGTTCACTAGGCGGATCACGGGTAACGGAAGATCCCCCAGCACACGAGGGCACTCCCGGCGCTTCCCAGGACGATTCCAGCGTACCACAGGACCTGGCGACTCGCGATGATCGACATCCCGCTGAGCGTAATCGCGATGGAAAGCAGCGTCACACCAAGAGCGAAGATCGCGTGCTTTTCATTGGCGATGCCAACCTGCATCTCCTCTCGGGCAATGTTGGCCGACAACACGGCCACCTCCGTCTCACTCCAATCGAAATCGAGACCGAAGGGCTCGAAGCGTGGCGAGAACCATTCGGAGGAGCATTATGGGCAGTGAGGCCCTGAGGAGCAAGGCTGTCCAACACGGTCCACCATCATGCGGACGAGGGCACCTCTCCCAGCAAGGCAATCAGATCCGCCGGCAACCCCGGCTTTCCATCGATGATCCCCGTGCCGATGAAGCGCGCGCGGGTGATACGCTCGTCGTCGGGCAGGCGGAAGATCTCCTGCTCGAAAACGAAGCGCACCTGGCTCTCGCGCCCCGCCGAGGAACAGACAACGAAGTGGTCGCCGGGGCGCAGCGAGTCCAGGTAGTCGATCTCCGCGCGCGTCACCACCAGGTCGCAGCCGTCATCGTGCAGGCGGGCGAAGTCGAAGCCGTTGGCGATGAGATACCGATGACGGGCGTGTTCGAAGTAATTCTGATAGACGGCGTTGTTGACGACCCCTTGCAGGTCACACTCCGAGTCGCGTACATCCAGCTCGATCTCGAAGTCATAGTCGGAGCGCCGACGTCTGCGGATGCGGGTCTGTGTCACCGGACGCTGAGTTCCTGCACGTATTCTTGTCGCTCTCTAATGGGAATACTATACTCGCTCAGACTCCACACCTAGGGACTCCAAGACTCACATGATACGTATCTCCGTGTGGCATGGCGACATGTCTGACAGCTACTTGCGCAAGATGGTGCAGCTCGGCGCCGACTGCCTCGATTTCGGCCGGGGAGATTTCTGGCCAGGTGTCAAAGACAAGGGATATCCGGACCTCGACGAGGTACGAGTCATCCGCCGGCGGGTGCGCGATTTCGGTCTCGACATCAACCGGGTCACACTCCCGGACATGACGGACGAGTTCATCAAAGAAGGCGCTGGCGCGCAGCGCGAACTGGACAACACCTGCCGAGCTCTCGAGGTCTTCGCCGCCGCGGGGATTCCCATCGCCCGGCAGCGTATGGCGGGGGACACGTTTCCGTGGCTGATGACCCGTTATCGTGCTGTGCACCGCGGCGGGTACGGTTCGCGTGGCGAGAGTATGGGCCTTACCAAGGATCCGGCGCCGACGCCGACGCAGGGCGAGCTCGACCACTGGTGGGAACGGTTCCTCACGGTTTACGGCAAGCTGGTGCCCATCGCCGAGGACAAGGACATCCGGCTGGCGATGCACCCATCCGATACGCCGAACGTGGACACTCCCTTCGGGGCGCTGGGTTATCACCGGATCATCGACGCTTTCCCCAGCCGGCAGGTGGGGTACCTCTACTGCTGCGGTACCCGTGCCGAAGCCGGGGGGAGCGCGCTGATTCTCGATGAGATCCACAACTACGGGCGCAAAGGTCGCCTGTTCACCCTGCACATGCGCAACGTACGCGGCTCCCTGGCCATGGCGGGGGCCTTCGAGGAAACCCTGCTCGACGACGGTGACATCAACTTCTTCAAAGTGCTCAGGGAGCTGCGCAACGTCGGCTTCGACGGTTGCATCAACCCCGATCACATCCCGCACATCGAAGGTGACAACGACACTTCGCATCAGGGGCTGGCCTACTCCGTCGGCTACCTGAAGGCACTGCTGGCAGCCCTGGCGGCTTCATGAAGCAGATCGCCGCCATCATTTCGATTTACCGAAAGGGGTCCCACGCCGATGTGATGATCGGCAAATGGCTGCGTGCGTTCCCCACCGATGATGGGCTCCTGCCACCGCGCACGCAGATTGCCTCCATCTACCTGGACCAGGTGTTCGACGACGATATGGGCGTGGAAATCGCCGCCGCTTTCGGCGTGCCGGTGTATCAGAGCATCCCGGGGGCCCTGTGCCTTGGAGGTAAGGAGCTGGCCGTCGACGGGGTGCTCCTTATCGGCGAACATGGGGACTATCCCTTCAACGAGAAACAACAACAGCTTTATCCGCGGCGTCACTTCATGGAACAGATCACCGGCGTCATGGCCTCGAGCGGGCGAAGCGTGCCGGTGTACAACGACAAGCATCTGTCGTGGCGCTGGGAGGATGCCAAGTGGATGGCGGATCGTGCCGCCGAGCTGCAGGCGCCGTTCATGGCTGGTTCGTCACTGCCGGTGGGCTGGCGCAGCCCCTTCCTCGAGCACGACCTGGAGACACCGCTGCAAGAGGCAGTCGCCGTCGGC
The DNA here is from genome assembly GCA_036339235.1 of Candidatus Latescibacterota bacterium. Lineage (GTDB taxonomy): Bacteria > Latescibacterota > UBA2968 > UBA8231 > UBA8231 > UBA8231. Next base: position 2,392 of record JAYZCA010000239.1, on the reverse strand, counting down.
TTTTCGGGCCTCGATATCTACGGCTTCCACACGCTGGAAGTGCTGCAATGTATGGTCGAGCGTCGCCTCGGCGGTGAATCGGGCGTCAAGGCAGTCACCTGTCTGGAAGGAAAGGCGGTGTGGGGGTTGGCGAAGCAGGGCGCCTGGTGGCAGGAACTGGCGGTAGCGGCGTGCGCCCCGGTGGAGACGAAACCCGAGGGTGCCATGCAAGACCACTGCGACAACCCGGCGCTGTTCCTGCTGGAGTACTGCGACGGTTTCCGTGGCGCTGTGCTGATGCTCAACGGCTATCTGACAGAACTGGCCTACGCGGCGCGCAACGCGGATGATACCGTCGATGCCACATGGTTCCGTTTGCAGGGGCACGGCGGCGAGCCGGGTGCCTACGCCCACTTCAGTTACCTGAGTCTGAATGTGGAGGAGATGTTCCTCACCGGTCAGCCGCAATACCCGGTGGAACGCACGCTGCTGACGTCAGGCATACTCGAGGCGGCGCTCACGTCGCGCCACCAGGACCACACCCGCATCGAGACTCCGTGGCTGGAGCTGAGTTACCAATCCTACGACGAGTTGAAGTGGAGACCCACCGGTCCCGAACCGTCGGGCGCCTGTCTGCAGGTGAGCGGACCCGTCTCCATCACCGGCTTCGCTGACGAAATCGCCAGCGCCGCTGGTGAACAGGTCGCCGGCCTGCAGGTAGCACGAGTCTCCCACATCGAGGTGCGTGGCGTCAACGGCACAAATGTGCTCGACCTCAGCGACGACGAGGTCGACACGTTCAAAGGACAGCTCGACGAGGCAGGGATCACCGTGTCCTGCATCGGCTCGCCCATCGGCAAGGTGCAGATCCGTGTCGACCTGGAGGAGCACTTCCGCCGCTTCCAGGTGGCGTTGCGGCGCGCTGACCAGTTCGACTGTCGTTTCGTCCGCCTGTTCTCCTTCTACCATGAGGGGGAGGAGGCCGACGCGATACGCGAGAGGGTCGTGGTGCAATTTCGGAGGATGGCGGCAGCCGCTGCCGACGCGGGTGTCACCCTCGTGCACGAGAACGAAAAGGACATCTACGGCAACACACCCGAGCGCTGTGTCGACCTGCTCGCCGCCGTCGACCACCCACATCTGCGGGCGGCCTTCGACCCGGCCAATTTCGTGCAATGCGGGGCGTCGCCGTTGCAGGCGTGGGGGTTGCTGGCTCAGCACGTGGTCTACTTCCACATCAAGGATGCCATCGCCGAATCGGGCCGTGTTGTCCCCTCCGGTCTGGGAGATGGCCAGCTGGAGGCGATTCTGGAGGCGGCGCTCGACGGTGGGTATTCCGGTTTCCTGTCCATCGAACCGCATCTGAAGGAGGACGATCCCGACTACGGCGGCGTCGGCGTCGAGCGCTTCACGCTGGCCACCACCGCCTTGCGTGCCATCCTGCATCGGTTGGGAGCCGCAGAAGCAGGCTGATGAAACGCGTCGTCAGCGATCATCGGCAGATTCGCCGCCGCGGCACCTGGCGCAGCCTGAACGGCACCAACGGGCTGCCTGGACCGGTGTTGTGCTTTCATCAGGATCGAGGCGGATATCTGTGGAAGGGTATGTAAACATCGTCATCGCCGCCGACGGTTCTGGCATCCCCCCGGAGCGCCTGGCACGCATCTTCGAACCTTCCTTCGCCACCAAGGAAGGCCGCGTGGCCATGGGTATGGGTCTGTCTCTGAGTTACAACATCGTTCGTAAACATCCCGGCACGCTGGACATCGACAGCGAGCCGGGTCGCGGTACCACCGTCACCATCCGGCTGCCGACAACGGGTCTGCAGCGCCGGGGTCCGCCGCCGATGCGCGGCGCCACGGTGCGCACCCGGGGGGAAGCCAAGGAGAGTTGATCCATGCTTCGTCTGTCTGCTGTGCTGACAGTGCTGACCGTAGGTGTCGCCGTCGCCCAGATGCCCACCGGCGACGAGGAGATTCTGCCGGCGGGAGCCCAGCTGGAGGTGCTCTACGACGACGGTTTCTTCACCGAAGGAGCCGCGGTCGCCCCGGACGGAACCGTTTACTTCAGCGATATCACCTTCACCTTCGCCAGCGGTGAGCCGCCCGAGGCCGGGCACATCCTGCGCTACAACCCGGAGACCGGTACGACGGTCGTGTTCCGCTCCCCCAGCGGCATGTCGAACGGGCTGAAGTTCGATGCGAGCGGCCGGCTGCTCGCCTGCGAGGGAGCCGATCACGGCGGCCGTCGTGTGACGCGCACCGATCTGACCACGGGCAAGGCGGTGATTCTGGCCAGCCACTACAACGGCTATCGGTTCAACGCGCCGAACGACCTGACGCTGGACGAGAAAGGGCGCATCTACTTCTCCGACCCCAAGTATCTCGGCCACGAGCCGATGGAGCAGGAGGTG
>JAYZCA010000238.1:0-10705 GCA_036339235.1 Candidatus Latescibacterota bacterium | reverse complement strand
CTGCCGATATATCGTACAGACCCCCCAGGAGGATATCGAGTCATGCAGTCGATCACCAGCCGCGGTTGTGTGTCAAGGAACAACGTGTTGATGCGCCTCGGCGCAGTCTTCTTCGTCGCCACCGGTCTGTTTTTCGGCGCTCTGCTGGCGGCACTGGCAGGCGTCTCCGGCTGAACTCTACGGCCCGGTATCGGGTGCCCTCGCCTCAATGTAACCGAGGGTCTGTTTTCCATTGACGACCCTCCGGACCCCGCATATATTGCCGCTCACCGCAAGACGTTAACGGTTCACGGTTCTCGTCTCCGATTGACCAAATCCAGGTGAGTGGCGAGTCCATGGGCCGAGTCATCGCTGTCGCGAATCAGAAGGGTGGGGTGGGGAAGACGACGACGGCAGTCAACCTGTCCGCCTGTCTCGCCAACGACGGCAGTCGGACCCTTCTCATCGATCTCGATCCCCAGGCCAACGCCACCAGCGGCTGTGAAGCCGGCGTCGAAAGCCTCGACGGATCGGTCTACGAAGTCCTGCTCGGTCACGCTCCCCTCGAAGCGGTCATCTGCTCCGCCGGCATCCCGGGGCTAGACCTGGCGCCGTCGCACATCTCACTGGCTGGCGCCGAGGTCGAAATGGCCGCCGTCCTCGGGCGCGAGAAGCGCCTCACCGAGGCTCTCGACACGGTGCGGCCCGAATACGACTATGTCATCGTCGACTGCCCCCCCTCTCTCGGTTTGCTCACAGTCAACGCCCTGACCGCCGCCGATTCGGTCCTTATCCCGGTGCAGTGCGAGTATTACGCCCTCGAAGGCTTGACCAAGCTGCTCAATTCGATCCAGCTCGTACAGCGCTACCTGAACTCCACTCTCGAGATCGAGGGAGTGCTGCTGACCATGTACGACGAGCGTCTGCAGCTGTCGAGGCGAGTGGCGGCCGAGGTAAAGTCGTATTTCAACGACAAGGTGTACAACACGGAGATCAGGAGAAACGTCAGCCTGGCGGCGGCACCCAGTTTCGGCCAGCCCGTCATTCTCTACGAGCCGCGCTCCACAGGGGCCGATAACTATCGCCGACTGGCGATCGAAGTCGGTCAATCGCAAGAGGCCGCGCTGGCCTGACTCGCAGCGCTACATTTCTGACAACCGACGTCACCCAATCTAACAGGGTGGCCGACGCCACCAACTACGGTGGCGTTTCTCGTTCTACCAGGGAGACCAAGCCATGATCATCGTCGACACGCACTGCCACGCGGGCATGACCAAGTACGAACCCGTGGAGTCGTTGCTGCGACATATGGAGACATCGGGAGTCGACCAGGCGGTGCTGATCCAGTACATGGGCAACACCGACAACGAATATCTCGCCGACTGCCTGGCCCGTTTTCCGGGGAAGCTGGCGGCGGCGATGATCGTGCCGGAAGAGGATGACGGGACCGCCGTGCGCAGGTGGGCGGGGAGCGGCATTCAAGGGATCCGGTTGCGCGTCAATTCTCGTGCCGCCGCGGCGGACCCGCTGGCCCAATGGCGCGCCGCCAGTCAAGCGGGGCTCGTGGTGAGTGCCCCGTGTCGACCCGAGTGGCTGCTGTCGGCCGAGTTCCTCGAAGTGATCGACACGTTCCCAGACCTGTGCATCGTCATCGAGCACCTCGGGGGCATGGGTACCGACGCCGAGGCGCCGTACGACGAGTTCAGGCGCGCGCTCGAGCGCGTGTCTCCCCGGCCGAATCTGTCGATGAAGCTTCCCGGTTTCGGCGAGTTCTGCCCTGTGCCGTTGCCCTTCGGACCGATCCCGCCGCTGGCACGAATGGCGCTGGATGCCTTCGGCCCGAAGCGCATGATGTGGGGTTCGGACTATCCGCCCGTGAGTACGCGTGAAGGTTACGACAACTCGCTGCGCCTGCCGCTGGAGTATTTCTCCGACCTGAGCGAAGACGACAGGGCGTCGATCTTCGGAGCCACGGCGCAGGCGGTGTGGGGGTTGCCGGCCGTCAACTGACGCGCAGGATACAACTCTTCAGCAGGGGCTCCGCATCGGCTACGCGATAGTCGTCGCCAGCGCCGGGTGCCGGTTCGACCGTCGCCCACGCCCCGGCGACGGCGGCCTCGAACCGCGTCTGCGTCCAGCCCTCGTAGTTCGACGATACCAGCACCCATCCTCCCGGATCGACGAGGCGTGCGCAGGAGTGCACCAGTTCCGGGAGGTCGTCCTCCACGCGAAACACGCGCGTAGAGCGACGGCGACCCCGCCCGAAGGAAGGTGGGTCACAGACGACACCTTCGAAGCGGCGGCCCCGCCTGTGGCAGCCGTCGACGAAGAGGCGAGCGTCTACGCCGCTGTACTCCGTACGTTCGTCATCGATCCCGTTGAGGGCGGCGTTGGCGCGAGCCCAGTCGAGGTAGACACGACTCACGTCGACCTGCACGACCTGCGTAGCACCTCCTGCCAGCGCCGCGATTCCGAATCCCCCCGTATAGGCAAACAGATTGAGGATGCGGGCGCCTTCGGCGTGCCGTCGCACCCAGGCACGGTTGTCGCGTTGATCGAGGAACAGCCCGGGGGACTGGCCGCTGTCGGCGCGCAGCTCGAAGCGGAGGCCGTTCTCGGAGGCGCACCAGGCATCCGGTGCGTCGACGGAAGAGGCGTGTCGTCGTGCATGCGGATCACCACCTCGATCGTACATGTCGTGCACGTGCCAGTGTCGGGCGCCCGCTGCCGACGTCAACGCCCCGTACGGCGGCGACCCGCCCTGCCCGGAATCAGACGACGGATACCGATAGAACCAGCACACCTTGCCGAAGCGGTCGCAACGCAGGCTCTCGTCCTCGGCGTGCAGCAGGCGCAGGCACTGATCGGGGTCGGCCAGGTCGAAGTGCTCGCGGCGGTTTTCCAGGGCGGCGCGCCAGGTTGCAGGCAACTCGGTCGGAGTCACGACTGCGCCACGCGCCGGATGCTGTGGCGCTGAAGGCGGTCGTGGAGAGTAGAGCGCTTCATTCCCAGATTGCGGGCTGCGGCTGACAGATTGCCGCCCGTCAACTGCATGGCGTCTTTCAACCTGGTGTGCTCGTCGATGATGTCCGGCGGTCGCTGCGAACTGTCCAGCGCCCCGCGCGACATGGCTGACCAGAGGTGCTGCGCGGTGAGCACAGGGCTGTCGCACAGCAACACGGCGCGCTTCATCACGACGCTCAGCTCCCGCACGTTGTTGGCCCGCCAGTCGCAACGGCGCAACCAGGCCTTGGCGCCTTCGCCGAGGGCGTCGATGTGGGGGCGAACGAGTTGCCGGCGGAAGAGGTCCAGGAAATGATCGGCCAGTTGCGGGATATCGCCGCGCCGCTCCCGCAAAGGCGGGAGGCGAATGACGAAGTCGGCGAGGCGAAAGTAGAGGTCGCGCCGGAAGCGGTTGCCCGCAATGGCGGCGCCAAGGTCACGGTTTGTCGCCGACACGACGCGCACGTCGACGGACACTTCGTCGCACCCGCCCACGGAGGCACGGCGCGTTCCTGCAGAGCGCGCAACAGCTTGGGCTGCAGTCGCAGGGGCAACTCGCCGATTTCGTCGAGAAACAGCGTGCCCCCGTGGGCCTGCTGAAACAGTCCCTCGCGATCGTCGGTGGCGCCGGTAAAGGCACCGCGGAGGTAGCCAAACAGATCGGCCTCGAGCAGGTTTTCGGCCAGGGTGGCGCAGTTTACCGCTACGAAGCGGTGAGCGTGTCTGACGGGATTGGCCTCGTGCAGCGCACAAGCGATGAGCTCCTTGCCCGTCCCGCTCTCGCCGAGAAGGAGGACGTCGACAGGCAGGCCGAGCACCCGCGTCAGGTCATCGACGATGCCGCGCAGGCCATTCTGGCTGCGCACGAGGTCGAAGACCGAGCTGCGGAGTCCGGAGCTGTTGTCGGTCCGTGTTTTCACATCGATCAATATGACGCTGCCCGTACCGTCATTCAAGCCCCACCTCTTCCGTCATCGCATGGTTTGTTGGCACACCCGGCACGGGCTGATTGTCGGCCAGTACCGGGGCGACCTGTACGGTACCGGCCGACACCTCGCCTGGCGTGACACCACCCCGGTAGGGCCCGGGCGGTACGGAGATCGCTGAGGTTCGAGTGGGTATTTCAGCCCACGACAGATCCCAATCGACAGGGAGGCACGCCGTGCACTACGCCGATGCGGTACACCAGCCAGCAGCAAGTGTCGTCACATCGATACGCCCCCGCAGACCGGCGCCGCCGTCGGCTCTGCTGGCGTCGGAGTGCGCGTTTATACGACGTCTCGTCGCACAGGTGAAGCGCGTTGCCAGCGAGGAGGCGACGGTGTTGCTCACCGGTGAGAGCGGCACTGGGAAAGGGGTTCTGGCGCGCGTCATTCACGAACACAGCCGGCGCGCCGACGGCCCCTTTGTCGAAGTCAACTGCGCCTCTCTCCCCGAGAGTATTCTCGAGTCGGAGCTGTTCGGTCATGAGAAAGGTGCTTTCACCGGTGCCGTGCGCCAGCGCCTCGGGCGGCTCGAGCAGGCGCGCGGTGGCACTCTGTTCATCGACGAGGTGGGTATCGCCGACACGCGTGTGCAGACGCGCCTGCGGGTGCTGCAGGAACGGAGTTTCGAGCGAGTTGGCGGTGATCGTACGATCACGGCGGACGTCCGTGTCGTGGCGGCGACCAACGTCGACCTGGCAGCACAGGTGCGCGCCGGACAGTTTCGTGAGGACCTCTACTACAGGCTGCACGTGGTGCCCTTCAACCTGCCGCCGCTGCGCGAACGTCGAGAAGACGTGGCGCTGCTGGCACAGCACTTCCTGCGCCGTCGATCCCGAGTCCGCGCCTGCCGGATCGACGCCGAGGCTTTGGCCCTGCTGAGGGCCTATCCATGGCCGGGAAACATCCGGGAACTGGAAAACACACTCGAGCGCATGGCGGTTCTGGGAGGGCCGTTGCTGACGGCTAGTGACGTGCCGCCGGAGATCGTACGCTGGCGGCAGCATCGGGATCCGGAAGAGTTGTGCGAACTTGGAGCCGTCAGCTACCGCGAGGCGCGCGAGTGGTTTGACCGCCGATTTCTCTGCGGCGCGCTGCGGCGGCACAACGGCGTACTCACGCATGTGGCCGATGCCATCGGCATGTCGCGCAAGTACCTGTACGCACGGCTCAATCGTCTCGAAATCGACGTCGACAGTTTCCGCACCAGCGATCGAGCGGCGTAGCAAGTAGTGGACTACATAAGGGAGTCCAAGGCCGTTGTGCGGAAGCGGGCTGCCTGCCCGAGCAGGTATTCGTACTGCTCGCCGTCAGTCGGCTCCAATTCGAGGCAGCGGCGGATAAGGGCCACCGCCTGCTGAGTACGGCCCTGGCGGAAGAGGACTTCGGCGTAGGTGTCGAGGTAGACGACGTTGTCGGCGGCGGTCTTCACCGCCCGCAAGGAGAGCTCCTGCGCCCGGTCGAGGTCGAGACCGGCCTCGGCGTAGGTCCAGGCCAGGTTATTGAGCGTCAGCGGCGAGGGGCGAACCGTGACGGCGCGCTCGTAGAAATGGATGGCACGCCGGCGATCTCCTGAATTGTAGAAAGCCATGGCGATACGTGACGCGGTGAAGCCGGCGTCGTCGCTGACCTCGAGGGCGCGTTCGAAGAGGTCCTCTGCCTCTTGCGGCAGAAGTCGACGCAAGCGCATCTCGCCGCCGGCGACCAGCAGGCGGGAGTCACGCGGCGCCAGCTGCAGGGCGTGATCGAGGACGCGGCTGGCCTCGTCGAGACGTTCCTGCTCAGCGTAGACACGGCTCAACTCGAAGTGAGCCAGGATAAGATCCTCCGCTGGTGCCGTCGTATCCGGGTCGGCGACGACGGCCTCCAGCAGTACTACAGCCCGCTCCTCATCGCCGACGGCGCGGTGCGCCCATCCCAGGTTCAACGTCAACAGCCAGTGATCCGGGTGCTCGACGGCGAGCCGTTGCAGCGTCGCCAGGGCGAGGTCTTCGCGGTCGCCGTCGATGCAGACCGAACGCAGCGTGCCGTAGAGGCGTGGGTCGTCCGGGTCGAGACGCAGCGCCTCCTCCACGGCGGCAGCAGCCGCCTCCGAACGTCCCAGGCCGGCCAGGGCCAGGGCGGCGATGACTCGCGGCGTCGCCTCCTCGGGCGCCTCGCGGATGGCGCGCCAGGCCTCGCGCAGTGCACGTTCGTCCTGACCGCGGTCGAGGAAATGCGCTGCCAGCTGGTCGTGCGCCACACCGGGCACCCCGCAATGATTCTGCACGACAAAGGACCCGAGGGCGGCCAGCATCCAGCCTCCTGAGCGCAGCCGCATCAGTACTCGTGCCGGTGGGCGTAGATGTGCAGCAACAGGCCTAAGGCGATACAGTTGGTCAACAGCGATGATCCCCCGTAACTGAGGAAGGGCAGTGGCAGGCCAGTGACGGGCATGACACCGATGGTCATGCCCACGTTGACGAAGACGTGAAAGGTAAGCATCGATGCCATGCCGACGGCCACGAGGCTGGCGAAGCGATTGTTGGCGATCGTGCCGATGTAGAGACTGCGCCAGATCATGAAGAGAAACAGAGACAGTACGAAGACGGCGCCGACGAAGCCGAGTTCCTCGCCGATGACGGAAAAGATGAAGTCCGTATGCGCAGCGGGCAGAAATTCGTAGTTCGTCTGCGTGCCCTCCAGGAACCCTTTCCCCGTGGGGCCCCCAGAGCCTATGGCGATTTTCGACTGGATGATATTCCAGCCCCAACCGAGGGGGTCACTCTCGGGGTCTAGGAACGTCATGATGCGCGCCTTCTGGTAGCCGCGCAGGAAGTTGGCCCACAAGTAGGTGGTGACCAGACCGGCGGAGAGGTTGACGCCGAGCATGGTCAGCGTCACCCACAGGCGCGCCAGCTGCAGCTGAATGATGACGGAGCTGACGATGATGAACAGGGCGAAGACGATGGGCGCCTGATCCTGCCAGAGTGGCTCGAAGCTGAAGACGACGCTCAACAGGGGCGCCGCAAGGAAGAAGACGTGCAGGGGGCGCATGCCGGCCCAATAGAGCATGGGGACGAGGACGGCGCCGAAGGACACGGCCGTACCGAGGTCGGGCTGCCTGGCCACCAGGCTCATGGGCAGCGCCGTGAGCAGCACGGCGAGGCCCACGGCGCGCGGGCCGGAGACGCGCTCGACGGATTGATCGCCGAGGAAGCGGGCGATGGCCATGATGGTAGCGATCTTGGCGAATTCCGATGGCTGCAGGCGGGCCGAGCCGATGGACAGCCAGCGCGCCGGCGTGCCCGTGCCCCACACCAGGACCGCGAGCAGCGACAGCAGTCCGAGCACGTAGAGCGGGTAGGCCAGATCGTAGAACAGCTTGTCGGGTACGTAGACGATGGCCACCGCCACGACAAGGGACATCAGCGCGAAGAGAGCCTGATTGCGCCACACGTCAGAATCGCCGGCGGCGCTGTAGACCATGGTGACGCCGAAAGCGATCATCATCGCCATGGCGACGATGAGGCTCAGGTCGAGCTCGCGCCTCATCAGCTGTCTCCCGGGCGGGCGCCCGTGTCGGCGGCCATGGCTCGGCGACGCGCCTGGTCTTCGAGATAGGCCTTGATCACGGCGCGCGCCACAGGCGCCGCATTGGAACCGCCGCCACCACCACCTTCGATGACGACGGCGACGGCGATCTCCGGATCTTCATAGGGCGCAAAGGCGACAAACCAGGCGTCGTCGTCCGGGCGCGGGCCCTGGGCCGTGCCAGATTTACCAGCCAGCTCGATCCCCGCGATCCGCGCCCGTCGCCCGGTGCCGTGTTCGCCGTTGATAACCCGGTACATCGACCGGCGTACGATGTCGAGGGTGGCTTCCGAGACACCCTCGATCCGAACGGGATCGGGCGCCTCGCCATGCAGATGCGGCGTGACCAGGTAGCCGCCGTTTCCCAGGGCGGCTACATAACGTGCCATCTGCAACGGGGTCACGAGCATGTAGCCCTGGCCGATGACGAGGTTCATCAGGTGACCGGTGACCCAGCCTTCGCGCTCTTTATGGTACTGGCGGTCAGGAAGGATTCCGCTCAACTCTGAAGGGTCCAGATCGATCTGTGTTGGGCTACCGAAGCCGAAGAGAGCGCCGTAGCCGTGCCAGGCCTCGATGCCGAGGATCTGGGCCAGATGGTTGAAGTAGATGTTGCAGGACATCTCCATCGCCTCGAGCAGGTTCAGTTCCCCGTGACCTTCACGATTGAAACAGCGAAACACCACGTCGCCCACCTGCAGCGAACCGGCGCATGCAGGAAAGGTGGACAATGTGTCGGTGATGCCGATCTCCAGCGCGGCGACAGCGCCGATCATCTTTAGCGTTGATCCGGGGGGGTAGCCGCCCTGGATGGCGCGATTCAGCATCGGCTTGGCAGGGTCCTGAATCAGCCGCTGGCGCTCAGCCTGGGAGCCGTACGAGACGAAGACGTTGGGGTCGAAGGACGGGTGACTGACGAGCGCCAGAACGGCACCGGTGCGCGCGTCGAGGGCGACGACACTGCCAGCCAGCGAATCGGGCATGGCTCGCGTAGCGGCCCGCTGAATGTCGAGGTCGACGGTGAGTCGCAGGTCGCGGCCGGTACGCGGCGGGCGCTCGCGATCGGGGAACGGATGCTCGTCGATGACCCTCTCGCGCACATCGACTTCGACATAGTTGACCCCGTCCCAGCCGCGCAGACTGTCCTCGTAGACGTGCTCCAGGCCCGTCTGACCCACGTAGTCACCGGCGACGTAGGGGCGTCTCAGGGAGCTTGTCAGGTCGTCTTGCTTTTCCCCCATGTAACCGATGAGGTGGGCTACGACGTCGCCTTCCGGATAGAGCCGCTGGGGCTCGATGGCGACGCGCAGGGGCCAGTCGTCGCGCAGCCGCTCCTCGACGATGGCGACGGTGTGGGGGAAATCGACGTCCCGCTTGAGGCGCACGATGCGCTCCCGCCCGCGCTTGCCCAGATTCACCGTTACGCCCGTGGCTGCCTCGAGGGCGGCGATGGCCTCCGCATCGCTCTCGGGAGAACCACGGGTCAACTGGATGCTGTAGGCAGCGCGGTTGCGCGCCAGCACCTCCCCGTCTCGATCGAGGATCAGGCCCCGCGGGGCCTTCAGGCGCCGCCGGGCGATGCGGTTGTCCTCCGACTCCTTGGCATAGTCGTCGGCGGTGGTGATCTGCAGGTGAAACAGTCGCAGCAGTAGGATGGCGAACAGCAGGCCCGCCAGGACCATCAACCCCCGCAGTTTGCGGGCCCAGTCTTCGAGGACTTCGGGGTCCATGCTGCTAGGCCGGGATGAGTTGGCGCCGGATCCGCAGCAGCCAGGCGACGAAGATCGCCAGGATCCCGGTGTAGATGGCGCGGCCGATGCCGAAGCGCAGCAACAGGTAGGGTACCTGAGTCATGGACGTGGAACTCGAGCCGAGGTAGTAGATCGTATCGTGCACGAAGACGGCGGCGACCAGGACGATGACCTGTACCTGCACCGTTTCGGCAAGGAGACCGCCGCGGCCGAAGCCGACGGCAAAGCCGACGAGAGACTTGGACAGTGCGTTCAACCCGAGATCCTGCGGCGAGTACGCGTCCTGACAGAGTCCGATGGCGAAACCGAGAAGGGCGGCCTCGACCTGGCCCGCCAGCAGGGCGATGAAGACCACGGTGAGCAGAACAAGGTCGGGCTGCACACCGCCGATCGCAAGATGGTGCACCCACGTGGTCTGCAAGACGAAGACCAGCGCCAGGTAGAGAATGTGTCGCAGGACCGTCAGCATCCGCCGTCTCAGTCGATCTGCTGGCCGGGAATCTGCAACTCCATGCCGGTGAGCAGGGTTGAGGACAGGCTCATGTTGTTATGTCGGGCGATCTGGGCGGCGTTGACGCCGAAGCGACGAGCGATGCTGTAGAGCGTGTCGCCGCGCACGACGGTGTACGAGTTCTCGACGGCAGCCGGCGCCTCACTCACAAAGAGCGACTGGCCCGGGCGGATCACGTCTCTGGCCAGGCCGTTCCACCGCTTCAGGTCGGAGACAGCGATCTGGTGACTGTGGGCGATGGACCAAAGGCTCTCGCCGCTGCGCACGGTGTGCACCGGGCGGCCGTCTGCGTCGGCGATCACCGGCGCACGCTTGCGGGCGGTCAACACCTGCGTGCCGATCTTGAGCTTGTCCCCCGGTCGGATGGTGTCCCCGGTAAGTCCGTTCCAGCCGCGCAGGTCGCCCAGGGAAACATGGTACCGACGGGAGATCGTCCACAGGGATTCGCCGCGGCGCACCGTGTGTGTGCCGGAGCCCTGCGGAGCGACCCGCCCTCCCGAGATGGGGATAGCGATGACCTGCCCGGGCCGGATGAGCGAAGCGTTGGCCAGCTCGTTGGCCCCGGTCAGGTCACTTGTGGAGACGCCGAAGGCGCGGGCGATGGTCCACAGGTTGTCGCCTCTCGACACCTTGTACTCGTGGTAACCGCTGCGCTCCGATTTCGGCATGCGGTTGAAAGCGGTGAGGAAGCTGGTCCCCTGCCCGGAGGGCACGTTGAACAAATACCCCTCTTTGGGGCGGTGTGGCGTGAAGAGATTGAGCAGCTCCGGATTGAGTTTGCGCAGGCGGCCGATGCCCTCTATGCCCAGCAAGCGCGCTGCCGTCTTCAAGTCGATCAATTCGGTCAGTTTCACCTGGTCCCAGGTGATTGGTTCATCGACGGGGAGGACTTCGAAGCCGAAGCG
>JAYZCA010000237.1:0-16651 GCA_036339235.1 Candidatus Latescibacterota bacterium | reverse complement strand
TCGTTGCCGCTGGCCCTGAGATCGGTCAGTCGCAGCATGCCGATCAGGGGCGAGATATCGACGATGTCATTATTCGAGATGCGCAGCGCCTCCATCTGCCGCAGATTGGCAAGCGGCGACAGGTCGATGATACCGTTGCCCTCCATCTCGAGGCGGTTCAGTCTCACCATATCCGACAGGAAGGACACGTCGTCCACGCTCGTGGCGTTGAAGCGCAGCTTCTCCAGCGCCGTCAGCGACGCGAGCGGGCTCAGATCGGTCAACGGATTGGTCGTCAGAGACAGGTCGGTCAGCCCGGTGAGACGGCTCACCGGCGACATGTCTACGATCTTGTTGATCGCCAGATTCAGCGACTCGAGATTAGCCAGTGCCTCGATGCCGGTCAGGTTGGCGATGTTCTGTCCCGCGCCGCGCAGATTGGTAATCGTCAGGAGGTCGTCCTTGGTGAAGGCGATGTCGGGCTTGCCCAGCGTCCGTCGTACGACTTCCTCGAGCTGCCGGTCCACAAAGGTGATGAAGGGCTCGTAGAAGTCGGTCTGCACACCAGCTTCCTGCAGCAGCACGAGGTCGCGGTCCAGCGCCGCCGCTGAGAGCGGGTTGCCGGCCAGCTCGACACTCTCCAGGTTAAGCAGCCGCACGAGGACTTCGATCTGTTCCACGAAGTTGAAGGTGACGTTCAGCAGGATCAACCCGGTGAGGCCGGACAGCGGCGTCAGGTCCTGCACCTGGTTGTCGTCCAGGTTGAGTTCACGCAGCTGCCGCAGGCCGGCGAGTCCATCTATGTCCTGAACCCTGTTGTTGGACAGATCGAGTATCTCCAGATCTATCAGCGCCGTCAGTGGCGACACATCCCTGATCCGGTTGGCGGCCACCATGAGCACGGCGATGTTGGGCATGCGCTCGACGCCCCGCAGGTCGGCGATCTCCAGCTGCACGGCCTCCAGTCGCCGGATGGACGCCAGCTGTGAATCGGCGAGGGGGCCACGCGGCGCCGCCAGCGCGGCGCGCACGGCGCTCTCCAGTCCCGCGTCGGCGAACTCCGTGTGCTCCGCCTCGTGCGCGACACGGCCCGGGCCGGCCGGCTCGATACGCGAGTCGGAGCTGCACGTCGCCAGAGCGACCGCAAGTACGGCCGCCAGGGCCACTGCGGGCCACCTCTTCAGAGCGGCCGTCATTCCTGCACCCCCGCGTAGATGGTGATGAAGCCGCGTGAACGTGTCTCCGCCCGCTTGAAGCCAAAGTCCAGTCGCGACAGCTCGATTCCCATCGTCGTCGTCAGACGATACCCCTGATACTCGGTAAAATTCGTCATCTGCAATGTCGACGTCACCCCCTTGAAGTCCGGGTTCGACCGCGGTGGCGGGGGATCGCGCATCTGACTGAAGATCTCGTAATCCACGCCGCTCTCGACGAAACTGCGTCGCATGAAGGGAAAGCGCACCACCAGCATGAATATCTCCGACAGCTCCTGGCGCTTGAACTCGCCTGTGCTGAGCGGCGTTTCGCGCCTGAACTCGCTCTTCCATCGGGGCGATACGGTCCAGCGGCCCAGGTTCAACGAGTACTCTGCCTTGTTGATGGCCCCCAGGAAGCTGCTCTGGTCGCGCGCGCCTCTGAGCTCCAGCTCCAGATCGGATCCCAGCTGGTGATACAGCTGCCACTTGAGGCGATGCGTGATAGTGAGCCCGGCCGTCGGTGTGTGGTCCCAACCGATCCACGTCGTGTTGACCACCGTGTCCTGCGCCGGCAGCCTGTCCGCGACGAGTCTGTTGCCGCCCCTGGTATTGGGTAGCTGCTGCCACTGCAGCAGATCGTCGACGATGTTGTCCTTCACCTTGCGCAGATCCTGGAACAGCCTGAGGCGACCCCAGCGCGGGTGATTGGTCTCTGCTGTGGCCAGCAGATAGGTGGCGTGGTTGTGGCGCTTGTCGGTGAACTGCCGCACTCGCATGCGACCAGCCGTCAGCCGCACCTCGGGACCGAAATGCGCACCAGCGTAGACGTTGTAGCCTTTCTGGTCTTTCCGGTAGGGGTAATCTGCCCGCGCGTCGTTCTCGAAGCGGTCGACTACGCCGTTGTGGTTCATGTCGATGCCGAAGAGGAACTCGGGACGATCCGAGTAGAACCGCAGGAACGGCTCCTCGTAGTCGGGGATCAGGTTGGGACTGTCCTCGTTGTCGTTCTGGTTGAAGTCCGATATGAAATCGTTGTTCTCATCCCAGCCGGGAAATACCTCGACGTCGCCCGGGCCATACGTCTTGCGGCGCCAGTCGGGCCTGCGGTCCTGGTCGTCGTTGTCGTCGACGAACTCGAAGCGCTGGAAATCGTTGGTGTAATCCACGACACCGTCATCGCCGGCCACGACAAGCGTCGTATTGTAGCGCGGATTGACGCTGTAGGCCTCCACGAAGACGAAAAACGGATAAGACACCTTCGACATATTCAACAGCCAGGCGGTGGCCCTATCGCTGGCCGTGTGGTGCCGCTTCAGATTTGGGTTGGGGTACTGTCGAAACTGGTGATTGACATCTACCTCCAGATAGGCCTCCAGTCCCGCCAGGTCATCTACCTCAATTGTAAAGCCGAGGATCTGGTTGGCCGTGGGCAGCCCGTAATCGAAGGCCAGCACACGCTGGTTGGAGCCGTCCTTTACGTTGCCCGAGGCTCGCGCCACGGGCAGAAAGACGACGCTCTCACCGGCGTTGACCTGGCGATCGGAGGCCACCTCGACGAAATAGTCGTTGGCGACCACGAGCTCGATCTGGGCGCTCTCGATCTCGCTGGGATCCGGTCCCGAATAGGTGCGGTCATTGAAGTCGAAGGCCAGCATGATCTCCTCGGTGCCGTCGGCCGCCAGAAAACCACGGCGCTCGAAACCACCCGAGATCAGGGGCCTGAAACCGATCTGGCTTCCCCGCAGGACGTTGCCGTCGACGTCGGTGATGATGATGTCGCTGCTGAACAGCCCCCCGCCTCCCTCGCCGTCCTCCGGGGAGTCGTCGCTGATGCGCACGCTGACGAGATTGACGTTGCCGAAGTTCTGCGCCTCGGTCAGACGCCCTCGGAAGATGTCGCCGTTGACGGCCTCGATCTGCGTCTGCGAGTGATGGGCGTTGACGAAAGTCCCCCCCACCTTGACGAAATCCCCCACCTGCGCCGTCACGCGCCCGCCCAGAAGGTTGGTCAGACTGGTGCGCGTGTCGCTCTCCGGGCCCGGAGAGTTGGGCTCACTGATGCGCGACAGCACCAGCGTGGCTTCGTGCTTGTCGGAGGCGAAGTCCCACTGCAGGCCGTTGTAGAGCGCCTTGGAGAAGGTCATCGGCGTCAACGTAGTGCGCAGCTGGTTGCCGACGGTGAGGGCGTAGTGAAACTGGCCCTTGTGGTCCGAGGCGACGACGAGACTGCTGAACCACGAAGAGAACTGGGAGCTCTTCTCCAGCGTGCTGCCAAAAGGCTGAGGCGACTCCTGGCGCCAGTCGTATACCAGCCAGCCCCGTGTCAGGTAGTTTCCATAGACGTCGTACCAGTAGTCGCCCTCCAGGGAGGTGGACACATAGCGTTGGTAGTTGGTGCGCGCGTAGTTGCTGTACTCCCACTGCTTCCACTGGTATTCCGAGTAGAGTTCCTGCGGGACATACCATTTGCGCATGGCTGGGTCGAGGGCGTCGAACAGCACACCGGGCCCAGTGGGCTCGTAGGTGACCCTGCCGCCGCGCTTGATCGTACCCAGACGGGCGCCGAAGTCCTGCGCCTGCACAGACGCTGCCATCGCCAGCAGGAGCACCATTCCGGCGGCAAGCGCGAGGCGCGGCAGATATCGACTGATAGCTTCCATCCTTCTCCTGATAAACCCCTCAGTAAACCACGGAGAGCACGCCCTGGTGCCGCTCCTCGAAGGCGTCGGCCATGACGCGCAGAACCCAGATGTAGTTGCCCGGAGTTGCCAGACTGCCGTCGGCGAGGCGGCCGGCCCAGGTCAGGCTGACCGGCCCGATACCTCGCTCCTCCTCGAAGACGCGGCACACCCGGCGCGCCGACAGGTCATAGATGTCCAGTGCCACCGGCGCCGGTTGCACGAGTTGCAGGATATTGAAGTCCATGCCGAACTGCTCGTTGACGGCGTCTCCGTTGGGGGTAAACACCTTGTTGGTGACGATGACCGCACCGACCAGGTGGCCGATCTGCGGCTTTGGGATTACCACCGTAACGCCGGACGCGGCGTCGGAATCGCCGGGCCCGAAGTCCACTGCCTGGCCTGAACCGAGGCGCTGCGGCACGGTGGGGAAGCGGCTGTTGATGGCCCGTCCGGAGAACACGGAACCGAAGCGGAAGATCGGCACGTCGAAGGAGAACTCCACCGTCGAGCTATCCTGTCTGACCAGGGGAAACGAAATGCGAAAGGCGTTGTCCCGGTTGAACACCTCGTCCCAGGCCCTGGGCTCGCCGTTTATCGTCAGTCCCCGGATGTTCTCGATGGGCACATTGGTGTCCACTTCGAGCTGGTCGAACCCCTGGATGTCGTCGGCGCCGCGCAGCATCACGCCGTAGCGAAAGGAGACCGCCTGCTCGGCCTCGGCCAGACGCGGAAAGACCTCGGCCTTGAGCGTATCGGCGAGCGGCGGATTCAGATAGGCGAATTGCAGGCGCTTCACGGCGCGCGTGTCGAACAGCCTGCCCTCGAAATCTACCTGAAGCTGGATATAGCGCCGCGGCCCGGGTACGGCCGGAATGGTGCCGTTCTCCAGTGATTTCCACGGGCTCCAGAACACCTCGTCGTCTGCCAGGGCGTCCCGGTTCGCCCTTTTGAGCTCCCAGTATTCCTCCGGCGTCACCTCGGTGAACTCGACGCCGAAGTCGCTGACATCCCGGCGGCGATACAGCACCGGCGAGTCGTCGTCCCCCGTGCGGGCGCGTACCCCCAGCTGGGAGAAGGCGGGATCGCCGATGGCGTCGGCCACCCAGCGAATAACGCCGACCGCCGAGCGATCCCCCAGATCGATGACGTCCGAGTAATAGGCCGCCTCGCCGAGGTAACCGGTTCCGAACACCTCGATCTCGTCGATCTCGAAGGGCGACGTGGTGATGGACCGCAGCTTGATCAGCCGTACGTACTGGGGCTCGATGGGGATGTCGACAATGGCTTCGATGTTCTGCGCCACTTGTGACACCAGCACGTCAGGCGCCCCTCCTGAGCGATCGGTGATACGCTCGTTGATGAACAATTCGTAACCCCTCAGGAAGTCGTCGTGGAACGGCTGCCGCGGTGTCGCCACAACGGTATTGCGCGGGTAGAAGCGAATGCGCTTGATGCCCACCAGCCGCGCGAAGTCCATGATCACCCAGATGCCGAAGGCCGGCGTCTCCGCGAAGGGACTGGGCTTGCGCTCGAAGGCCACGGAGTGGTCGCCGTTGATGATGCCCTCCAGCTGCTTTCTGCGGAGCGAGGTCGATATCGACAGCGAGTTGGGGGCCCTGATCGACCCCGTGCCGTCCAGCAACAGCGGGGATATGTTGGTCTGACCGTCGAAGAAGCGAGGCGTAATCCACCCATCCCGGTGCTCGTACTCGATGGCGGCGCCGGGAGCGTTGCTCGAGTCGATAGCGGCGACAGAACCCTTCTTCACGATGATCTGCGGGTTGCCGCCGTTGCCGCCACTGGCCCAGGTGTTGGCGCCCCTGCCCAGCTGGAACAGACGCACCTGCGCCACGGCAGCGCCCGGCACCAGCAACATGGCGGCAAGCGTGAGGTGACCGACGACGCCGAAGTAGATCCGCTTCATTATCTCAGACCCGCGTTGATTACCATGAACACGAGGTTCGAGTCCTGCCGCTCACCGTCCTCGAGCTTGCGTCTGGTAAACTGAAGCCCGGTTCGCGATACGAGTTTATACCCCTGGTAAGCGACTCGGTTGACGAGCTGGAAGACGACCGTCTGGCCGCTGAAGCCCTGATCTATGTCTTCGCGGCGGCCGTCGATCATCCACAAGCGGGACACCTCCAGGCCGGCCTGGATCTCGGTGTCGAAGAGCTGTTTGCCGTAACCCGCGTAGTAGTTTACCGTGGTGCGTTCGGCGAACAGCGGTTGAGTCCACAGCAGGAATACCGTCTCCTCGATACTGCGCGCCGTGGACAATTGCTTTCTGAACGGACGGTCGCTGCGATACTCGCTCTTGAAGCGCGGCTCCAGTACTGCGAGGCCAATGGGGATCGACCACTCTGCCTTGTTGATGACACCGGTGAACCCCGACAGTCTCCGGCCCTCCCGGGCGGCTACCTGCTCCTTCGAGTCGCGCTGCCACCAGCGCTCCAACTTGAAGCGATGCAGCGCGCGCACATCGCCGAGACGCTGGGTCCAGTCGACGTAGAAGGTGTTGCGCCAGGTGTCCATAGCGGGCAGACCGTCGGCCAGGTCCCGCATGCGCCCGGCCGTGCCGAGGGGCTGCACCCACTGTCGCAGGTGGTCCGCGATGTCGTCGCGCACCCGCGCGCCGAAATCGAAGACCCGAAGCCTGCCCGCGCTACCCAGCTCCTGCACCCACGTGCCCAGCGCGTAGACCGAACGTGTGTGGCCGTCTCCCGAGATCAGCTCCATGCGCTGACGCCCCAGGGTCAGCGACGCGTCGGGTCCGGCGTTAACCCTGGTGTAGACATTGTACCCCCGATGATCGCGTTTGTAGGGGTAGTCGGGCTGATCGTCGTTCTCGAAGCGGTCGACAGTGGCGTTGTGGTTCATGTCCATGCCAAACAGGAACTCGGGACGGTCGGACCTGAAGCGCAGGAAGGGCTCGTCGTAGTCGGGCATCAGGTTGCGGTTCTGGTTGTGGTCGTAGATGAAATCCCGGTTCTCGTCGTAGCCCGGAAAAGCCGCCTGCTCCTGTACCGCTTCCTGCTGGCCGGTGATACCCTGGAAGGGCCTGATCCACTCGGGCACGGCGTTGTTGTCGTCGTCGTCGTCAACGAACTCGTAGACCCGGGGAATGTCCGCCTTGAAAGCCAAGCCCTTGTTGGTCTCCGCGACCCAGTGACTCGTGCTGTAGCCATCTTCGATGGCGAAGACTTCGACGAACACGGACCACGGATTGCGCGAATAGGCCGCATTGGCGTAGGCCGCCGTCGACTCGCGCACAAAGTGGTACTGCTGCGACGGACGGGGCCCCGGATACTTCTGGTGGCGTCGGTTGAGCACCGCCTCGCCCTGGATCGACAGCCCTCGCCAGTATGCGAGATCCCAGTCGACGCCGATGAGCTCGTTGGCGGTGGGGAAGCCGAAGTCGATACTAATCTGCTGGCTGTTGCTCTGATCCTGCACGTTGCCGTCGGCGCGCCTGACGGGCAGGAAGACGATCTCCGGATCGTAGCGGTCGCCATCGCTCTGCCGGTCCGAGGCCATCTCGACCAGGTAGTCGTTGGCCAGTGACAACTCCACCGTGGCGCGGCGCACGGCCGACGTCAGCAGCTGGCCGTCTTGCAGAGCCGGTAACTCGGCCAGCTGCGCCAGGTCGTAAAGCAGCACGACGGTTTCGGAGCCGTCGGTGACCAGCGCCCCGTCGACGCGGCGGCCACCCTCGATCGTCGGCAGCAGGCCGATATCGCGGCCGCGGAACACCTGGCCGCTGGTGTCCTCGAGGACGATCTCGTGGCGGAACACCCGGCCGCCGCCGACGAAGTCTGAGGGCGAGTCGTCTCGGATGCGCACCCACAGCTTCTGCACCGGCTGGTCCTGACGCGACGGCACGATGCCGTTGAGCGGGTTGCCCAGCTCGAAGTCCAGATCGGTGCGCGTGCTGTAGGCGTTGACGTAGGTCAGGCCCAAGGTCGCGTTGGCCGCCACCTGCGCCCTGCCGTGGCCGCCAATCATGTGCGTGATATTGGTCTGGCTGAAGCCGTCGGGCTGGCTCGGCCGGGACAGCAGCATGGTGCCCTCGATCCTGTCGTTGGCATAGTCGAGACGCACGCCGTTGAATCTGGGTTTGTAGAACGTCAGTGGCGAGAAACGCGTGAAGATGCGGTCGCCCACCGACATGCGGTAGATGGACCGGCCATCGGTGTCCGAGGAGACGACGAGGTTCTGGAATGCCGAGGAGAACTGGGCGCCATCGACGTTGGTGATCCCCTTGTCGATCAGACTGCCGTTGCGCTCGTTCCTGACGTGCTGCCAGTTGTAGACCAGCCACCCTCTTCCCAGGGAACGCCCGAAGGTATCGAAGTGCTCGAACCCCTCCAGCAGCTGATCGACGTAACGCACATAGGTTTCCCTGGCGTACTGCGTGTCATTCACATACCAGGGCCGCACCTGACTCTCGAACAGGTGCTGCGGCGCATACCACTCGTGCACTACCGGGCTCACCTTCTCCAGGTCGAACTGCGGCTGCAGACCCATACCCGTCGGCAGGGCGTAGTTGCCCTGCTGCAGTAGTCTGCTCTGGCTCCAGGCCGGCGCCACGCCGACCAGCAAGGCCAGGGCGAGCCGCCGGTGGTACGGCCTAGTATACCACATGGACGGTCCGCACGGCGTCTGTGACGCCCTGTCTGGAGTCGATGGGAACATTGATGCGCGCCAGATAGATACCCGGCGGAACCAGCGCGTCGTCGTCGTCGTGGCCGTTCCACATGATGGCGTGACTGCCGCTGGGACGCTGGCGCATCACGGACAGATCGCGCACCCGCCGGCCGTTCAGGTCATAGATGCCGACCTCCAGCCTTCTCGTGCCCGTCATCCTGAACAGATCGAAGCGGATCTCGGTCGTCTCGTTGACGCCATCGCCATTCGGTGTGAACACCGGCGGCACGGCCATGACCGATGCCATCAGCGGCGCGTCGACCAAGTTCGAGACCACGACCAGCGTCTGGCCGCGCACCAGGGAGCTGGCCTCGCCCTCGCTGGCCATCTGCACCACACCGGGCCGCGAGTCCCGCATCAGCTCCACCTGGAACGTGGTGCCGCTGAGGAACACCCTGGTGCGGAAGCGCGCCGCGTACACCTGGCCGCCGCGGGTCACCGACTCGGGGAAGATCAGCTCGACGCTGCCGGCATCACTGGCCTCTTCGACCGTGACCGCGCCCGGCCACAGCTGGGTGGCGGTGCCCATCCCCAGCTCCTGGTCGCGTCCCACGTGCAGCGAGAGCATCTCCATCGGAGATGACGAAGAGGACTGCAGCAGCAGGCGGTCGAAGCCATCGTCGCCGGCCTGGAACACCGGCTTGATATACATCGTGTACTCCTGGTCTTCTCCTGGATTGACTCCGGCGTTTGGCCAGATCTCGGCGAAGGTCTGATCCACCAGCGGCGGCCCCAGCTGCAGGACCACGCGGCTCAGCGTCGCCGCGCGCAGCGGATCCCTCGTCCGCAGCCGCGCCTGCACCATTGCGTTGCGGCGTGGCGCCGGCGATCTGAAGGGTTCAGACCGGGTCTGGTACGCCTCACTCCACTCACTCCAGTCCCTCCCAGGCACCTTTATGGTGTCGATTCGACCGGCGCCCGTCTGGCGGCCGAACCTATCGACGTGTCCGCCAAAGGCTTCCCACTCCTCCTTGGTAATCTCAACAGCGGCTATGTCGAAGTAATGCAGCTCGTCGACGAGCTGGTCGCCGCTGCGGCTGCGCAGCTCGACGCGCGTGTCCGGCGGCTGCTCGCCCTCCCAACTCAGGCTGGTGATCATGCGGGAGCCACCCAGCCGGATGATGGGCGAGGTTATCTCGATCTCGGACACGTAACCCTCGCCATAGGCCTGGATTTCGCTGACCAGGCCGCGCTCCGCCTGCGAACCGACCAGCTGCAGACGGCGCAGCTCGACGAAACGCACCTCCTGCAGGGGAAACTGCTCCTCGACCTGCAGGAAGGACTCGCGATTCAGGCGCTCGTCGAAGGTCGTCCAGATGCGCTCGCCGGCCGGATCCAGCGAGCCGTCCGAGAGCCGGATCTGGTAGACGCGCAGCAGGTTCTCGGCGCTGATGAGACGCACACGGTCCAACCAATACCGGGCCCCCAGATCGACTCTGACGTGATTCTTCTTGCGCAGCGGGTCGTAGACCCTGACCGCCACAACGGTTCGGAAGAAGCCGTCTGTCGTCCAGGCGCGCACGAGATTGGCGATCAAGCCCTCGTCTTGGTTAGCGATTCGCTGGGTCAGATTGACGATATTGTCGCCCGGCGTGATGACCTCGATCTCGGCCAATCTGGGACGTTCGCGGCGATAGAACCGGACCGGTCCTTTCTCGACCTCGGGCAGCTGACCGTAGGAGCGCGCGTCGATGAGGATGTTGCGCCCCGCCACGGTCTGTCTGAAATACTCGACACCGCCTCGGTCATCGGGTCCCAGCCGACCATACAGGGCTTCGGGTATCTCCTCCGCCAGGGGGCCGTCCGTGTCCAGAGCCTCAAAGCGCACGACCTGCACCACTTCCCCCGCGACGCCCTCCGGCAGCGGCCGTTGCGGCTTGACGTCGAAGGTGAAGACGCGCTGGTCCTTGTTGGCCTTGATGACCTGCGCCACGCGGAAGAACTTCAGACCCGGGCCGCCCTTGAGCCCGCCCTGGCCGTCCGACATTATCACGCGGAACTTCAGGAACGGGTCGCCGGCCCCCTCCGCCACGAAGCGCACCACGACCTGCCTGGCGATGACGGAGCGACCCAGCTCTATCTGCACGAACCACTTGTTCACCTCGTCTCCAAACGAGGGCTCCCAGTACGTGTCCGGATCGCCGTCCATGACGTTGGCGGCGGCCTCTGGATTGGAGCCCGCCAGGTCGATGCCGCCGCCGACGATGGTGTCCTGGTCGACGTTGACAGTGACGAACTCGGGGGCGTTGACTACCGCGTTGATGTCGCGCCGCAGGAAGCGCGGCCGCACCGTGCCGTCGTCTCCTACGACTGCCGAGCCGACGGGCGCAGCCCAGGTTTGCCAGTGCTCCGGCTCGTCGATGACTATCCGTGTGGAGGACAGGCGATAGCCCTCCGTCTCCTGTCCCCCTGTGGGTATCACCACTGCGAGCGCCAGCGCCGCGGCGACGTATGGCCCCGAGGTTCGCATCAGTAGGCCACCCCCACGAAACCGTGAACACGCTCGGCGGCCTGGTCGGACTCCACGCGCAGCTCGTAGAGATACGTCCCCGGCGGCGCCATGACACCCGTGTCCTGGCGGCCGTCCCACGTCGCCGCAAACACACCGGCGGCACTGGCCGTCTCGAAAGCCCGGCGTCTGAGCCGACCGTCGAGCCCGTAGATTTCCAGAACCACCGGCGCCGGCGCCGTCAGCTTGAGCAGTGTGAATTCAAGGACGAAGATATCGTTGATGCCATCGCCATTTGGCGTGAAGACGGCGCCGTTCCGCGGCTCGACATCGACGACCAGAGGCAGCCCGTTGCCATCGCTGGCCAGGACCACCACCAGGCTCTGCTCCAGGGTCGTCTCGTCGGCGTCGCCGGCTTCGGCGAACTGCGCAGCCTCCTCGTCGAGCCCCTCCTTGAGGCGGCGATCGACGGCGCGCACCTCGAATCGCGTGCGGTCCTGGAAGACCTTGCCGCGGAACACGATCTGGATGTAGGTCCCGGTCTGCACGACGCGCCGCCACAGGGTCACGTCCACACCACCCGGACGGCTGGTGACTGTGGCGTTGACCTCCTCATCGTCCACCAGCACGCGGACCACCTCGTCGATGGCGGCGGCCGTGTTGATCTGGATCAGCCGGAAGCCGCTGTCGCGCGGGCGGTGGCGCGTCGTCACCATGGTCAGACGCGCCACCATGGACACGGTGAACTCGGTCTCTACGCCGGGCATGGCGATCTCTGGGGCGATCTCGGCCACCAGGCTGGAGACCACCGGCGGAAACGAGTACTCGAACGCCAAACGCCGCATGCGCGAACCGGGCACCGAGAACGCCAACCTGAACTGTATATAGGGACGCAGACCCGGCGAGTGGATGATGCCGTCGGAGACCGTCTGCCACTGACTCCACTCCGGGTTGGGCACGATCGGCCCCTGCAGACCCGGCAAGGCAGTGGCGTAATCGAGGCGGCTGATCTGCTCCAGCTCGTAACCGCGCAGCAGAAAGAACAGCACCGGGTCCGGATCGGTTCCCGTGCGCGTCTGCACGACGACGTCGGCCAGCGCCAGATCGCCGCCGTCGAAGACAGCGCGCCCCCACACCGGGGTGTTGACGGTCGTGCGCAGTGGTCGCGAGATGAACTCCCCTATGGGTAGCGTGCCGTCGCCGTAGACCTCGAATTCGGCGATCTCCCACTCGCGATTGACGAGTGGCTCGATCATCAGGTAGCGCGCGTCGCGGCTGCGGAAGGTGCGATCGACCACTGGCTCGACATTGGGCGTAGCGGTGAGGAATGACAGGAGATTGGCATATGGCCCGTCCAGCCCCACACTGCTGGTGAACATCCGGAATTCCTGCAGAAAGCGCGCCTTGTTGATGCTGTCGAGCCGGGGAAAGAATCGCACGCGGTTGACCCTGAACACGGCGCCCAGATCGATGATTATGGGGTTGGTTCGCTCTAGACCGAAGAACTCGTCCGGGTCGAAGGCGGTGGCCTCCAGACCGTCGTGGATGGCTTGCCGTTCGATGGCCAGAGAGAAGAAACCGTCCTCGTTGGCCGCGTGCACGCCGCCGAAGCGCTGCGGGATGCCAGTCGACAGGTTCGTGTTGGGCGCCACGTCCCACATCCACACCGAGTCGGGGTCTACCGCCAGCAGACTGGACTCCTCCATGACGGAAGGCCAGCTCAGGAAGCCCGCCCCCTGGCCGATGCGCACGCTGGACGGGTTGTTGTAATCGACGAGGGCGTCGACCAGAGGTGCCCTACCGTCGTCTGCACCCAACCCCGTCGAAGCCAGGTCGGACAGCGAGGCCGGCGTCCCCGAGCGCTTCCCCATGGCCAGGCGATCGCTGACCCTCCACCCCGATGTGTAGAAGTCGACGCGATCGTCACCGTCGAAATCGGCCGGCTCGACATCAGTCCCCTGCAATACCAGGTCATCGGGGAAGAAGTCCGCGCGGTCGGCAAGAACGCCGGTGCCATCGTTGACGAAGGCGGCGACACGGCTGGGGTCGGCGATGAGGGTCGAGCCGCGACTGGCCGTGACGATATCGAGTCTACCATCGGCGTCGGTCACCCGGCCCGTGACACCGAATACAAGGGGTACGACGAGGTTTCGCCGCGAATCGCTCAGTAACTCGAATTCGTCGACAAGCACCTTCTGCCGCGACAATCCAGAGCGCTGCTCGCCGACCAGAGCGTTGAGCGAGTACGTGCCGGGTCGGATCGAGAAGGAGTAGCTGCCATCTTCTGCGGTCTGGGTCTGGGCGCGGATAAAGCTGGCTTCCACCAGCAGGCGGATCTCGACGCCGGCTACGGGCTGGCTACTGGTGGAGTCCGTGACCACGCCGCTGAGCACAACGCGGTCCTGGGCTCTGGCTTCAAATGCCAGGATGATGCATAGGACTGCAAACAGTACGCTGGCGCCGGACCAGAACTCGTATCGCCGTAGGTGAAGGGATTGGTGGACTTGGGCCCGGCCTGGGAGCCGAGCGGCGAATAGTCTGTCGAGCTCCTGGTCGCTGACGTATCTTAGTCGAATCTCGAGATGATCCTTTGTAAAGGTGACACCGCCGTCGGCGGCGACCGTCAGGTCATAGCCGATCTCGGCCGGGTGTTGCCGCAGGTCATTTGGACTCCAGATACTCCGCCAGTCGACGTCGAATCTCCAGGGCCACCTCGTCGTAGAAACCCGAGAGCCGGTGGGTAGTCCTGGATCCCTGCTCCTCGGTGCAGAACCGGAAGACCTGCCTCCACTCGGGCGACTTGGCGCCACTGGAAGTCAGCTCAAGTGTGGTCTCCATGCAGGGCCGGAGATCGACGTTCGAGCCGGTGAAACTGAGCTCATCTACATTGATCAGTAGACGGTAATCGGGATGCAGCAGGGCGTTCTTGGCGCGCTTTCTCACGGCGTAACGGACCGAGCGGGCTTCGGGCAACACTTTCACGGCGCGGGGGACAACGAATCGCTGTATGTCCCTGACCTCCTCCAAGATTAGCTTGTCGTCGCGGGAGTCGAAGAAGAAATAGAGGGGATCCATACTGAACTCGTAGTGATTCGTCCACCCGGCAACCACGATCCCCACGGCGTCAGGTACCCGCTCATCGTCCCGGAGGATCTCCGCACTCAACACCGCCACCAGGAAGGGCACGGCCTGATCCAGAGGCACTCTGGCCTTGCGGGCGGCCCAGTCCAGACTCGTGCCGAGGGCGTAGTTGGCGTCGCTGTCGACGATCTTCCGCGCCATCGCCACCGAGTGTCTCAGCAGCCTGCCGGCTTTCCGCTCGGACAGCTGGCCACGTAGCTGGAGCCACCTCTTCCAGGTGTCCGTCTTCTGGTCGCGGTGTCTGTCCGCGGCGTCGAGCAGTTTTTCCAGGCTGTCCCGAAGAGCTTCTCGATTCCCCCGCGTAGCGGAGGCCAGCTGGCCCATGAGGTCGTTCGAGTACGCGGGATAGTCCTGCTGAAGCTCCCTCACCAGTACGGACAGTACCTCCTGCCGGAGCGCAGACTCGGTGCTTCCGGTCTGGGCTGACAGGGCCGGGAGACAGAGGAGGACGGAGAGACAGACCGATCGCATGGCGTACTGTGCCTTTCTCACCGCAAACCTCCTGCCCGTCTTGATATTCTCATCGAACTTCGCGCGGGCAGATCGCCGTGCCTCGTCCTTCAGATTCACGCGGTCGGCACTGACGTCGTCCCCCACTCCGCCGCCTGCGGGTGGCTGGGCCCAGTCCCCGATGACGGGGCCGGGCAGATCCTGCCGCTCGCGGCGCTCCAGGAAGGCGTCGTAGTCGTCGCGCCCGCGATGGTCCTTCACGCACACTCACGCGTCGCTGCGCATCTGCTTCAGCCGCGTGCCCTTGTAGCGCAGTTCTTCCAGCATCTCCTCGTCGACCTCGATGCCCAGGCCGGGTCCCGCCGGCACCACCACACTCGAATCTTCGTACTGCACCGGATTTTGCGTGCAGTCAGCCTGGTAGAGAATCGGCCCGGCCGGATCGCACGGCATGTCTACCCGATCGATGGCGGCGCACACGTGGGCCGCCGCTGCGGTGCCGATGCTCAGCTCCTGGGTGGTGCCATGCAGGGCCCGCAGGCCGATACCGTGCGCGAAGTCGAACATTGCCTTGCAGCCCGACACCCCCATGCCGCAGGTGGAAATGTTGCAGATATCCACTGCTCCGGCCTGCTTGTAGCGGAAGATCTGCTCGTATCCGCCCAGATGCTCGCTGATCGGGATCCCCACGCGGCGGCGCACCTCGGCCATGCCGTCCACATCGTCGCGGGGCTTGGCCACGCTCTCGGCCATTTCGTAGCGGTACTGTTTGAAGCGTTCCAGCAATGCCAGCGACTCTTGCCAGTAGAAGCGACCGCTCAAGTCCAGCGACTTGATTTCGAGCTCCCAGCCAAAGGTGTCGCGCAGCTTTTGCAGGAACTTCTCCTCTGCGTCCAGGTGGCCGCCGATGTACTTGCGGATACGCCTGAAGCCCATGTCGTACACCCGCTGTACCCGCTGGATGTTGGCCTCGATAGTATCCTCGTCGACCCCAAAGATCGGATAACAGAAGGGGATGCGGTCACGCAGCTTTCCTCCCAGCAGCGCGCACACCGGAACATCCAGGATCTTGCCCAGCAGGTCGTGGAGCCCGATGTCGAAGGCGGCGGGCAGGATGCCACCCAACTGTTGTCTGGTCCGGGCGATATTGCGCGGGTCGGCGCCGGCGATACGACGGTTGGCCTCCTCCTCCATGACCTCGAAATCGGGGAAGTTCATCGGGTGGCCGTGGGCGAGATCGGAGAGTTCGCCCCAGCCGGACACGCCTGCGTCGGTGTCGATGCGGATCATCACGTGCTCGCTGATCGATCCGGTCTCTCGCGGGGTCTCGATCAGGAAGAACCTGGTGCCGGTGATTTTCATGGGACCTTTCCTCGGGTCGCGCTTGGGGGGTACGGAAAGTAAGCACGTCGGCCGATGCGCGCCCGTGCCCGAGCGTCCTCGGCTTGACTGCCGGACACCAAAGGGGCTTTATCGGTCCATACGCGGGTAGCGAGTAGAGGGAGCTATAGCCTCCTTCGACGCCCAATAAGCACCATAGAGCATGGAAAGGGATAGCGGAATGGAGCCCGAAAACAACGCACACGTCACCGATGAACCTCGTGTCTTCATTTTCGAGGACGGCCGCCACGCCGCCAGTCTCTACCAGTTCGAGTCGCCCATCACTCCCGCGGACCTCACCTACAACGTCGACCAGCTGGCCAGCAGCGGTCTGGATACGCTGATCTATTTCGCCGGCACCGAAGGAGGGGTGGTACTCTACGACAGCGAGGTAGCGCAGACGTGGGGAGACAATGTGGTCAAATGGACCCACTCGGTGTGGTACCGGGCCGGACGCAATCTGCGACAGCTCATCGCCGACGGCTGCGATCCGCTGCAGCTGTTGTGCGAGCGCTGCGAACGGAAAGGCGTCTGGTTCATCGCCGGCAACTGGGTCAACTTCCAGGGAGCGGATCGAGAGACCGACGGCGGACTGGGACGCAAGTCCGATTTTGTCTTCGATCATCCCCACTTCCAGGTGGGTGAAGAGGAGGATCCGCGGGCCCAATACG
>JAYZCA010000236.1:0-4221 GCA_036339235.1 Candidatus Latescibacterota bacterium | reverse complement strand
TCATCGTCGGTCTCGAGCCGGGTCTGCTGCATAGTGTGGAAAGCATCGATCGTACGATGGCCCGCCTCGAGGTTACGATGGCACGCACCGACACGCTCGTGGCCACGACGAGCCAGGATGTACAGGGATCGGTGCTGGCCTTGCGGCAGACGCTGGAACACCTCGACGCGATGCTCGTGCGGGTCGATTCTCTCGTCGTCGGCAAGCAGGCGCAGCTGGACGGGACGGTGGACAACGTGCACGCCACCTCGGCGGCGGTGCGGGAGATTGCCGAAAACCCGTGGAAACTGGTCATCGGACGCGGCGACGGGCAAGTAGCCGAAGAGATGGGGACCACGGCGGATGCTGATGCGGCAGAGGCGCTGGAGGACGACCACGAATGACGGGAGCACCGACAGCCACAGGTGCGATCCACGATCTGCGCGAACGTCTGCTGGAAGCGCGGCGTACGAGCGATCGTGACGCCCTGCCGGGACTGATCGACGACGTGGAGGCCCTGGCGCACCGCGGGTATCGCTGCTGCCTCGTCGATTTCGACGATTTCCGTCCGGCATACTACGTACGTGTTCTCGGCTTCGACGAGGCGCGCGTGGAAGCGGAACTGGAGTTTCCGATCGAACCCGGCCTGCGTTCCGTGCAGCGCCTGCCGCTGTCGCACCTGGTCGATTACGATGAGGCCGACCCGCAGAATATCCGTAGCATCTTCCACCGCCTGTCGCCCTACGTGCGTCAGCGGCGCGCGCGGCTGCGGTCGGTACCACCGCCACGTCACCCCGGTCTGGTCGAACTTCCCAAACCCCTCCGTATCAATCGCGTACATCCATCGTCGATGGTTGCCTGGTGGGCGGCTGCCGGTCTGCTCTTTATCTCCAGTCTTGCCTTCTTCGTCGTCACCTGAGGATGTCCACCGTGACCGACACTCCTGCCAGCCCCGTCACCTGCGCCTTCGTCCGCAGCGACGGGAGTCTTTGTCCCGGTCCGGTGGAGGGTGAGGGTGATCTGTGCTTCTGGCACGACCCGAAGGCGTCGAAGGAAACCGATGATGTTCGCCGACGCCTGGAGGAGTGGGCCGATACGGGGGAATCGATGGAGGGATTCGTACTGCGTTTCGGTCGGCTGGAGGGGTTGCAGCTGAGCAACCGCCCCAGCACCGACATGCGCAACGCCAACCTGTTCAAAACGAGACTGCAGGGCGCCAGCCTCTGGAAACTGGATCTTACCGGTGTGGATCTGTCGAAGGCTGACCTGGCCGGGGCCAATCTCAACGAGTCGCAGATGGTCGGCACCGATCTGCTGGGGACCAACTTCGATGGCTCGCGTCTGGAACGCGTCGAGTGGGGCGACAAGTGCACCAACGAACTGCGCGCGCTCGAGGCACTGCGAGAGGGGCGCACCGAAGATGCATGCGCTGCTTTCGAGGAGGCGGAGGAGATCTACCGAATTCTGCGACGGTCGTACGACGGCGCCGGCCGCTTCGAGAAGGCGGGAGCGTTCTTCCGCCGCGAGATGACAATGCGGCGCATGCTGATGCCTCGCTGGTCGGGCGCGCGCTTCTGGTCGAAACTCGTCGACGTGTTCTGCGCTTACGGGGAGAGTCCGCCGCGAGTTATCGTGTCGGCCATGGTGGTCAACATAGTCGTCGGTTGCGTTTTCTTCTTATGCGGCGTGAATGGCCCGGACGGCCCTCTGCGCATCGACCTTGAACTGGGGCTGTGGGTGAACGTGGAGATGTATCTCAACTGCCTGTACTACACGGTCGTCACCTTCACCACCCTGGGCTACGGCGAGATCACACCACCGACGCTGTTCACCCGGCATCTGGCGTCGACGCATGCCTTCGCCGGCGCCTTCATGATGGCCATGTTCGTTGCCGTCTTCGGCAAGAAGATGACTCGTGGCTGAAGGCTCTCGACTTTCTGCCCGCCTCTGCCTGGCCGCGATCCTGTTGACGATGGCGGCGATGACGGCGGCTCCGGCGCAGAGTCTGACGCAGGCGCAGCAGTACTTCCAGCAAGGAAGACAGTATCACCTCGGCGAGGACGGCAGGAAGGTCGATCTGGAGAAGGCCCTGAGGTATTACCTGCAGGCGTTGCGCGCCAATCCGCAGCTCTACGAGGCCCACGTCAATGCCGGCATGGCCTACTACGCACGCAAGGACTATCGGCGGGCCAAGTCCCACTTCAGCGACGCCATCAAGACCGCGCGCAGCCGCGGCGATATCTCGCCGAAGGCCGAGGCGAAGATCTCCTCCGACCTGGGTACCTGTTACTTCAAGGAGGGGAATCTGCGGGAGGCGGAGAAGTGGTTCCGCGGCGCCGTCGTTCTGGACCCGACTCTGGTGGAGGCACACTACAATCTGATCAACATGTTGATGTCAGGCGAACGGGTGGAGGACGCACGCCGACAGATTATCGTCGCCGCAGAGGTGGCTCCCAGCGAGCGCTACGGGATTTTCGAGGGCCGCCTGGAGACGCAGGCCACCTACTCCGACTGGAATCCGATCTGGCTGAAGTTCGTCGTTGGCGCCGTCCTGGCGGGCGGCGTACTGGTTGCCATCCTGCGTGCTGTGCGAGGTGGCTCCAAGTAACTTGACGCCGCCGCCGCCGTCGGGCTACAATAGCCTTCGTGCAAATGGTTCCACGGTGCCCTGAAGACGGGCGTCCGGCTCACGCCGGGAGTTGACGTCTTCGGGGAGAATAGGGAAGGCGGTGAAAAGCCGCCGCGGCCCCGCCACTGTGACCGGCGCCGTCCCGCACAAACCGGCGGGATGGACGTCGGGAGCCAGGAGACCTGCCTGGAACCGTCGGGTGTAGTGCCAACGCCTTCGCGGGAGGGCGGACCCGGGCATGTGGTTTCACGCCCTGTCTGCAGACTCCGCGACGCGGATCGGTGAAACCGGGAGACATGCTCCTAGACGTGACCGGCATTCACGCCGGATACTACCCAGGAAATGCAGTTCTCGAAGACGTCGACGTGCAGTTGGAGGCGAGCGGCTTCCTCGGTCTCATCGGTCCCAACGGATCGGGAAAGAGCACGCTGCTGCGCGTTCTGGCCGGCGTTCTGGCACCATGGTCGGGCCGTGTTCGTCTCGATGGCTCGGACATCAGTGAGCTGAGCCGTCGGCAGATGGCGCGCACCATCGCCGTCGTGCCTCAGGAGACGGTGAGTCCCTTCGCCTTCACCGTCGGCGAGATTGTCGCCATGGGCCGCCACCCGTACATGAGCCGTTTCGGCGGCCTCGATGCCGGCGACGTACGCGCCGTGGCTGACGCCATGGAGCGCACGGACACCGTGCATCTGACGTCACGAAGTATTCTCGAACTGTCCGGCGGCGAGCGCCAGCGCGTCGTCATCGCCCGGGCCCTGGCGCAGCAGCCACGACTGCTCCTGCTCGACGAGCCGACGAATCATCTCGACATCAACCACCAGGTCGAGATCCTCGATCTGCTGTATGACCTCAACCGCAGTGACGGCCTGGCCATCGTCTGCGTCACCCATGACCTCAATGCCGCCGCCGAGTACACCGACCAGGTCGTGCTGCTGGCCCCGGGTGGTCGAATCCACGCTGCCGGCGCCCCTGGCGACGTGATCACCGTCGATCACGTGGAAGCCGTCTACGGCGTCCGCGTCGCCGTCGTCGATTGCGCCGGGAGGCCGCGGATTGCGCCCGTGTCCTGCCGCCATCCGCAAGCGCACCAGGCCGATGTGCCCAATCGCGCACCCATCCCCGTCGCCTCGGAGTAGACGATTCCGTGAACCGCATCGCCCCGTACCTGCTCAGTGCCTGCCTTGCCGCCTTGCCCGCCGTCGCCGCCGCTCCAGCGGCCGACGTTCCACAGCCCGTTCTCGACGACCTGGGAAACGAGATCTCACTGGCCGCCGGTCCGCTGCGCATTGTCTCTTTGGCGCCCTCCAACACGGAGCAGCTCTTCGCCCTGGGGCTGGGAGACCATATCGTCGGTGTCACCCGGTTCTGCAACCATCCGCAGGCGGCTACCGCCATCGAACAGGTCGCCGGCTTCTCGGATCTGAGCGCGGAGAAGATCGCCCAGGTCCGTCCCAACCTCGTCGTGGCATCGCGGGGCAACGACGCGGAGTCGCTGGAGACAGTGCGGCAGATGGGGGTGCCCGTCTTCGCCCTGGCCAACAACAGTGTGGCCCAGGTGATCGAGTCCGTGCTTCGTCTCGGTCGCCTGACGGGCCGCCAGGAAGCAGCCAGGC
>JAYZCA010000235.1:0-10615 GCA_036339235.1 Candidatus Latescibacterota bacterium | reverse complement strand
CGTCATGCTCGTCGGTGCCCTTCTGGTCCTGGCCTTTTCCCAGATCCTGTTGCGAAACTTCCTCGGCATCACGTGGCTGTGGGGGGATCCGCTGGTCCGTCATCTCGTGCTCTGGGCCAGCTTTCTCGGCGCCCTCATCGCTACGCGCGAGGATCGTCACATCCGCATCGACGCATTTTTGAGACTGCTGCCGCCGCGCCCTCGCCTGTTCGCAACAGCCCTCGGCGACGCCGTGGCCGCTGCCATCTGCCTCATCCTTGCTCCCCTGGCTGCACGCTTCGTCATTGACGAACACGACTACGGAGGGGATGCCTTTCTCGGTCTGCCTCGCTGGACCCTGCAACTCGTCTTCCCCTTCGTCTTTGCCGGTATGGGCCTGCGTTTCGTCGGTCGCGCGGTGACGGCAGTCCGCCGTGCCTTTTCAACGCGCGGCGCGGGGTAACATGTCGCCCCTAACGACGCTGTCCAGCGTGCTCCTTGCAGGACTTGGAACACCGCTCTTTGTCATCATCTGCGCCTTAGCGCTGATTTCCTTCGCGGCTGATGGCGTCGACCTGACCATCATCTTCATCGAGATGTACCGTCTCGCCGACACCCCGGCGCTGACGGCGATCCCCCTGTTCGCCTTCGCCGGGTTCATGCTTGCCGAGAGTGGCGCCGCGCGGCGTCTGGTTCGCATCTCTCAGGCTCTGCTGTGGTGGCTGCCAGGGGGGCTGGGGATCATGGCGCTCGTCATATGTGCCATGCTCACCGCCTTTACGGGGGCTTCCGGCATGACGATCGTCGCCGTCGGCGGCCTGCTCTTTCCGGCGCTGCAGCAGGCCCGCTATCCGGAGCGATTCTCACTCGGCCTGCTGACCACCTCCGGCAGCCTCGGACTGCTGTTTCCTCCAAGCATCCCGCTGATTGTCTACGCCATTGTCGCCGAAACTCCGGTGGATCAGCTGTTCGTCGCCGGCATTGCCCCAGGGCTGCTGCTCGTCGCCGCACTGTCAGCCTACAGTTTTTTCATCGGCCGGCGTCAAGGGCACACGCCGATGCGGACCACCGAGGACCTTTCGCCGCTGCAGGCGCTGCGAGAAGGCGCCTGGGAGCTGCTGTTGCCCTTCGCAGTCATGACGGGGATCTACTCAGGATTCATCGCCGTCAGTGAGGCAGCGGCCCTCAGCGCCCTCTATGTCGTCATCATCGAAATGTTCGTGCACCGCGAGATCACCGTGCGCCAGCTGCCCGCCATCATCCGCGAGACGATGATCCTGGTAGGCGGTATCTTCGTCATCATCGCCGCGTCCATGGCGTACACGTCCTACCTGATCGACGCCCAGATCCCCGCCAGCCTGCTGGACCTGATCCGCGGAGAGGTCGAGAGCCGCCTGGTTTTCTTGATCCTGCTGAACTTGTTCCTGCTGGCCGTGGGTTGCATGATCGACATGTTCTCCGCTCTCGTCGTCGTCGTGCCCCTGATCCTCCCCATCGCCGCCGCCTATGACATCCACCCCGTGCACCTTGGAATCATTTTCCTCGCCAACCTGGAGATCGGCTACTCGACGCCGCCTGTGGGCCTCAATCTCTTCATCGCCAGCGCCCGCTTCGATCGGCCTCTGCTGACCCTCTACCGGGCCTCACTGCCCTTTCTCGCCATCCTCCTCGCCTGTCTTCTCGTCATCACGTACGTTCCCGCCCTCAGCCTGTTCGCCATCGACTGACCACCGGAGATTCTGACAAACCACATGGCAAAGATCCTGGAAATTCGCGTCATCCGCGCCCGACCCGGCGGTAGCTGGGCAATCGTCAAAGTTCTCACCGACCAACCCGGCCTGTGGGGTATCGGCTCGGCCAACGATGTGCATCACGGCGACACGGTGACGACGGCCATCGAGCAGGTCATCGGCCCCCGCCTCGTCGGCCGCGATGCGGCGCAGATCGAGGACATCTGGCAGTCCGTCTACACCGCCGCGTACTGGCGCAACGGCTCGATCCTGAACACGGCGCTGGGCGCCATCGACATGGCTCTGTGGGACATCAAGGGCAAGGAAGCGGGACTGCCTCTCTATCAGCTGCTCGGTGGCAAGTGCCGCGATGCGGTCCCCTGCTACGGCCATG
Organism: Candidatus Latescibacterota bacterium; assembly: GCA_036339235.1. Classification (GTDB taxonomy): domain Bacteria; phylum Latescibacterota; class UBA2968; order UBA8231; family UBA8231; genus UBA8231. The sequence goes on along the minus strand of JAYZCA010000235.1, from coordinate 8,512 downwards.
CCTCCGGGCGAGACCTGGAGGCCCTCGTCGACGACGTGCAGCGGTGGCTGGAAGAAGGGTTTCCCGTCGTTCGCTGCCAGCTGGGGGCCTATGGCGGTGGCGGCTTCCTCGCCGCGGATTCCGTATCGAGGCCGATTGATGGTCGCGAAATGGACTCCGTCTTCGACGACGAGGCCTATCTCGAGAACGTGCCGAAGATGTTCGCATTCCTGCGCGAGCGTCTCGGCTTCGGCCCAAAACTCACGCATGACGTACACGAGCACCTCAAGCCGCACAACGCCGTTACGCTGTCGAAGTTACTGGAACCGTACCGGCTCTACTTCCTCGAGGACGTCCTGCCGCCGGAGCAGATCGACTGGTTTCGCCTGATCCGCGCCCAGTGTACGACACCGCAGGCCATGGGCGAACTGTTCGTCAACCCTCATGAGTACGTCCCCCTTATCAGTGAACGACTGATCGATTATATCCGCGTTCGAGTGTCGAAGGCCGGGGGTATAACACCCTGCAGAAAAATCGCGGCTCTGTGCGAATTCTTCGGTGTACAGACCGCCTTCCAGGAGGGTGGCGACAACGATCCGGTGAATCAGGCGGCGGCCATGCACCTCGACCTGGCCTCGACAAGTTTTGGGATCCAGGAAGAAAACCAGTTCTCCGACGCTGAACGTGACGCCTTCCCGGGCGCCGCCGTCCTCGAGGGGGGGTACCTCTATCCCAACGACAGCCCCGGACTCGGCGTCGACATCGACGAAGAGAAAGCGGTAGCCCTGCGTCGCGATAGCGAACCCAGCGGCACCGCCCAGGATCGGCGCGCCGACGGTAGTGTAGTTCGCCCTTGATCCAACCCCTGCATCGGCTTGTCCTTCCGCTTCTGACGCTCGCCTTTCTCGGGCCTCGTGAGGGAGTCTGCGATGAGGGTAGTTTTTCGTCATGGCTAGACGACCTGCGGGCCGACGCCCGCACTAGCGGCGTGTCCGCGGCGACGCTGGAAGCGACCCTCGCAGACGTGGTCCCCATCGACCGGGTTCTGCAGCTGCAGGAGCGGCAACCGGAGTCGAGGCTGTCCTGGGCCGAGTATCGTCGTCGTGTGGTCTCCGAAGATCGCGTCGTCCGGGGGCGAGGCCACATGGAGCAGGACGACGAGCTGCTGCACAGCGTCGCCGCGCAGTACGGTGTGCAGCCACGGTTCCTGGTAGCCCTGTGGGGCGTCGAGAGCGACTTTGGTCATCATACCGGAGACACACCGGCAGTCGCAGCTCTGGCGACGCTGGGTTGGCGTGGACGTCGCGGCGACTATTTCCGCCGGGAACTCATCGCCTTGCTGACCACCGTCGAATCGGGGTACGTCGATCCGGCGGCGCTCTACGGTTCCTGGGCCGGCGCCCTCGGCCAGTGCCAGTTCATGCCCTCCAACTTCAAGCGCTTTGCCGTGGACTACGACGGGGACGGTGCACGTGACATCTGGACGTCGACGGGAGACGTTCTGGCCTCGATGGCCCGCTTTCTCCAGCATTTGGGCTGGAAGGATGACGAGACCTGGGGCCGTCCGGTAACTCTGCCGACCGGATTCGACGCACGACTGGCGGGTCAGGACACGAAGATGCGCTTGTCCAGGTGGAACGCGCTCGGCGTGCGTCGGCTCAATTTCGGGGATCTGCCGAATCGCGACCTGTGGGCGACGCTGCTGCTGCCCGACGGGCAGACGGGTGACGCCTTCCTCGTGTACGACGACTTCTTTACCCTCATGCGCTGGAACCGCTCCTATCACTTCGCCCTGTCCGTGGGCACACTCTCCGACAGGTTGCGCTGACAAATGTCCGGGGCGACGGCCCGGACGTCGGGGACACGAGGCTGGACGGGACTGGCCCTCGCCTGCGTCGTGCTCGGCTGGTTGGGTCCGTTACCAGGCCTGTCGCCTGATGAGCAGCGCGCCCTAGGCGTCACTCTCTTCGCCCTGATCCTGTGGACGGCGCAGCCCGTGCCCATCGAGGTCTCCTCCTTCGCAGTGCTGCTGCTGTTGGCGTCGTCCGGGCTGCTCACTTTCACCGACACCTTCGCGCCTTTCGCCGGACCGACGATCTGGCTCGTCTTCTCCGGTATGGTCCTCAGCCTGATCCTATCGGAGACCGGTCTGGGAAACCGCCTCGCCGACTCCGCTCTGCCATGGCTGGCTGGCGGCAGCCGCCTGCGGCTGCTTGCAGGGCTGCATCTGCTGGGGATGTCCGCCGCCTTCCTCGTGCCTGCAGGTGTGGTCCGTGTTCTGCTGCTGATGCCGGTGGGCATCGCCCTGTGCCGCGCCCTGGATCCCGATCGACAGGACGTCGCCCTTCCACCGGCCGTCACCCTCTCCATCGTCTGCGGGACTTATTACGGCGGGGGCGCCGTTCTGACCGGCTCTGTGCCGAACCTCGTCGTGGCGGGTCAACTCGAGTCCGTCACGGGATATGTCGTCTTCTGGGGAGAGTGGCTGGTATGGATGTTCCCCGTCGGCGGCGTCGGTCGCATGGTACTGTCCATCGCGGTGATCTGGGTACTCTGGGGCCGCCGCTTGCTGCCGCTGTCGCAGGGAGTTGCCCCGCCGCCAGCAGCCCTGGACCCTGAGCAGCGCACGATGCTTGCCCTGCTGTTGTTCGGCGTGGCTCTGTGGGCGACGGATGTCGTCCACGGGCTGGCGCCGGTCTTCGTCGGCCTCGGCCTGGTACTGGCGACGATACTACCGCGCTGGGGACCCCTGCCGGTCGAGGGCCTGCGGCAGATCAATTTTCCCTTCCTGTTCTACATCGCCGCCCTCTTCGGTATCGGCGAGATCCTCGACGGTGCGGGCATCAACACGCGCATGGTGCAGGCGATGACCACTGCCCTGCCGGATGCTGGGGGCCACTGGTTCGGTGAACACCTGACCCTGACGGTGGCCACCCTGCCCCTCGACTTTCTGATGGACAGTGCCGCCGTCGGCGCCGTGGCCACACCCAGCCTGCTGGCGGAGGGCGCCGACGCCGGGTTGTCGGCACTGGCATCGGCCATGAGTGTGGCCATGGCGACAACGGTCGCCTTTCTCCCCTACCAGGCGGCACCCTTCATGGCAGTCCTCGGCTTCGGCACGATACGCGCCCGCGACCTGTCCCTTGCCATGCTGCTGATCTCGACGCTCTCCGTGCTTCTGCTGTGCCCCCTCAATATCCTCTACTGGCGCGCGCTGGGCCTCATCTGAGACGCGGAAAGGGCGCCGCGGCGATCTCGTGGCCGAGAACCCGTGTGGCTTCGACTGCCGGCCCCCAGGTACACAGAGCGCGGCCGTCGGCGAGCCAGGTATTGGCGAGGAAGTGATGCCCGAAGGCGCGCCCCCAGGAGAAGGCGCCCTCGATACATGAGCGCAGGTAGTCGTCGACAGGACGAATGCGGTCGCTGATGAGACCGTCGACATCGAGTCCGAGAATGCGCTCGTGGTAGAGGTCGGGGAAACGCTCGCGCAGCGTCGCCGCATCCGACACGGTGTAGACGAGCCCCTGGCCACGGTGGGTGGGCTGGTAAAACCCACGCCAGTCGACATCCTGGAGCCGATCGTAGCAGAACTCACGCCTGTCGAGGGCATCTCGCTCAGCCCCGTGGCGGACGTCGAAGCAGACGGCGCCCATTTGCGCTCCGCGCCAGGGTCTGGCATCGAGAACGGCGCCGCGCAAGCCGGCACGGACGGGCGCCTGCGCCTGGCTCCGGCTCAGTGAGACCAACTGAAAGATGCGAGCGAACCCGTCGACCCGTACGGGCGCCAGGTCGCCTCGGCTCAGACGCGGAACCGTCCGCTTCAGGGACTCCACGTTCAACAGGGATCCGTAGCCAAGAATCGGCGTGTCGGGTTGCGGGCGGGTCATAGGTAGACCAATGTAGGCCCGGTTCTCTCCTTCCCGTAACCATTTCACGCGAGGATTCGACCGTGTCCGAACCCGTCTGGCCCCAAGGCTGCAAGGGTGCCGTCAGCCTCACCTTCGACGACGGCACCAGCAGCCAGCTGACCGAAGCCGTCCCCCGCCTCGACGACGCTGGGCTGTCTGGCACGTTCTATCTCAATCCTCACCGGGGCCACTGGGATGCAGACGCCGAGAGCTGGCGCGCCGTCGGTATGGCGGGACACGAACTGGGCAACCACACGACGCGGCACCCGTGCTCCTGCAACTATCACTTCGACGCCGACTTCTGTCTGGAGAAAATCAGCCTCCAGGACATGGCCGACACCATCGATGCCGCGCAGACGGCACTGGACGATATACATCCGGAGGGGCGTGATGCCCGCTCATTCTGCTATCCCTGCTACCAGACCTTCGTCGGCGCCGGCGCCACGCGTCACTCCTACGTGCCCGTCGTCGCAGCTCGCTTCCGCGCCGCTCGCGCCGGCGGGGAGCGGCCCAACGATCCTCGTATCACCGACCTGCACTGCCTGATGAGTTATGCCGCTGAAGGCGCCGGCGCCGACAACCTCATTGCCTATGCCGAGCACGCAGCCGCCGAAGGCGGCTGGGCGGTTTTTACGTTCCACGGTGTCGGCGGCGACCACCTCGCCGTCGACGCCGAGGCCTTCGACGCCCTGACCCGGCACCTGGCCCGGCAGCGCCACCGGCTATGGACGGCCACCCTCATCGAGGTTGCCGATCACGTCCGAGCCGGGCGCCACGTTTGAATCGCGTGGCGGCTGTGCGGCGGAACCCTTATTCTTTGATCGGGCCTGCGAAGCCGGGCCCGCGCCATCCTTTACCCTGACGCCGACATTTGAGCCAACCGCAGGACTCGATCCCCAACGTCCTGGCCAGCCGCTACGCCAGCATCGCCATCCGGCAGGTGTGGTCGGAAGATGGCAAGATTCGCCTTGAGCGGCGCCTCTGGGTCGCCGTCCTCAAGGCCCAGCGTGACCTCGGCCTCGAGGTCCCCGACGCTGCCATCATCGCCTACGAGAATCATCTGGACGACGTCGACCTCGACTCGATCCGCCGCCGCGAGGCCCTCAACCGCCACGACGTAAAGGCGCGGATCGAGGAGTTCTGTGCCCTCGCCGGCTACGAGCACGTGCACAAGGGCATGACGAGCCGCGACCTGACGGACAACGTCGAGCAGTACCAGATCCTCACATCGCTGCAGACCATGCTGCCGAAGTACGTGCGTCTCATCGACCGCGTGCGACAGCGTGCCGTTGAATGGCGTGACGTCGTCATCGTCGCCCGCACGCACCACGCCGCCGCGCAGCCAACGACGATGGGCAAACGGTTGGCCGCCTTCGGCCAGGAGATGCTGCTCGCCCTGCACCGCCTCGAGAGCCTCATCGCCGCCTACCCCCTACGCGGGCTGCAGGGCGCCGTCGGCACCGGTCTCGACCAGCTCACCCTGTTCAATGGTGACGCAGACAAGGTGGCACAGCTGCAGCAGCGCTTCATGGAACACCTCGGCTTCAAACAGCCCTTGGATGCCGCCGGCCAGGTCTATCCGCGAAGCCTCGACTTCGAGGTCATCTCCTGTCTCTATCAGTTGGGGGGAGGCGTGGCCAACCTGGCGCGTACGATCCGCCTGATGGCGGGGGCCGAGACGGCGACGGAGGGGTTTGCGCGGGGCCAGGTGGGATCTTCCTCCATGCCGCACAAGATGAACACGCGCAGCACCGAGCGCATCAACGGCCTGCAGGTCGTGCTCGGCGGGTACGCCCACATGGCCGGCGCACTCGTCGGCGACCAGTGGTTCGAGGGAGACGTGTCCTGTTCCGTCGTGCGCCGCGTCGCCCTGCCGGATAGCTTCTTCGCCTTCGACGGCCTCGTCGAGACAGCGCTGCACGTCATTGACGACATGGGCATCTTCGAGGCGGTATTGGCACGCGAACTCGAACGCTTCCTCCCCTTCCTGGCCACGACAACCCTGCTGATGGAGGCTGTGCGCCGCGGCGGCGGGCGCGAGGAGGTGCATGAAGCAATCAAGGAGCACGCCGTCGCCGCCGCACTGTCGATGCGCGAGGGTGTCGTCGGCAACGATCTGCCACGGCGCCTCGGCGACGACGGTCGCGTGCCGCTGTCGGAAGTCGAGATCGACGACATACTTTCTCGCAGCGCCGACTTCATCGGACTCGCAGGGCCCCAAGTCGATACGTTTTCCCGCCAGGTCGATGAGCTGGTGGGGCGACACCCCGAAGCGGAAAACATCGTCAAGAGCCGCCTCCTCTGAGGCGATTCCTCGACGCTCCCAAGAAAGAAGGCGGATGCGCTACCAACGAGTCACCCTCAAGCTCAGCGGCGAAGCCGTGTCCGGTGCTCACGACTTCGGCTTCGACCCCGATGCCCTCGAGCACATCGCCGACGAGGTCCTCGGGATGCACGCCAGCGGCGTGCAGGTCTCGATCGTCATCGGCGGCGGCAACATCTTCCGCGGCGGCGTTTCCTCTCAGTGGGGAATCGAACGGGCCGAGGCGGACAACATCGGCATGATGGGTACGGTGGTGAACAGCCTGCTGCTGCGCGGCGTACTCACCTCCAAGTCCAAGGGCAAGGTCGAGGTGCGGGTGATGACAGCGATAGAGATCAACACGGTGGCCGAGCCTTTCATCCGGCTGCGTGCCATCCATCACCTGGAAAAGGGCTACATCGTCATCTTCGCCGGCGGCACCGGGCAGCCCTATGTGACGACCGACTACACCGCCGCCCAACGTTCGCTCGAGACTCGTGCCGAAGCCATCCTCTTCGCCAAGAACAAGGCGCGGGGCATTTTCACCGCAGACCCGCGCACCGATCCGACGGCCAGGATGTACGAGCGCATGCACTACAACACGATCCTGAGAAACGACTTGACGATCATAGACCAGACGGCCATCATCCTGGCGCGGGAACACGGCCTGCCGATACACGTCTTCGACTTCGACGGGAAGGGCACGAGCCAGCAGATATGTGACGGCCGGGACGCCGGGACCCTGGTGTCAGACGTCGAGCCGGACGTGCTCGAGTCGTAGCCCGAACACGAGGCAGGAGACACACCCGCTTGTCCAGACAGAATGCAGAAAACGTGGTCTGGCACGAAGGGCATGTCGATCGCCCTCGGCGCGAAGCGCTGCTCGACCAGAAAGGCGTCGTCATCTGGTTCACCGGACTCTCCGGCTCCGGCAAGAGCACCATCGCCTTCACCGTCGAACACGCCCTGATGGTGCGCGACCGCCTCACCTACGTCCTCGATGGCGACAACATCCGCCACGGCCTCAACCGCAACCTGGGGTTCTCGGCTCAGGATCGGAAAGAGAACATCCGGCGCATCGGCGAGGTCAGCAGACTGTTCGCTGACGCCGGCGTCCTGACGTTGTCTAGTTTCGTCAGCCCGTACAGGTCCGACCGGGATTGTGTGCGCGCCCTCCTCGATGACGGCGACTTCCTGGAGGTCTTCGTCAACACGCCGTTGGAGGTTTGCGAACAGCGTGATCCCAAAGGACTCTACAAGAAGGCACGTGCCGGCGAGATCCCCAACTTCACCGGGATCTCCGATCCATACGAACCCCCTCTCACTCCCGAGCTTGAGATCCGCACCGCCGAGTGCACGGTCGAAGAGGCGGCGCAGCAGGTGATCGATCTCCTCAAGAAATGCAGAAAGATCTGATAGGGCACATGAGTCTGGCCGATGATGTAGAGTATGGTGAGGATGGTCTCTTACCGGTCGCAGTAACCGACCACACCTCGAACCGTCTTCTCGTTCTGTGCTTCCTCAACCGGGAAGCTCTTGAGAAGACGATCGCAGAGGGCCTCGTCCATGTTTACCGCCGCTCGAAGGGTGTCACCGTCGTCAAGGGAATTGACTCGGGACATGTGCAGAGGGTGCGCGAGATCCGCGTCAACTGCGATGAGAACTCCCTCGAAATCCGCGTCGACCAGGAAGTGGCTGCCTGCGCCCACGGGTACTACTCATGCTACTACCGCCGCTGGGACACTGAGAAGAATCGCTGGGAGCTTATCGACGAGCGGATCTTCGATCCCAAAGAGGTGTATTGCTGACTGAGCGATCACCGCAGTCGGGTCCGGTGTGATGAAGTCATTTCTGCGTATCGCCATCAGTCTGGGACTGATGTCGGCTTTTCTGTACTGGGCATTCTCAGACATTGACGCCGCTTCCCTGTGGTCCGCGACAGCCAATGTGGCCCCGGTTTGGCTGGTAGCGACGGTGGCGACAGTCTTGGTTACCGCGGTGCTACGTGGATGGCGATGGGCCGTGCTTCTGCGTCCTGTAGCCCCTTCGGTGACGATTTTCGATGCCACGCTGGCAACCTGCATCGGCTACGCCCTCAATCTTGTCAGTCCCATCCCGCGCGCGGGCGAGGCAGCCCGTGCTCTGAGCCTGAAGTGGACCCGTGGTTGCAGTATTAGCGCAATCGCGGGAACCATCGTTGTTGAGCGTGTTATCGACATGCTCGTGCTCATCATGTTTATCGCCACATCCGCCGCCTTGTTGCCCGGCCAGATCGAAGAAGCCTTCCCTGGGGTAGGTACCGCCACGACTCTGGCACTGGTGC
>JAYZCA010000234.1:0-5214 GCA_036339235.1 Candidatus Latescibacterota bacterium | reverse complement strand
CCGAACATCAGCCGCGAGAAGCCGAAGGCATCGATGACCGTATCTGCGTACGGACGCAGGTCGTCAACCGTCCATGTGGCGAAATCGGCCTCCGTCGTCATCCCGGACATCTTGCAGTAGACGTGGTCCATGGCCGCCAGTTCGCCGATGTTCTGCCGCCACGGATCGAGCCGGCCGCCGCGGATGTCTGGTTTGCCGATGTGATCGAGGACGAGGGGCGTATCCGGGACCTGGCGGGCCAACTCGATGACGGCTGGCAGCTGGTGATGGTAGATACACAGGTCAAAGGAGAAGCCGCTCTTCCCGAGCCGTCGCACACCGCCCACGAATTCCTCCCGCGCCGCGAATCCGTCATCGCTCTCTCCTTGCAGCAGTCGGCGGAACCCCTTCAACCGCGGGTTGTCTCCCTGCTGCTCGAGAAACTTCTCGAGTTCCTCCGGGCGCTCGACCGGTGCCCAACCGACGACGGCCGTCACCGGGCCCGCGCCGTCGGCCATCGACAGGAGCCAGTTCGTCTCCTGCAACGCCCACTGCTCATCGACGTCGGCTTGCACGTGTACGGACTGGACAACACCGCTACCGGCAATCACGCTCTCGTAGTCGGGCAACAGGTGGTCCCGGTCGATAGCCGGTGCCTGCGACAGCCAGCTGTAGCGGAACCGACCCCGGTCCCACAGATGGTGATGGGCGTCTACAATGTCCAAATCCACTTCCTTCCGTTGCTCTGACGATTCATTCGGAGGCCGCGTGTCCGTTGCCGATCTGTCGATGCTCAACACCATGCGCCGTTGGGGGGCTGAATGTGCCCGCACCCGAAGACGTCGTCAAGAACGGGCCGCTAACGACTTCGGGCCGCGTCCCCAGCTTGGAGACGCGGCCCGTCGCCTCGTGAAATCACGAGGATCCCGTCATCATCAGGCGCTCAACCGCCTCACCGCGTCGGCCTCCCAGCTGGCCCCCGGCAGGGAACTGTCCTGACCCAGGATGATGGCCTGCCAGGCGTTGTAGAGATCGCTCATGATCCCCTTTGCCTCCAGGATCGCGTTGCGGTCGAGCCGCACGTTGCCCTCGATGAGCCGCCGGTACACGTAGAGGTACAGGCGTTCGAGATTGTCGGCGATGCTGCCCGTGCTCTTGTCGAGTGCGTCGGACAGCTGCAGGACGATCTCCTGAGCGTGAATCAGGCGATCGCCCTTGCCGACCATGTCCCCCTGCTCGATCAGCGACAGGGCCTTGTCCATGCAGGAGATGGCTTTGTCATACAACAGGAGCAGGAAAAGGCCCTTGTCCGAAAAAACGGCAGGGGCCCAGGGCATGTCCTCGACGGCATCAGCGACATCGGTGCTGTCGTCGCCGGAATACGGGAACTGATTGTTGTTGACCATCCTTGGCCTCCATCGTTTCGTGGGAGCTTACCGCTCTTCGTCCCTCGGTGCCGGCCGAACATCCCGTCAGGCCGGTGTACTGCAAGTCGAATAGGTCTGCTTCCTCCTTCTGGTTCCTCCCACCGGGCCGATCTCCTCCTAATGTTCCCGGTGCTGGGCTCCGGGTCATTTGTTACCAAGTTGTATGTGAAGTTCATCGGCACCGGGTCCCTGATTCTGCAGCGGATTCTTTTCTTGTCACCCGTACCTATATTTGTTGGCATGGGTGATGAAATTTCAGATGAGGAACTGCACCAGCTGATCACGGCGGCAAAGGAGTCGAAGTCGACTCCCGCTTCGGGGTCCACCGAGGGCTTCGATCGCGCCGCCCTGTCCTATGACTTCCGCAAGCCGCAGCGGGTCAACAAGGACCAGAACCGGCGGTTGGAGAGCATCCACGAGCAGTTCGCGCGGTTGTTCTCCGCGACCCTGTCCAGCAACATGCGCATGGTCATCGACGTCGACCTGGCCTTCTGCGACCAGATTGTCTACCACGACTTCATCGTGTCCCTGGCAAATCCGGGGACGACCTACAGCTTCACCCTCGAACCGCATGGTGGGCGGGCCATCCTCGCCTTTGGCAACGAGCTCATCATGGCCATCGTCGATCGTGCCTTCGGCGGCCAGGGCCGCGGATTTACCGCCGATGCCCGGGCCCTGACGCAGATCGAGATGAACATCATCAACAAGCTGGCCACGCGGATCTTCGCCGACCTGGAGGCCACGTGGGAGCCGGTTGCCCGCGTTGAGATTACCGAGGTCGCTCTCGAATCAAATCCGGAGTTCATCCAGATCGCCTCGCCGCAGGATGGCGTCCTCGTCGTCGCCTTCGAGGCCAACGCCCGTTCGGCGACGGGGCTCGTCCACATCTGTTACCCGCTCTCGACACTGGACCCCCTGCTGCCCAGGCTCGGCCCGCAACCTCAAGGCCGGGACCGCCGCGACCCGGATCACCTCCAGCAGCAGCAACGGGCCCTCGGCAAGATGATGATCCCTATTGAGGTGGAGGTGGCGCGTGGCTCGCTGCCGCTTGATGAACTGGCGGGCCTGCGGGTGGGCGACGTCGTCATGCTCGACACGACGACGAAGGAGGCCGCCATCGTCTACGTCGGCGATCGCCCGAAGTATCTTGGCCGCGTCGGACTGCAGGGCAGCAAGCGAGCGGTGAAGATCACCGAACGTATCGATCCCGAGTCGGAGGAACTTTACAAGTAGTACCGGTGGGCGCCACCGAGTCGGCGCCGATAGATCATAATAGATGGATCCGATCACCAGCTTCTTCGACCGCCTCGATGCGGCTCGCATCCCACTGGCCGTACTGTTCTGCGCCGGTTTCTGCGTCGCCGTGTGGGACCCGAAGGCCAAGGTCGTGTTGACCCTTGCCCTCGGCATCAGCTGCGGTATGCTCATCCTCGGGCCCTACTCGGCCGCCGCCCTCTACGCCACGCGTCTGCAGTCCCGCTTCGGCGGCCACCTTCGCTGGCCCGTGTGCCTCCTGCTGTCGGTCTCCGCCGTACTGCTGCTGGATACGCTGCTCCACTGGAGTCGCCTGCAACTGGCCCTGGCCGGGCTGACGGCGTCCCTCGGCACGGTCTTCGGCCACGATGCGATCATCGCCATTCTCGAACTGAAGAGTCTGCCCGGGGGGCGTGTCGATCCCTGGATGGTCTTCCTGTTCCCGATCATCGTCGGCCTCGCCGTTCTGGCTGGCTACTGCAGCCTCGGTTTCGGCATCGGTGTCTACCACCTCATCGACGGGCTTGTCTGACGATGGCCACGTCGCTGGCCGAGACGTTACAGCGTACCGTTGACGGTCTCGTCATCGGCCCGCCGCTCTACGACCCGACGGCGAACCTGCCCAACATGGTCGTCTACCCGCTGTTTCCCACCGCGCCGTTGTCCACCGAGCCGCCCCACGCCATCACGCTGGCGCAGGGGCTGCGGCGAGGCGTACGCCTCTCCGATACGGGCGTCGTCAGTCAGGTTCACGTCGACAACCCGTTGTCGACGACGATTCTGGTGGGTGAATCGGAGATTCTCGTAGGGCCGACACAACTGCGCTCTGTGCAGTTCAGCTGCCTGGTGCCACCCGGGCGTCGCGCCTCCCTGCCGGTGAACTGCGTCGAGGCCGGCCAGCCCACCGTGTACAAGGCTGAGTTCACCGACTCGGTGGCCTGCCCCTGGTACCTGCGCGCCTTCAAGCTGGAACAGCTGGCCCGTCATGGTGAAAACCACCAGCATCGGATCTGGGATCGCATCAAGGAATACCTGCAGCACACCGGCACCGTGAGCTCGACGCAGGACATATCCGCTATCTACGACCAGTTCGGTGACGACGTCGACAGCCTCAGCCAGATCTTTCCCCTGCGCGCCGGGCAGGTGGGCTGCATCTGCGCCGTGGCTCAGGACCTGTTCGTCGAGATCTTCGGCGAACCGGAAGTCCTGGAGGATCGTTATGAAAGCGTCCTGCGTAGCGCGTTGGTAGAGGCCGTCGCCCACCCCACGCGCGAAGTCACACCGGGGGCGTCGGTGCGCACGTTGTTGTCAGAGCTCGTCGAGGCCTGCCACAGCAGCAAGGTCGTACAGAATCGCAGCCTGAGAGACGCCGGACGCACGCAGGTTTTTGCCGCCGGCGGCATCGCCGGCTCCGGTCTTGTGGCTGAAGGGGCCCTCGTCCATCTGACCGCGCACAAGCGCTGCTGGGGGTTCGGGCGGCCCTTCTCCGAGCAGCTAGGTGAACTGGAGACCGATCGCCGGTTGCGTGAAGGCGAGTTGGAGGATCTGTTCGATCGACTCGAGCACGACTACGCGCCGCGGCGCAAGCGCTACCGCTCGTACCTGAAGGGGCTGCAGCCGGCGGCATCGCGCACCCTGGAAGGTGCGGCCTACTTCGAGGACGGGGAGGACGAGACCGTCGACACGGCGCCCCGTCCGCTGCCCCTCAATCCGACGCTGCACCGCTTTTTTCTGGAGCTGTTCCGGCGCTAGCGCCTGGCTGGGTCAACGGGTTGACAGGGGTGCGCACCCCGGGTACGCTCACCCGAGAATCCATGGAGATTTGCACCCACCGTCCGCATCCGTTCCCGCTCTCCGCAACCGGCCGATGACCCGCACGTGACACGCTCCGACTCCTACGTCCGCGTCGCCACCGTCGTCGGCCTGACGCTGGCCGTCTCCGTCACCGGATTCGGCCTCTACCTGCGACATCTCGAAAGCCCCACCGGTTCGGAGCCGCAACAGATGCGCATCGCCCACGGCGCCAGCGCCCGCGCCATCGGGACCCGCCTGCAGTCGCTGGGTATCATCCGCAGCGCGCGCTGGTTCGAGGCGAGGGCCAGGCTGCTCGACGTGGCCTCCCGTCTGGAAGCAGGCAACTACTCGCTGGACGGGCGCCATCCGACGGGACGTATCCTCGACGATCTTCTGGAGGCCCCCCTCGAGTTGGCGCACGTCACCATCCCCGAGGGGCTGACGCGGATGCAGACGGCGGCGCTGCTGGCTCGGGCCGGCCTGGCGGACTCGGCACGGTTCATTGCCGCCACGGGCCGCGAGGACCTGATCCGCGATCTCGGAATCGTCGCACCGACCCTTGAGGGTTATCTCTTTCCGGAGACGTACTTCTTTCCTCAGGAATTCACCGAAGAAGAGATTGCGCGCCACATGGTCGAACAATTCTTCGACATCTTCACGGATGGTGACTTCGACCGGCTTGGTGACATCGGCTTGTCCCTCCACCAGGCGGTGACGCTGGGCTCCATCGTCGAACTCGAGGCCGTCGCCGCCGCGGAGC
>JAYZCA010000233.1:0-12376 GCA_036339235.1 Candidatus Latescibacterota bacterium | reverse complement strand
CCGTCGGCGGCGATGAGAGTGCCCTTGGCATAGCCGCGTGCCTTCCATTTCTCCTCACCCGTCTGTGCATCGATGCACTTGAGGATCGACTCGTCGAAACCGTAGAGGTAGCCGTCGAGGTAGACGGAAGTACCGAAGTGGTTCTTCATCTCGCTGTTCTTCCACACCTGCTCGACGCCGTCTTCTTTGACACGGACAACAGCGCCGTCGCCGCCCGAGGAGATGAAGATTCGATCTGGCGGCATGAAGATCGGCGTTGCGGCGCTGACGTCATAGCGAGTTTTCCAGGGAAACCGCCAGAGCAGCTTGCCGTCCTGCGGCGACAGTCCCACCAGCGCGTAGGCGGTAAAGAAGGCCACCTGCCGCGCACCACCAACCATGTAGGCGATAGGCGACGAATAGCTCATCTTGTCGTCGAGAGAAGTCCAGAGTGTGCGTCCGGTCTTCTTGTCTATGGCGGCAACGGTCGACCCTGCCTGACGCTTGATGACCATATTGACGAGAATGTTGCCCTTGAGTCCACCCACCTCGACAAACAGCAGGTCGCCCTCGACCAGTGGCGACGTGCTGAATCCCCACCTGGGCACGGCGCTGCCGAATTCCTCCACCAGGCTCTTCTGCCAGATCTTGCCACCCGTATCTGCCGTCAGCGAATAAAGAGTCCCCTCGGCGCTGAGTACATAGACTACCTCACCATCCACCGTAGGCGTTGATCGCGGACCATCCCCACCCTGCTTCTCCTGGTAGTAATCTCCCGTCTTCACCCGCCAGACCACCTCGCCGTCAGCCGCGTTCAGACAGACAGCGTACTCACTACCCGTCTCGGCGTACATCGTGTAGAGACGGTCGCCAACGACCGCAATACCAGAGAACCCCTTACCAAGCTTGGCGCGCCAGAGAACGTCCGGCCCAGCCTCCGGCCACTCTGCCAACAGACCCGTCTCGGCAGAAACACCATTCCGCTCCGCCCCAAGCCACTGCGGCCAGTCCCCTGCCAAGGCTGGAGTTGTAACCAGAAGGGTGGGCAGAAACACGAGAAGGGTGCTTTTAGTTACAGACAAGACGTCCTCCAGTTTGATTGGTCCGATAACCGTGGCGCAGCCATTGAGGGTTGGCGCCGGCGGCGCAGGTCGCGTTAGCGAAGGGCAGGGCTGCCGAACCAAAAAAGGCCCGGAGGGACGCGTGCCCGGACGGCGCGCGTCGATTGAGCACGGAGGCGGCGTTCGATCGGCCCGTGAGGCGGGCCGTAGCCCGCAGCGGAGCGACCGGAAGCACCGGCGTCGACCGCACCGTGAGACCTACTCCCGCTTCAAGGTCTCTGGCACGAGTCCCCCAAGCAGACCTGCCCCCATGAATCCGATTCCTGCGATCACGATCGGCGCCAGATGCAGCCCCGCCATCTGCGCCACCTGTCCCACGATCATCGGCCCCGCCGCACTGCCGCCGTCGCCGATGAAGCGCCACATCCCCAGGAACTCCCCCCGTCCCCGTGCTGGAGCCAGATCCGCCCCCAGGGTCAGCATCGTCCCCGAGCCCAGCCCGTTGCCCAGCCCCACCGCCATCGTCACCAGCGCCAGCGTCCAGAAGCTGCCGGTTAGCGGCACCAGGGCCATGGCCGACGACTGAATGAGAAACGAGGGGACGTACGCCCACTTGCGCCCGCGCTTGTCCATCAGCTGTCCCGCCGGGTAGAACATGAGCATGTCGGTACCATAAGACAGGCTGATGATGAGCCCCACCGAACCGGCGTCCAGCCCCAGCACCTCCGCGGCGTAGAGTGGCACCACCGCGTTGCGCGCCTGGCGTACGGTCTGCGCGCACAGTTGCCCCGACCCGGCGCTGAGCAGCACGCGCCAGTGGCCGGCCAGCACCTGCCAGACGCCTTCGTACGGTTCGGCGGATCGTTCATGCCGCGGCAGGTCGCGATCGACCCACATCATCACGGCGAGCACTCCCAGGGCGATGAGCGCCGCCTGCAACGCGAAGGGCGCTGTCAGCGACAGCCAGGCCGCCATGGCACCGCCCACCGCAGGACCAGCGAACCCTGCGATCCGGCCGGTGCCGCCCAAGACTGCGTTGATCCGCCCGCGGCGCTGGATGCCGACCGCCTCGGTGATATATGTATGACGGGCGATGTTCCACAGCGCCATGGCCACGCCCAGAAGTAACTGTACGACGAGGGCCTCGGTCAGGGTGCGCGTCTGCGACATGGCCAGCGCGCACAGGGCCATCACCGAGCCACCGAGAATCATCGCTCGTCTCACCCCCATTTGTCGCACCACCATACCCGCCGGCACGTCGAACGCGAGGTTCCCCAGCCCGCGGGCAGCCAGAACGATCCCCACCATTCCGTACGAGGCGTCGAAGGAGAGGGCGAACAACGGCAGGACGGGTAGGATGAGGCCGCCGCCCAACGACATACACGCCGACGGCACCCAGATGGACAGCACGACCTTGCGGTCGATGGTCCGTCGAGGCGCCGCTGAACTCACTGTGCGTTGTGCTCGTTGCTGCGGAAAGCGTCCGACTCGTACCAGGCGAAATCGCGGCCACCAGTGGCCTGCCACCAGCTGTCGGCTGCTTGTGCCAGGCGACGCTGGGTGTCAGCGTATTCGGAATGGCCGGCGACATTGGTCAGCTCGTGTGGATCGGCGGTCAGATGGTAGAGTTCTTCCGTCCCGATGTCCGCGTCGCCGAAGTAACGCACGTACTTGAAGTCGCGCGTACGAGCCCCGTAGAACGGATGAATACCCCAGTACGCGGCGTGGTGCTCGAAGAACACGATCTCGTCGTCAGGGTGCCTGTCGCTCTCGAGGGCGGCGCACAGGTCGCCGTGGGGAAAGGCAGTTCCTGTATCGATGCCGGCCAGCGCACACAGCGACCCGGCAAGCTGTACCGACGACACCAGATCGTCGATCACGGGCCTTTTCGACTCCTGCCCCACCGGCTGCTTGATGATGCAGGGCACCCGATAGAGCTCCTCGTAGGGCAGCGTGCCCTTCTTGCTGATGCCGTGTCCGCCCATCATGTCGCCGTGGTCGGCGACGAAGAGCACCACCGTGTTCTCCCACAGGCCCAGGCGTCGGAACTGTTCCGCCACCAGCCCGTAGTGCTCGTCCATCATGGCGATCATCGAGTAGTAGCGGGCCAGCTCGTCGCGGGCCTGCGCCTCATCACCGGCGCTGTGATCACTCTCGGCGTGCTCCTTCTGCCAGGCCGGCTTCGACGCGAAGGTCTCCTCGTGATAGCTGAGAGGTAGCTCGAGCGTGTCGGCGTCCACTTGGTATTTCGGCTCGTGGAAGAAAGGCGGATGCGGCAGGTTGGTGGAAAATGTGAAGAACAGTGGCCCCTCGGCGTCGGGTTCATAGTCCTGCAGCCAGGCCACCGCGTCGCCAGCCGCCACGTAGTCGCGCCGCAAGCTGCGCGGCACATGGCCTATCCCCCGCTGCTGGGCCTCATCGTCCTCGACACTCCGGTTGTCGCTGTCGAGGCCCTCGCCGAAGCCAAGAACGTCCAGCGGCAGACCGAAGTGACCTTTTCCGAAGTAGGCCGTGCGGTACCCGGCGTCCCGGAACACCTGCCCGACAGTGCGGTCCCGGGCCGGGTTGAGACGGTTCTGGTGGTCGTAGAAACCGTAGTTGACGACCACGCCGCACTCGTGCGGCGGCAACCCTGTGATGAACGACGCCCGCGACGGCACGCACTGGCCATGAGCCGTGACCATGTGCGTGAATCGCGCACCCTCGTCAGCCAGCGAGTCGAGAAACGGCGTGTGCGCCACCGGATCGCCAGCGCAGCCCATGCGGCCCGCCTGCATCTGATCGCACATCAGCACCAGGACGTTGGGTCTGGTCGCTGAACTCAAGTGAAGTCCTCCTCAGACATCGCCACGCATGCGCAGCCAGTGCAGGACGAACTCGGCGAACAGCGAGTTCGACCACGCGAACCACTCGCGTGTGAATGTTGTGGGATCGTCCGGATGAAACCCCTCGTGCATGTACCCCGTGCCGCCGTCCGTCGTCTCGAGCGTGTTGATGAGGCCGTCCATCTCCTCCATGCTCGTCGACGTAAGTCCCTGCATCGACAGGCTGATATGCCACACGTAGCCGGCGGGTGTGTGCGGACTGCCGATACCACTCGCCTGCGTCCCTGTGTAGTAGAAAGGGTTACGCTGGCTCAGCACGAGACGGCGCGTGTTCTGATAGATCTCGTCATCGGCGGCACACGCTCCCAGGTATGGCAGCGACAGCAGGGAGGGCACGTTGGCGTCGTCCATGAAGTGATGGTTGCCCAGACCGTCCACTTCGTAGGCATACACTGGCCCCCCGGTGTTCTCGTCGTCGATGACGGCGTGGGTACGCAGGCCCGCGGCGATCTCGGCAGCGAGCCTCTCTGCGTGAATGGCTATCTGCTCGTCCTGCCAGACGTTGCGAGCGATCTCCGCCAGATGACCGAGCACGGCGACGGCGAACAGGTTGGAGGGCACCAGGTAACCGTAGCGGCAGGCGTCGTCGCTGGGGCGGAAACCCGACCATGTCATGCCCGTGAGCGCCACGGGCGCACCGAGCCCGTCGTGGCTCAGCGTGTCACTCGGAGGGCAGTCGCGACGCTGGAAACGATAGGGAGAGCCAGCCACGTGATCCTGCTCCACAGTCCACAGATCCAGGATGACGCGTGCCGCACGGCGGAAATCGTCGTCGAAGACGGACACGTCTCCCGTCGTCTTCCAGTAACGATGTGCCAGCCACAGCGGATAACAGAGGGAGTCGATTTCGTACTTGCGCTCCCACACCCAGTCGTTGTGTTCGGTCTCGTCCGACGCCCAGCAGGCGCCGTCCGCCTCACGGTTGAAGGCGTTGGCGTAGGGATCGATGAGGATGTAGCCCACCTGCTTGCGGATAACGCCGGCGATAATGCGTCTTACATCGTCATCCTGCTCCGCAAGCGGCACGTAGGGCGACACCTGGGCGCTGGAGTCTCGCAGCCACATGGCAGGAATGTCGCCGGTAAAAACGTACGTCGTGCCGTCCTCGTGCAGCTCCGTCGTCGTCTCCAGCGTGTTGGGAAAGCAGTTGCGGAACAGTACTGCCAGCCGAGGCCGTGCAGCCAACGCCTCAGCGACGTGGGCCATCGTTTCGGTGACCGATTCGGGACGCTTCACGTCAGACTCGCAGGCGCTCCAGCTCCGCCTCCGACAGCTCGTCATCACCGGCAACCGCGTTTGCTGTCGCCTGCTCCACCGACTTGGCGCCGGGAATGGCTACCGGCAGAGACGGGTGCGAGATCACGTACTGCAGGGAGGTTTGTATCATGTCATCCGGCTCGACCAGCTCCCGCAGCCGGTCCACCGAGTCCATCCGCTTCTCGAAGGTAGCGCGTTCGGCACCCCCCTCGTTGTAGGCGCTACGAATGTCGTCGTCGAAGGTGCTCGCCCGCGTGTAGCGCCCCGACAGCAGGCCGCGCGCCAGCGGCCCGCGCACCATGACGGCGATCTTCTGCGTGTGGCAGTACGGCAGGAACTCCGCCTCCGGTTCACGCGCCACGAGCGAGTAGTCGACCTGCACGACCTTGCAGCCCCCCGCATGGTTGAAGCGCTTGAGCACGTCGAGTTTGTTCGTCGAGATTCCGTAACAGCGCAGACGCCCCTCTTCCCGCAGCGCCTGGAACCCTTCGAGGTAGATGTCGGGGTCTTCTATGTTGCCATCGTGACACAGCAGCACGTCGTGATAGTCGGTGCGCAGCCGATGCAACGAGGCGTGCGCGCACAGGCGGATCATGTCGACGCTGGTCTTGGGCACGCCCTGGCCGGTGCGCTTGCCCCAGTTGCCGACCTTGCTCACCACGTAGACGTCGTGCCGGATGCCGGCCAGCGCCACGCCGAGGCGCTCCTCGGAGAGCCCATTCGGGAGGCCGTAGGACTCGGCCGTGTCGAACAGGTTCATGCCGCTGTCGTAGGCGGCGCGTACCGTCGCCCAGGACGTGGCGTCGTCGATCTGCCCCCACTGGTTGCCGATGTTCCAGGTACCCATCCCGATAGCGGAGACTTTCCATCCGGTCCGGCCGAAGTCACGGTAGAGCATTCTTCACTGACCCCTATATTCGATGAGCATGGAATTGGAAACAGAGTCGCCGTCGCGATTGCGCCGGCTGTCCTTCGACCGACCCGACTGGCCCTTCGATCCGCGGCGTGTGCCGTTCTTCTACGGCTGGGTCGTCGTCGTGGTGGCGACACTGGGCGTGCTTTGCAGCGCCCCAGGACAGACGATCGGCGTGGCGGTGTTCACCGACGACCTCATGGCGGTCACGGGGCTGTCGCGCGTGCAGATCAGCCTGACCTACCTCGTCGGTACGATGGGCGGCGCCCTCTTTCTCCCGGGGGCGGGCAGAATATACGACCGCCTCGGGGCCCGCACCATGACGGTGGTGACGGCCACCGCCTTCGGCAGCACCCTGCTTCTGCTCAGCCAGCTCGACCGTGCCATCGCCGCCCTGCACTTCCTGTTGAGCGAAGAGTTCTTCGCCATTCCCGTAGCTTTCACCGTCATGGCCGGCAGCTTTTTCGCCCTCCGCTTTCTCGGCCAGGGCGTGCTGACCATCTGTTCCCGCAACATGATGGTGAAGTGGTTCGATGCCCGCAGAGGACTTGCCAACGGCGTCATGGGGATCATGAGCAGCTTCGGGTTTTCCGCAGCCCCTGTGTTCTTCGATGTCCTCATCGAGGAGTGGGGCTGGAAGGCCGCCTGGCAGATCCTCGGCGTCTCGATCATCATCGGCCTCGCCGCCCTGGCTGTCGTCTTCTACCGCGACAACCCGGAAGAGTGCGGCATGAAACCCGACGGCCGCCAGATCTCCAACCCGTCACGCCGCCGGGCGACCGGCAGCGACCACACGGCCGCCCAGGTTCGTGCCACGCTGGCTTTCTGGCTGATCATGCTGCCCATGATGGTCTCCAGCATCTACGGTACGGCCCTGCCCTTTCACCTGGTCTCCATTTTCGCCGAGGCCGGCCTCGGCCGGGACAGCGCCATCAGCGTCTTCCTGCCAGCAGCCGGTGTCACCGTCCTCTCGAATTTCATCGGCGGTTGGCTCTCGGACCGCACCACGCTGCGCTGGCATCTGGCCCTGTTCCTGGTTGGCATTATCGTCTCCAACATCGGCGTCCTCCATTTACACCTGCCCTGGGGTCGTTATGGCATCATCGTCGGCACCGGCCTCATGGGTGGCATGATGCGACTCCTGTCCACCCTCGCCTGGCCCCGCTACTTCGGCCGGCGCCACCTCGGTGCCGTCAGCGGTTTCTCCATGGCCCTTGGCGTTTCCGCCAGCGCCGTCGGACCCAGCCTCTTCGGCCTCTCCCTGGAGAGCCTCGGCAGCTACCACCCCGCCTGCTGGACGACGATCGTCCTGTCCATGGTCTTTCTCATCCTCTCCCCGTGGGCTCGCGAACCTGATTAGATTATCTCCATGGCCGATATCATTGACCACATCTTCGACATCTGGCGGCGCCAGTCACATCTCGACTACGGCGAGTCCGTTACCACCGTCGAGCACATGCTGCAGTGTGCCGTCTTCGCCGAACGCGACGACGCAGAGGACACCCTCGTTGCCGCCACGGTGCTGCACGACATCGGCCACCTGCTGCACGGCCTGCCCGAGGACATCGCCGACCAGGGCGTCGACGGGCTGCACGAGGAAGTCGGCGCCGAATGGCTGTCCCGCCATTTCGTCCCCGCTGTCTCTGAACCGACGCGCCTGCACGTGCCCGCCAAGCGTTATCTGTGTGCCGTGGAGCCTTCCTACTTCGACACGTTGTCGCCCTCGTCGGTACAGAGCCTGGCTCTGCAGGGCGGCCCATTCACCGCCGACGATGTCGCCGCCTTCGAGCAGCACGATCACTGGGAAGACGCCGTGCGCCTGCGCCGCTACGACGACATGGGCAAGATCCCCGGCATGGCGACACCGGACCTCGAACACTACCGCTCCCACATGATGGCCGGCCTGCGCGCGTGAAGACCGCCGTTCTGCTGTCCGGGGGCGTCGACAGCTCCGTCGCCCTGCGCCTGCTGCAGGAGGAAGGGGCCGACCTGACAGCCTATTACCTCAAGGTCTGGCTCGAAGACGAGGTGCAGACCTTCGCCGGCGACTGCCCGTGGGAGGAGGACATGCGCTTCGTGCGCGCCACCTGCGAGGCCGCCGGCGTGCCGTTGCAGATCGTCTCGCTGCAGACGGAGTACTACGAGCGTATCGTCGAACATGTCCTCGCCGAGCTGCGCGCCGGCCGCACGCCGAGTCCCGACATCTTCTGCAACCGGCGCATCAAGTTCGGTGCCTTCCTCGAACGGGTGGGAGAGGAAGCCGACGTCGTCGCCTCCGGTCACTACGCCAGGCTCGAGACGACGCCTGAGGGTACGCGCCTGCTACGCGCCGCCGATCCGGTAAAGGACCAGACGTATTTCCTGTCGCACATGGCGCAGGCGCAGCTGCATCGGGCGCGCTTCCCTATCGGTCACCTGCCCAAGGCCGAGGTCCGCCGCCTGGCGCATCAGTACGAGCTGCCGTCCCGCGACCGCAAGGACAGCCAGGGCATCTGTTTTCTCGGCAAGATCGACTACCGCCAGTTCGTCGAGTTCCACCTGGGACAGCGCGAAGGGGCCATCGTCGACGCCGACACCGGGCAACGCCTGGGTACACACCTGGGATACTGGTTTTACACGATCGGGCAGCGTTTCGGCCTGGGCCTGAGCGGCGGCCCATGGTACGTGGTCGGCAAGGACCTGGAGGACAACACGCTGTCCGTCGCTCATGCGGACCGACGCGAGGCGCGCAGTCGCAGTTGGTTTGAGGCCGATGGCGCCAACTGGATCGACGGACCACCCGGGGTGGAGCGGCTGCAGGTCAAGCTGCGCCACGGTCCGCAGTCGATCGCCTGCACCCTCGCGCCGCTCCGTGACGACCTCTGGCGCGTCGACCTGGACGAGACGGACGGCGGCATCGCGCCGGGGCAGCACGCCGTCTTCTACGACGGTGAACTGTGTCTCGGTGGGGCTGTTATCCGCTGAGTACTTTATTTCCCCCAAATGGCTTGACAAACCATCTAAGAGAAATATACGTGCAGGAGCTGTTCCCCCCGGCCGTAGAAGCCATGCTGCGGGGCGACCATCTCACGTGATCTAGTGTCACGGTCATCCCGGTGGGCGCGACGTTACTCCCAGGAAAACCCCGGGCCCAGCGGGAGTGCCACGGTGCCGTCTTCCAGCGACAGCGGCGAATCGTCACTCAGCAGACCGGTCTCCAGATACCAGGCATTCGGCAGGCAGGCCATTACATTGAGCTGCACCGGCCCACCCCCGTGTGAGGCGTAGGGAATGCGGAACGCATCGGCGAGCGCGCCGATCTGCAGCAGCGCCGTCGGCCCACCCGCCCGCCGCAGATCGGGTTGCACTATGTCCGCGGCGTCTCTCTTCAGGAAGCGTGCGAAGTCCCGGACACTGTAGAGGTTCTCCCCGGTGGCCACCGGGATGTCAAGGGCGTGGACCAGCGCTGCGTAGCCGTCGATATCATCTGCCGGCAGCGGTTCCACCACAGACAGCCCAACTCCTCGAAGGCGCGACCCCGGGTGATCGCCTCGGCAGTGGACAGCGACTGGTTGGCGTCGACCATGATGTCTATGTCGTCGCCAACGGCTTTGCGGACGCACTCGACGCGGACGATGTCCTGCTTCACTGTCGGGTAGCCCACCTTGATCTTCACGGCCGGGAATCCCTGGGCCACCGCCCTGGCACAGATCTCCTGAACCTCGTCGTCGGCGTAGTTCAACCAGCCCACCATCGCATACGCCCTGATGCGCTGGTGCACGCCACCCCAGAGTTGCCAGCAAAGCACTCCGCGAGCTCTCCCCAGACAATCCCAGATCGCCGTGTCGACGGCGGCGATGCCAAACGTAGCCAGACCCGCCGAGCCGTGGTACTCGGTCTCGCGCAGCATCTCCCGGTGCAGGTGGCGCACCATCACGGGATCCTGACCGATGACCAGCGGCTTGAGCTCATGCTTGATCAGCGCCGCCAGCGCGTCAGGCCCTCCCGCAATGCGGTCCGAAGTTTGCAGCCCTTTCGCCGCTGATCCCCTCGTCGGTGGTAAGGCGCACCATCACCGACCCGCGCCAGGCAGTACCTGCAGAGCATCTGCAATGGGCGTGGGGTTCGGGACCTTGAGCTGTACGGAGACTTCTACATCGGTTATCTGCATGACATCTCTCGCCTGTTGCGGTTGACTGCGACTGCTTGCCTGTGTCTCGGACTTCATCGAAATTTCGCGCCGCTGAATCCGGGTGAACGCAGGGTCACGAAGGAGGAACGTCATGGAATATCGGCGATTGGGACGGACGGGACTCAAAGTGTCGCCGCTTTGTCTGGGGACGGTAAACTTTTCGGAACGAACCCTTGCCGAAGATGTCTCCAGAATCATCCACCGCGCACTCGACGAGGGAATCAACTTCGTCGACACGGCCAACGTGTACGGCCAGGGACGCTCGGAGGAGGTTGTGGGGAGGGCACTTAATGGTCGCCGACACGAGGTTGTGCTGGCGACGAAGGTGTGCGGCCGGATGGGCGAGGGCCCGAACGACGCGGGGCTCAGTCGCCGGCAGATTTTCACAGCAGTGGAACAGAGTCTGCGCCGGCTGCAGACCGATTATATCGATCTCTATCAGTTGCACCAGCCCGATCCTGATACACCCATCGAGGAGACGCTCAGCGCCCTGACGGACCTTGTTCGCACCGGTAAAGTCCGCTACATCGGCACCTCAAACTACGCCGCATGGCAGGTCGCCCATGCCCATGGACTGAGTACTCTGCACGGATGGGAGCGATTCGTCAGCGAGCAACCACAGTACAGTCTGTTGGATCGTCACATCGAACACGAACTCGTTCCGTTTGCAGAAACGAACGGCGTGGCCATCCTACCGTGGAGCCCGCTGGCCGGCGGCCTGCTCTCCGGTCGCTACCGGACCGATGATCCCACACCACCTGGCTCGCGGCGCGCCGCCGATTTCTGGATGCCGTCGCCGGACCAGATAGACGCTCGGCTGGAGTTGGTGGAGCAGCTGGCCGGCCTGGCGGCCGAGATGGGCGCGCCCCTGTCGCGGTTTGCCCTGGCCTGGGTGTTGGGGAGGCCGGGAGTCACCTGTCCGATCGTCGGGCCGCGTACGATGGAGCAACTGGAGGACAACCTCGCGGCCCTGGCCCTTGACTTGCCCGACACGGCGCTACAGACCATCGATACGTGGCTACCGTCAGGTGGCATCGCCTGAAAGGAAGGAGTGGCGGAAAATGAGGGTTCTGGTAACCGGAGGATCGGGAAACGTCGGGCATTTCGTGATCGACGAGCTCTATCGATGCGGGCACAGCGTCGTCAATGCAGACATGGTCCGCGTGGGAACAACGGGTAAGTCGAATGCCCCAGCCTTTGCAGAGATGCGGCAGAAATGGCCTGACAGGCCCACGTTCCTGCAGGTCGATGTCACCAATTATGGCCAGGTCATTTCGGCGATGGATGGCTGCGACGCTGTCGTCGCGCTGGCCGCCCGCCCCAGCAATGCCAACTACACCGAGGAGGACGTGTTCGTCACCAACGTTGCTTCCATGTGGAATGTGTGCAGGGCAGCCGAGCAGCTGCGGGTCAGGCCCGTCGTGCTCGGGGGCTCCTACAACGCGGTAGGGGCCATGGGCACCGCCGCAAGGTGGGAGCCGAAACAGGTCAAACCGCCCGAGTATTTTCCGCTCGACGAGTATTGCTACACACGCTCGGAGGAAGCCTATTCCATCTCCAAATGGATCGGAGAGGAAGTCGGTCAGGGCTTTGCCAGACGCAGCCCCTGGATGTCGATCGCCAGCATGCGCTTCAACGGCATGTGGGATGACGCCAGATTCCGTGAGCTTGCCGCAAATCCGATCACCGACGTCTGGGAACGTTGCCAGGGCTTCTGGACCTACCTGCACATCAAGGACGCCGCCACGGCGTGCGTGATGTCGGTCGAGTCCGAGGACTGGACGGGGCACAATCGCT
Organism: Candidatus Latescibacterota bacterium; assembly: GCA_036339235.1. Classification (GTDB taxonomy): domain Bacteria; phylum Latescibacterota; class UBA2968; order UBA8231; family UBA8231; genus UBA8231. The sequence continues at coordinate 313 of JAYZCA010000233.1, read as the reverse complement.
TCTTCCTGAACGCTGACGACACGATGATCGACGTGCCGACGATGGAGGCTATCGGCCGGGTCTATCCAGACGTCCCTGTCAGGCAGCCCCTCGAGGGATTTCGAGCACCTCTTTCTACCGAAAACGTGAAGCGAATTATCGGGTGGTCTCCCAGATATTCCTGGCGAGACGAGGAGTTCGAAGCGTGAGTCGAGTTCGCTTCGGCTTGGTTGGCACACGCTGGCGGGCGGACCCCTCTTGACGACGATCCTTCCACTGCGACCGGTCAACCTCGACGACCTGGTCGACGCGTCTCGCGGCAGCCGCCTCGCCG
>JAYZCA010000232.1:0-7952 GCA_036339235.1 Candidatus Latescibacterota bacterium | reverse complement strand
CCGGGATCTGCAACAAGATACCGGCGCCGTCGCCGGTGTTGGGCTCAGCACCCCTGGCGCCACGATGATCAAGACAGACCAGCACCTCAAGGGCCTGCTGAACGATCCCATGCGACCGCTGACCCTTGATGTGGGCGACGAAACCGATGCCGCAGGCGTCGTGTTCGTGTCGAGGGTCGTACAGCCCCTGCTTGGGGGGAAATGCTGCGGGATACTTCATCGCGGTGTGACCTCTCCGAGACACGGACGGTCACCCTGACCGGGCAGGCAGGTCGAAGCGGAAGGTTAAAACCGATTCGGGCCGGGACTGGGGTGAACCATTCGGAAGCCCCCGTATCGGCGGAACGTGTCGCTGCGGGTGCGAGCGGCAGCGGGGGCCTGGCTTCTCAATTTCGAAATGAACCGCTCAATATAGCCACACCCCCTACGGTGTCAATCCGATTCTTCTCATTGCTCAGGGGTCAGAGGTTTAAAAAGGCCTATCGACACCGAATGTTTTGGCCTACATTGAACAAAATAGTCATAAAGAAAGTACGTATACGGCCATGAGTAACTTTGACGCCCAGGAACAGGCCATCCTCCGAGCCCTGATCCGCAACCCGCGGGTTTCCGACAATCGCATCGCCACAACCACTGGTGTGCCGGTGCGCACCGTGAGACGCAAGCGTTCCCGACTGGAGAACGAAGGACGGGTGCGCTACTACGCAGCCATCGACCGAGAGCGCAGCCAGGACACCGCGGCTGTGACGACCCAGCACATGGTCATCATCAAGTTTCGCCTGGGGGTGACAAGGGAACAGATCGAAGAAGAAATCCGCAACGAACCGAACGTAGCCAACGTGTTTTCGGAATTGATCCGCGACAGCTACCTGGCCGAGACGGACGGTCACATCGCGCTGGTCATGATCGTGGAAGGAGCCTCAGACAGCGACGTCGCCGACAGCCTGCAGGGCAAGATCTTGCCATCGATCCAGAACAACCACGGGGAGGACTGCATCCAGGAGATGCGCACGATGCGTGTCCTCGGTCTGATCCGCCGCGAGCACAACTACCTGCCCCACGTCAACATGCCCGATGCCAGGCTGGCCGCCGACTGGCCGAACGAGACGATCTATCTAGGACAGAAATCCGACCGACTATGAATTTTTCGAGGCGGCAGACAGTCTATCAAAGAACCGAGTCTTGAAGACTCCGAAGGATCTGGCGACAGCGACCGGAGGGGCCGGCATCAGAATTCTACACCGGCGGCTCAGTCTTCAATTATTCGGATCTTCAACACTGCCTCAAGATCGCGAAACAACGCACTGATCTCGCCCTGCCGGCTCTCGTTGGCCTGAGTCCCCTTGCCCGCCATGGTGTAGGTGACCCAATCGCCGAACAGGGTCGTGTTCCCCTCGCCCGTGTACGTCGTGTCCTGAGACCCGATGAAGGTGAACACCAGGCGAGTCGGGGAAACCGATCCGGCGTTGCTCAAAAAGTCGATGGTGTCCCTGAAGGTCTCCGTCGGCTGCCCCACCAGGCTTTCGAGCGTGACGCGCACGGCCAGCTTCTCCCCCGGGCGCAGCAAGTTCTTGCGGGCCTCCAAGGTGAGTTCCCAGCGCCCATCGGTGGTCTCGGAGGAGACGATCCGCTCCGGTTCTTCGCCACACCCACCCAGAGTCAGCGACAGCGCCAGCACCGTCGTCAAGAGTACGGTCTTCATCATCTCCCTCCCTGCCCGAGGTGACTTTCCACCTCGCGCACCTGCCTGTTGAACACCCGCTCAAAGGCCGGGTAGTACTGGCTCGGAGACGTCTCGTAGAACAACTGCGCCACCTCTTTGTCGATCAGATGATACCGGCTAGCCATGTCGTCACGGCTCGGAAACAGGATCTGTACACCTGGTTGGAAAGCCGTCAGTGTCTGCGGCAGATTGTTGTTGAGATCCATCAAGCGCTTGAGGACGAGGACGTTGCGCAGATGGGCGACATCCTCTTCGTCGGCCAGCAGGATCGACCACCGCAGTGGCAGTTCCTCCTCGCCCACTGGGTTCAGGCTACGCAGGAAGAGGACCCGTTCGGTCTCTTCCACCGGCACCACCGTGTCGCGCACTGTGGCGAAGGGATAGGTGAAGTTGTCTCCCTCCATCGGTTCGTCGCGGGCGTCGTAGGTCAGCACCAGTCCGCGTCCACCGGTTTCCAGCACTTCGCCGAGAGCGCCGCCAAGCATTCTATCCACCAGGTTATTGTTGTCGGCGTTTTCAAAGAAAAACACCTTCCCGATATCCACCTTTTCGCCGTACTCGAGATTTCCTACGATGTCCTTCAACATCGTCCGCACGAGCACGTCTTCACCCGGGATGTTGCCCGCCAGGAAGCTGGCAAAGGGTTCCTGGCGCCGCATGGTCACATCGTCCTCCGCGTGGTCGCGGATGCGTGTGACGATGCCGCGCAACACCGGACTCTCCTGGATGAACTTCAGGTCCCACACCTCGTCGTCGCGTACGCGGTAGGCGTTGCGAAACAGAGTGTAGTCGAAGCGGTTGAAGATCTCCGAGTCTTTCGGGATCAGATAGGAGAAACTGCGCGCATCGAGTGGTACGATGTGGGGCGTCAACACGACGATCACCTCGCGCCGTTCGTGTTCAACGCGATCCCGGGTAAACAGCCGCCCGATCAGTGGTATGCTCGAGAACAGAGGCAAGCTGATGCGCGCCTGTTGATCGTCGGTGGACAGCAGACCGCCGATGATGAAGGGTGTGCCGTCGGCGACGCGTACGTAAGTCTCCACCTGACGGTTGTCGACGATAGGTGAAAACGTGATATCCCCGGAGTTGGCTTCGAGCTTGGCCGCCGACTCGGGCGAGATCGAGGAGATGATCGTCTCGATCTGCATCGTCACTTCGGATCTCTCACGGTTCATTCTCGGCCTCAGATTGAGAACGATGCCGATGGGGAAGTACTCCACACCTTTCAGGGCGACACCGGCGGCGGGCGTCGTAGTGCGTGACACCGGGATCTGCCGGCCCACCTGAATCCGGGCCTGGCGATCGTTGAGAACGAGCACGGACGGGCTCGACAGGATCTCGGCGTCGCCTCTCTCCTGCAGAGCCTCGATGGCGCCGCGGAAGGCGTTGAAGTCCGTGAAGGCATTCGGCGACAGGATGAATGAGCCTGATCGCGTGCCTGAAGAGCCGCGCTCGAAACTCCCACTGGCACCCCGGTTCGAGGAACGCCACTCGAAGCCCAGGTCGTTGAGAATCATAGAGTTCACCTCGATTACCAGGGCTTCGATGACGATCTGCTGGGCAGGCACATCGATGTGCGTCTGCAGCAGGTTGACGAGGGTTTCTAGATTTTCAGGCTCGTTGCGGTCATAGACGATGAGCAGTCGTTCTTCCGGGGACCCCGCCGTCGCTGAATGCAGGTGCGCACCACCCAACTGCAATGCCCCCGAAATTCCCTTGGAAGAGGACGAGGACGTGCGCGACGTCGTCTTCTCGCCAGGAGCCATCAGGCTCGTCTTCGAGGCGTTGGTGACCTTAACCGCCCATGGCAGCTTTGGGGACTTGCCGCGCACCAGATCGAAGATCTGATCGCCACCCTTGCTCTTGGGGTTGAACTCGATGGTGTAGTAGCCCAGTGCCTTGAGCAGTGCCAGGGTCCGATCCGCCTCCATATGACCGAGACGGAACATCTCGTACCCCAGGTCCGGCTCGGACCGGGACGACGACGCGCGGTTGGCTTTGGCAACCAGATTCTTCAGCCGTCTTTCGAGGTCGCCCAGACCACCCTCCCCCTGGCGGTAGACGACGATATCGAACGTCCCGCCCTGTGTGGCGGTCGCTCCGAGTTCGATCGTCTTCTTCCCGGAAACGTATACGCGAACCTCGACGACTCCGCGCCGTCTTGTCAGCTCGGCTGTGCGTACCAGCTCCGGCGTCAGCTCATAGCCGAGGGGCAGCATGACACGCACGTCCACCGCGTCGAGCAGCTTGCGGGTCTGGCTGAGAGTCTTGTGGGGTGTGGGTGCGAACAGAAGTTCACCGCTGCTGGGCATTGCCAGCAGGAGTGCCACCAAGAGTATGCGTCCCGCGCGGAGGCGGAGATAGATGCGGTCTTGGATGGTATTCACGAGCAGGCCGATGCGTAGGATGTCATTTGCGCTATATACTATATCGCCACACGAGTGTCAAGAACAGGCGCTTGGGCTCAGTTGAGCCGCCGGTCCCCCACTCGTTGCAGAAGCTCGTCGAGCCACAGATCCGAGCCCCCGTGACGGGCGAAGATGGCCTCGATGTCGGCATCGGAATGGCTGTCTGAGCCCCCCGTCGAAAAGAGTCCGTGTTCGACGCAGTAGTCACGATAGATGGCAGTGAAGTCTGCAGGCACGCTCTTGTGGGCGCACTCGATACCGTCCAGCATGCACTCCTGCCGCAGTGTGTCCATGCGGACTCGATCGCCCTGAGCGAAGTAACCATGAGGGTGGGCGATGGCGACGACGACGCCAAGCTTCTTCACTGCGGGAATGACGAAGTCCACATCGGGATACGGAGGGAAGATGACCTCTTCCCTCGCCCGCAAAAGCACCTGGCGATACTCTTCGCCGCTGTCGATGAATCCGCGTTCCACAAAATAGTCCCGTTGCACTTTGTTGCTCACGTGCGTGTCTCCCTGCGCCTCGAGCGTGCGCGGCGGCCGGTATGAGGCGAGCAACTCGACTCGGTGAGCATCGCTGTAGTCGTGGCCCAGAGCCTGCATGCCCTTGCAGATGGCCGCGCCGAACTCCCGCTGCCACGTATGGTAGGCATCGAGCACCTGTCGCAGGGAGGCTGGGATGTCCAGGGGAAACCCGTAGCAGAGCATGTCGACGGCACCGATCGATGTTGTCACCGTCAGCTCCGCCGCAGGAATCGCCACCACTTCCGGGTACCTGGCACTCATCTCGACGACGTCGGCCAGCGAGTCAAGCACGTGATGATCGGTGATCGCCAGGCAACCCACGCCAAGAGCCTTGGCCCGCCGAAAGTGGTTCTCGAGATGGGCCGAGGCGTCATAGCTCCAGTATGTGTGCAGGTGAAGGTCATACTGAGCGAGACTGTTTCCTGGTTCGTTCACGGCTGATTCGATCTCTGTTGTGACATGTGTTCGCGTTTAAGACAAGCGCCTGTTGCGCTGACGGGTCAAGCAATCGAAGAGAATAGTCCTCGGTGATTGACATGTACCCCACAGTCGCGTAACCTCGCGACGCTCTGGAGGGGCGTCATGACACAGAATGCTGTGACACCATGGTCGCTTGCCAGTGATCGGCCCTGGAACCGCTGCGGGCTTGCGTGACTGACGCCGGTGCCCCCGCCGCTGGCCGTCTGCCCGCCCTTTCGGAGAACCTGACTCTCCGCTACGTCGCTTTCACCCTCCTGTACGCCGCGCAGGGACTGCCCTACGGCCTGCTGTCTATCGCTGTTCCGGCCTACATGGCTGAGCAGGGACTGACACCGAGCCAGATCGGTTCTTACATGGGCATCATCTTGCTTCCCTGGAGTCTAAAGCTCATCAACGGTCCCATCATGGACCGTTGGAGCTTTCTGGCCATGGGCCGCCGACGCCCCTGGGTGCTGCTGGCGCAGGCGGGAATGGTCGCCACGTCCGTAGTCATGGCCTTCACGCCCGACCCGCTGCAGCACCTGTTCGCCCTCACCGCCCTCGGCTTCCTCGTCAACTTCTTCACCGCCTTCCAGGACGTCGCCGTCGACGGCATGGCTGTGGAGCTGATCCCGGTGGCCCAGCAGCCGCGCGCCAACGGCTTCATGTGGGGAGGCAAGGGCCTCGGTGTGGCCGGCGCCACCGCCGGCGGCGCCTGGATCATCAGCTCCTTCGGCCTCGGTGCCGCCCTCTTCGGCCAAGCCATCGTCGTAGGCGCGGTAATGTTCATCCCGTTGCTGACTCGGGAGCACCCGGGTGAACGCCTGCTGCCCTGGACATCGGGTCAGGCCTCCGAGGTCACCCGCTCCCTGCAACTGGACGGCCTGGTGGACATCGGCCGGTCGCTGCTTCGGGTCGTCCTGCTGCCGGTGAGTCTCGTCGCCGCGATCGTGTTCTTCGCCTACAACCTGGTCCGCGGTTTCCTCGATGCCCTGCTGCCGGTGCTCACCGTTCAGGAGATGGGCTGGGCGCATACCGACTATTCGGAGTTGTCGGCCACGGCCGGCCTCGTTTCCGGCTTGCTCGGCATGGTCGTCGGCGGCTGGCTGGTGGAGCGTCTCGGACGGCGCCGCACGATCGCTGGCGGCGTCCTGCTGCTCATCGGCGGCGCCGTTGCCATGGCCCTTTTGGCTGGCCTGTGGTCGCAACGCTTGCCGGCCCAGGTATTTATCAGCGCCTACTATGTCCTCGACACGCTCGTGAGCATCGCTTTCCTGGCGACGATGATGGCCATCTCCTGGAAACGTGTCGCCGCCACCCAGTTCTCCCTCTACATGGCAATCGCCAACATGGGTTTGTCCGGCGGCGCCGCCCTCTTGGGCCCGTTGCAGGAAATGATGTCGTACCCGCACCTGTTCTACGTCGTCGTCGGCTGCGGTCTCTTCGTCATCGCCGTGGTACGCCTCATCGACGTCGACGCCCACCTGCAGCGTATGGAGAGCCTGTGACCGAGACGACTGGCGTGTAGATGACGAGACTCGTAGAGATTGGCTCGCGCGCTAGCGCCGCCTTGAAGGCCGCCGGGCAGACGGTGGCCGTCGCCGAGTCCTCGGCCGGTGGTGTGATCTCGGCATCACTGCTCGCCGTGCCCGGTGCCTCCGCCTACTTCAAAGGCGGCGGCGTGGTGTATACGGGCGACAGCAAGAAGACATTGATGGCGATAGCCGATGAGGCCTTGGCTGAAGCCCGAGCAGCAACGGAGACGCACGCGTTGCACCTGGCAAGATCTGCTCGTCAGAGATTGGGAGCCGACTGGGGAATCGGTGAGACGGGCGCCGCCGGTCCCACCGGAAACCGCTACGGCGATGCTCCCGGCCATACCTGCATCGGCGTTTCAGGTCCCGTAGAGATGGCGATCACCCTCGAAACCGGAAGCCAGGAGCGGGCGGCTAACATGGAAGCCTTCGCCACCGCTGCCCTAGATTTGCTGGCCCGATGTATCGACCGTAGCGAAAAGCTGTTATGAGCAGAGATCAGACTTCAGGACGGGGTGGGCCGATCTCTCAACGGCTGACCAGTTCCCACACACATATGTTGGTGATGCGACAGCGAGCCGGACAGAGGCGATCCGTAGACGTCTTTAGCGAAGGGCATTCGTAAGCGGAGACCAGACCCCCGTAGGGGTGCGCCCGGATGGCGCCGATCGGCGTAGCCCGAGGGATGGGGCGTTATGCCGATCCTCCGATCACGACGTCAGCCCTGGATGAACGCCGGAGGGTCGCTTCCGCACGGCGTCTATGCAAGAATTCAACTCATCCTTCCTTGAGCGCCGCCGGGAATGACTCCATGGAACGCCGGCGATCATCTCGTCGGCCCTACCGATGCTCCAGCTGCTTGTCGTGGTCCTTCTTCAGCTGGCGCTCAACGTGCCCTGCCGCCTTGTCGATGGTTTTGTACAGGTTTGTTTTCTGCGTCTCCCCCTTGCCGACGATGCGCTGGATCGGGACCTTGACGCTGATCTCGACGGTATTGGCGTGTCTGTGTTTTCCTGGGTGTCGATGATGACTTCCGTGTCGACGATGCGGTCGAAAAACTGACTGAATTTCGAACAGGCCTTGTCCACGTGCTCCTTGATCGAGTCGGACGGCTTGGCATTCTTCGCGTCGATGCGGACGGGTATGGTTTCCCCCGTTTCTTGGCCGTTCAGTGGGCGTTGTCAAGATGCCGGAGCCCGCTGCATGGTCAACTCGATCCCATCGTATCCCAGGGCACGGCCACATCGAGGCGCTCGCTGAGCTCACGCATGGCCGACTGTTCACTCTCGCCGAAAGG
>JAYZCA010000231.1:0-4383 GCA_036339235.1 Candidatus Latescibacterota bacterium | reverse complement strand
CGAAAATCTCGAAGCCATCGAGTTCCTCAAGCAGATGAACATCCTCGTACACGCCGACTTTCCCGGCGTACTTACACTGGCTGAGGAGTCGACAGCGTGGCCGGCGGTGTCGCAGCCGACCTACTCGGGTGGGCTCGGCTTCGGCTTCAAGTGGAACATGGGCTGGATGAACGACATACTCAGGTACATGTCGAAGGACCCCGTCTGCCGCCGGCACCACCAGTCAGACCTAACCTTCGGCATGGGTTACGCCTACACGGAGAACTTCGTCCTGCCTCTGAGCCATGACGAGGTCGTCCACGGCAAGGGTTCGTTGTTGAACAAGATGCCCGGAGATGAGTGGCAGAAATTCGCCAACCTGCGCCTGCTGTACGGGTACATGTTCACATTTCCCGGGAAAAAGCTGCTGTTCATGGGGTGTGAGTTCGGCCAATTGCAGGAATGGAACTACCAGCGCGACCTCGAGTGGTCCAGCCTGGAAAGCGGTCAACACGCAGGCGTACAATCCGTGGTGCGTGACCTCAACACGCTCTACCGATCACACGCGGGTCTGCACGCCACCGACTGTGACCCCGCCGGTTTCGAGTGGATCGACTGTCAGGACGCGGAAAGTTCGACTATCGCCTTCGAACGGTGCAGCGCCGACGGCGACACCCTCGTGGTAGTCTGCAACTTCACTCCCATCGTGCGCCAGGATTATCGCATCGGTCTGCCGCGTCCGGGGCGCTGGGTGGAATGTATTAACACCGACGCTGACATCTATGGTGGCTCCGGCGTGGGCAACGACGGCGCCGTCGTCGCCGACGATGAGCCCTGGCACAACCGTCGTTGGTCGGTGAGTCTGCGGCTTCCGCCGTTGTCGACCCTTGTTCTGCAGCCCGATCCGGGTCGGTGAGATGGGTCGCTGACCCTGCCTTCGTATATTGTTGCAACATGGCCGCGCCGACAAACAAAGAGAAGCTGTTGATCCAGGTCCTGCGCAAGATTCCCATCTTCAACGGGCTGGCCCCGACGCAGGTCAAGAAGATCCTCGGCCTGTGCCAGCACAAGTCCTACAAGCCCGAAGAGCGGGTCTGCGAGAGCGGCAGCAGGCCTGACGAGATGTTCATTCTGCTGTCGGGGGAGTTGGCGATCATAACACCCGAGGGTCTGCGGGTGGCGACGATTCTTCCGGTCACAACGATAGGCGAGATGGGGGTCATTACCGGGCAGCCGCGAGTGGCATCGGTGGAAGTCACCAAAACCGGCGCCCTGTTCACGATCCAGAAGGCGCAGTTTGACGCCATCCTGCGCGAAGACCAGGACATGCAGGCCAAGGTCTTCCGCGCCATCATCGGCGTACTTTCCGGCAAGCTGTCGAACGACAACGTACGCCTGCGCGACTACCAGATGGAGAGGGCGCGCTACGAGGGCCGCATCGCCGTTCTGCAGCGGCGGCTCAAGGGAAACCAGAGCCGCGTCGCCATCGCTCTCGACATGGCGGCGGCAAAGACGGGGATGGATCGCGAGGAGTTGAACCTGCACGTGGAGGACCAGGTGAAGGACTTGATCCCCCGCGTCCTCATCGTCGACGACGAAGCCGAGTTTCGCCTCCTGGTGAAGGACGCCCTGCCCGGCTCCGATGTCGTCGAGGCGGAGAACGGCAGGCAGGCCCTCGACGTCGTGCAGGAAGTCAAACTCGACCTCGTCATCACCGACATCAAGATGCCCGTACTCGATGGGATCAAATTGCTGGAGACGCTACGGGCGCAGTTTCCGGGTCTGAAGGTGCTGGCCGCATCCGGCTATCTAGACGCCGACGACGTGTGCAAGCACCCCTTCGACGGGTTCGTCGGAAAGCCCCTGGCCCCCGAACCTTTCCAGCAACTGGTGGAGCAGACGCTTAGTCTGCCAACCGGGTGAGGTGTGCTCGATGTCGCTGAGGCTGACCGTCTGCTACTTGTGTTCACGACCGATCCCACTGGCGGGCGCCGCCATCGTCGTCGGTCTCGTCGTCGTCGCGATCCTGGCGCCGCTGCTGGCCCCTTTCGATCCCATCGCCCAGGATCTCTACATCCGTCTGTTGCCGCCGTCGTGGGAGCATCCCATGGGCACCGACGACTTCGGGCGCGACATCCTGAGCCGGGTGATCTACGGATCGCGTATCTCGCTGCGCATCGGCCTTATCTGCATCTCCATCGCCCTTACCGGAGGCACGACCCTCGGACTTATCGCCGGCTACCGCGGCGGCCTTGCCGATACGCTGATCATGCGTCTCGTCGACATCATGCTCGCCTTTCCCGCGATCCTGCTGGCCATCGCTATCGTCGCTGTCATCGGTCCGGGGATCGACAATGTGATGATTGCCGTCAGCATCGTCTTCGTGCCGCAGTTCGCCCGCCTCGTGCGCGGTCAGGTTCTGTTGCTGCGAGAGCTGGCCTACGTCGAGGCGGCTCGCGCCCTCGGTTCCAGCGACACACGTATCGTGCTGCTCAGCATCCTGCCTAATTGCGTGGCGCCACTGATCGTGCAGACTTCGTTGAGCCTGGCAACCGCGATTCTCGACGCGGCGGGGTTGAGTTTCCTCGGCCTGGGCGCCCAGCCTCCCACCCCCGAGTGGGGGGCCATGCTCAACGGCGGTCGCGAGCTGCTGTTGAAGGCTCCCTGGGTGATGGCCTTTCCCGGGCTGGCGATTTTCCTCGTCGCCCTCGGCCTCAATCTCTTCGGTGATGGCCTGCGCGATGCTCTTGATCCCCGTCGCCTGACGGTGAAAGGGGCATGATGTCGACGCGTGTCCGGTTACGTCTGCTGCTCCCTGTCGTCGTCTTCGCCCTGCTTCAGGGATGTGCGGGATGGATGCGACCGGACTCTGTGCCCGCCGGCGAGGATGCCAAACGTCAGCAGGCCCTGCAGTACTTCGTGCAGGCCAAGGTCTACGAACAGCAGAACAACCACCTGGGCGCCATCGTCGCCCTGCGCAGCGCCGCCGACCTCGACCCCACGCCGACGATCTACACTCAGTTGGCCCGCAACTATGACCGCATTCAGGACTACGACATGGCCGCCGCCTTCGGCGGCAAGGCCCTGCACCTGAATCCGGAGCTGACAGGTCTGCGCTACCAGATGGTGCGCTGGCTCGAGATCGTGGGTAAACCGGAGGACGTGGCGGTACAGATGCGTGAACTCATCCGCCGCGATCCGCACAACTGGCAGCTTTACTCACATCTGGCACGTGTCTACCTGGAGACCGGGCAGGAGGATTTGATCGACGATCTCTTCGATCGTCTTCTCGCGGAGCCCGACACGCCGGCCGACGTGCGCGTCAACGTCGCCTATGTGCTGTCGCGCAGCGGTCAGAGAGAGTTGTCAGAGCGAGTTTTCAGCGAAGTGCTGGCCACAGATCCCACCGTCGAGGATGCCTGGCTCGGGCTCGGTGAACTGCAGGTGGCCCGGGACGAGCGCAGTGCCGCCCTGGCCTCTCTACGCGAGGGCGCCCGGCGTGTGCCTGACAGTTCCCTCATCATGTACGAACTGGCCCGCGTCATCGAATCCGATGCAGACCTCGCGCCGATCCTTGCCCACGAGGACGCCGCGTATCTGTATCGTCTCGGAATCGCTCTGGCCGAGATGGAGAAATTTCCTCTGGCGGCGCGCGTTTTCGAGCGCATTGTCGGGCAGGCTCCAACCGACGTGGAGGGGTGGCTCGACCCCGTCCGCTACTACCTGCACGTGGGACGCCTTGACCGCGCCGAGGAGATCCTCGCGGACGCCGTGACCGCCATGCCGGACAGCCTGCAACTCTACCTGTTCTGGGGTATCGTGCTGGAGGAAGCCGAGCGACACGACGCCGCCATCGACGTCTACAAGGGTGTCAGCGAGCAACTGCGGGAATCCCTCGGTCTGTACCTGGCGTGGGGCCGGAACCTCGAACAGCGCCAGATGTGGGACGAGGCTGTCGACATCTACCGCCGTGGGATCGTCGCCGCCGGTCCGGAGCCTCGGCTCTACATTCGCTGGGGTATCGTGTACGGACAACAGCAACGCTGGCACGACGCGATCGGTCGCTACCGGAAGGCAGTCGAGGCCGACTCGACGCATGCCGACGGCTACCTGCATTGGGGCGTCGCGCTGCAGAAGGTGGGGGAGTGGGACGCCGCCGTCGAGCGACTCACGCGGGCGGCGGAGCTGATGCCGCAAGACAGCTACGCTCTCTTCTATCTGGGCAGCGCTCTCGAGGAGGCGTCGCGCGAGGTGCACGGGGCCGAACGCAGCCGCGGCTACTTCGATCGCGCCGTCACCGTCTTCCGTCGGCTGATCGAGTTGAGCCCGGACGACGCCTACGCTCTCAACTACCTGGGTTACAGCTTCGCCGAACGCGGTGTCCATCTCGAGGAGGCAGTGGAA
>JAYZCA010000230.1:0-2335 GCA_036339235.1 Candidatus Latescibacterota bacterium | reverse complement strand
AATGCTGGGCCTCAGCGGCGTGTCGAACGACATGCGCGACATCGAAGAAGCCGCGATCGCCGGCGACCAACGCTGTACCCTGGCCATCGAGGTTTTCACCTCGGCAATCCGTGACTACCTGGGGGCCTTCGTCGTCGAGCTGGGGGGACTCGATGTCATCAGCTTCACAGGCGGCATCGGCGAGCACTCGAACATCGTACGTGGCCAGGTGCTTGCCGGACTGGAGTTTCTCGGCGTCGAGCTGGACGCAACGCGCAACGAGAGCGTCCACGGCGAGGGTACACTGCACACCGAGGGCAGCGGTGTGCGCCTGCGGGTTCTGCGCACGGACGAGGAGCTGATCGTGGCCCGGCAGACCTACGATCAATTGACGGGTTAGCTGCCGGGTTAGCGCAATCCGGCGGTTGTCGGCCATCCGCCTCATCTTCTACTGGTTCAGCCTCTTCAGCTTGATTTTCGCCCGTGAGTCAGATCACCCCGACAGGCAGCTCGCGGCGACGTAGTCGCTTGGGTCGGTATCAACACCGGACCCTGGCGTTGATCGTCGTTCTGGGCGTGCTGATGCTGGCGGACACGCTCTACCTGCTGGCCTGCCGCGCCGCCGAGGCCTCGGGCCTCGATTACTTCGCCCTCACCGACATCTCGTTGCCGCGCTTTTACCAGGGTATGGTGCTGTCGCACACGGGGCTGGGCATCTTCCTCGTGGTGCTGACGCTGGCTTTCGTCGAGTGGCATTTGCCTGAGGTTTGGCGACGGCACCGTCGGCAGGCGATCGCCACGGGGTTGGTTACAGCCACCCTCGGCGTCATTCTGCTCGTGTCGGGCCTGTTCATTCTCAGTGAGGCCAACAACCGCGACAACGCCTGGGCCTGGTGGCTGCACGTGGTGGTGGCCCTGGCGCTGCCGGCCTTCTACCTTGCCCACCGACGGATCTCGATCTGGAAGCCGTCGACTGCAAGCTACCGAGTCGTGCCCGTAGCCGTCGCCTCCCTGGCGCTGGCCGCCATCGTAGCCCACGGTGTCAGCTATGATCGGGAAGCGTACACGCAGCCGGCTCAGGCGGCCTTCGCCGCCGGGACGCACACAGGTCCCGGATCACGAGCGTGGCGCAAGGGCGGCAATCCCACCACCTTCGTGCCGGCCAACTTCGTGCCCTACCAGAGCCCCTTTTTCCCCTCTGCCACGACGACGACGACGGGTGGCTACCTGCCGTCGCGTATCATCACCCGCGGTAATCTGCCAGAGCAGGAACTGCTGGAGCGCGAGGTCGAACAACAGGGGTTTGTCATCAGCGATGGTCGGCGTCGGCGCACCGCTTCGCCTCGTTCAACAATCCCTTCTACGAGGCGACGATCAACGATCTGCGTAAACATTCGAAAAACTCCAATCCCGAAATAGATGCTCACGTAGACTATTTCTCCAGCAGGTCGGTGGAGACCGGGGGACAGGAACTGAGGGGGCGGGAGTCGCTGGTGAAGTCGAAGTGGTGTTCCGGATGCCACGACCCGGCGCTGATGCTGGCGGGGCGAATGTCGGGCGAGATCGACAGGCGCTCGCCGGAGGCGCAGGCGGGGCTCACGTGCCTGGCGTGTCACGCCATCGACCGCATTCACGACCAGACGGGAAACGCCAACTACAACATCGCCGATCACCAGGAGGACTAATGCAGCCTCGGCTGCATCTTGCAGAGCCGAAGAGTCCTTTTCACTTCAAGGGCTGCGAGTTAGATGCGCTTGCCACGCGGGTCGAGGTCGCTGCTCTCCTTGGCGCTGGTTGCGGATCATATGCTGCGGGACTCCAGGGACCTGTAGGTCTCCAGCAGTCTGTTGTAGACGGCGCCGTGCGTAGAATTCGGCTCGATGCGGGCGTCCTCCGGCGGGGCAGTGAAGGGAGCCACCACGTCGCTCCAATCCTGCGGCCCGCTGCCGGCCTTGGCGTAACCGTGGGCGGCGCGCAGGGCGGCGCCGAGGGCGGCGGCGGCCGTCGTCTGAAAGGGTTGCACCGGACAGCCGTGGACGTCGGCGAAGACCTGCAGGATGTCGCGGTTCGTTGAGGCACCACCGGTGACCGACAACGAGCGGATGGGTACCCCCATCCATTCGGAGTGGATCTTCGACGACAGGGCCTGCGCCTCGATGACGGCGCGCACGTTGGCGTCGGCGTCGGCTTCGTCCAGTTCGTGGCGCACGACGCCTGCCTGAACATTCGGGACGATCTCGGCTTCGAACCAGGGGAGCATCAGGCCGCCGCCGTTTCCGGCGGGGGTGGACTGCAGAGCCCGTGCGAAACCGTCCCAGTCGAGCCCGTAGCGGTCGCGTACAGCCTCACGGGCAAG
>JAYZCA010000229.1:0-5644 GCA_036339235.1 Candidatus Latescibacterota bacterium | reverse complement strand
CCTGGGAGATGGCCATTGGTTGTGGCCGCATATGGGCGATGATCCACAGCGTACTGCACTGGCCGGCCTGCCCGCCGGAAACTGCCGCTTCCTGGGTGTGCCGTTCTGCATCGGCGACCGCGATGGCGACAACTGGTTCGTGCAGGTCGCCGTCGCCGGCTGCGACACCGAACAATCGGTTTCGATTTCCGTCGGTGACCGAGCCAGGCGCATCCTTTTTGCCCATGCCTGTGCACCTGTGGACGGGCACTGGGCGACGAGTGAGGGCGCAAGCCTGCTGGTGGGCAGGCACCTGATTCGTTATGCCGACGATTCCCAGGTGGAGATCCCCCTGCGTCGCCGCTGGGAAATTCACGATGTCAGCACCACGTGGGGGCATCATCCCTTCCTCTGCCGCAACTGCCGGACTTTCCATCCCGTGGGCATCAACGACACCGCCCTCGGCTACGGTCGCGGACAGACCGGAGAGTACAATGCCTGGTTTCGAGGGGACGGCAGCCCGGCAGGTAATCCGGCGAGCATGGGAGGAGACCTGTCGGGCTGGTGGTTGTTCGACTTCGAGAATCCCCACCCGGACACCGAGATCGCTGAGATCGTCCTGGAGGCGACGTCGGAGATTCCCATCGCACTGGGGGCGATCACGCTATGCGCCGAGGAGACAGACCCCTTCGCGTGGCCATCCCGCAAGACCGTGGCCATCACCGTGGACGGTGCCGGATCGGCGCCTGCCGTCGACATGGAGCGCGGCGTGATCGCCCGACAGGACGACCTGTTCGAGGTGGGGGAGGATTTCCTCACGACGGACGAGACCGGCTGGGGGGCGGGCGGACAGGCGGTGCGCAAAGGCGGTTACGTCGAGGTGCACGGGTCGCCAGAGGGCACGTTGAAGGTCGATACCGAAGAAGCCGGCGCCTCAGCGCAATTCAACTGGGGGAAGGTGCTGGAAGATGGGGAGGCGACGCAGGGCCCGATGCGTATCGAGGTGGTCGGTAACGAGGGCACGCAGTGGGTGCACGTACGCGTCGTCGACGAGGACTCCGGCGACAAGGTGGGATGTCGAATCCACTTCCGCTCGAAGGAGGGGGCCTACCTGGCTCCGCACGGACACCAGGCGGATGTCAACATCGCCTGGTTCGAGGACATGGGCGGTGATTGCAAGACGCGGGGGACACCCTACGCCTACATCGACGGCACCTGCCAGATCGAGATGCCGGTGGGCACCAACTACGTGGAGGTCGTGCGCGGCTTCGAATACGATCCGACGCGGCAACTGGTCGAGATCAAGCCGGGCCAGCGGCAGCTGACGCTGAAGGCGAAGCGCGCCTTCGACATGAAGAAGAACGGCTACTACTCGGGGGACACGCACGTTCACTTCCTGTCGTCGCAGTCGAGTGTGCTCGAAGCCGAAGGCGAGGATCTAAACGTCGTCAACCTGCTGGCCAGCAAGTGGGGCCGGCTGTTTACCAGTTGGGAGGAGTTTACCGGAGGGGTGGCCCCCACCTCGACGGAGAATCACATCGTCTACGTGAGCCAGGAGAACCGGCAGCATGTGCTGGGGCACATCAGCCTGCTGGGCCTCAAGGACCTGGTGGGCCCCATCTGCACGGGTGGCCCCAACGAGGACTGGATCGGCGGCGAGGTCCAGGTCATCATGGCCGACTGGGCGGAGGCCTGCAAGGCGCAGGGTGGCCTCGTCATCATGCCGCACATGCCCGCGCCCGACTTCGAGAACGCCGCCAACATCGTCATGGGTCACGCCGACGCGGCGGAGATGTGCTGGATCTGGCAGGGGGAGACGATCGGCGCGGGAGAGCTGGGCTATTACCGCTGGCTCAACGTCGGGCAGAAGCTGCCCATCGTCGGTGGCACCGACAAGATGTCGAATGGCCGCATCCTCGGCGGCTCGCGCACCTATGCCAAGCTGCAGGAAGGGCGCGAGTTCACCTATGAGAACTGGTGTCAGGCTGTGCGTGTCGGCAATACCTTCGCCAGCACGGGAGCGATGATCGACCTGCGCGTCGAAGGAGCCGAGATGGGGCAGGAGATTGCCCTGCCTGGCAACGGCGGCTCCGTGGAAGTGGAGGTCACGGCCTGGAGCGTGTGGCCCCTGACGGGCCTGGAGCTAATCGTCAATGGCGTGCGCCACGAACGCGAGGTCGTCGACGAGGGCGAGCGTTCGATCACGCTCAAGACAAAGGTGAAGACGGAGAAGTCGTGCTGGATCGCGGCGCGCTGCTGGGGGCCCTACGCCACCGACGCCGGTCCCGTGATGGCGCACTCCTCGCCGGTCTACGTCGACGTGGGCCGACGCGGCGCCTTCCAGGAGACGGACGGCGAATACCTGATGACACACATGGAGGGTGGTGTGACGTGGGCGGAGAAGATCGGCGTGTTCAAGGACGAGAAGGTTCGCGGTCGCCTGATCGGCCTGTTCCGTGAGGCGCAGGCTGAATTGGCGCGGCGTGCATCAAACATCTGATCATGACGGTAAATCCAACGCCGCGTCTTATCGATTCGGCAAAGGGCGCCGAATCGACTCGCTGCGTCAAGCCCGAACGGCGTGCGGCGGCGAGTTAGCGGCGTGCTGAGAACTCCTGTGCCTGGCGGTGAGTTCAACGCCGCCAGGTACCGATTCGCCGAACTGCTGGCGAATCAGAGAGGCTCTCAGTAGCCTTCAACCAACTGAACTCTGACAATGGGGCAACTCGATCTTGACGTATGATCTGAAGGGAAGGGTGGCGCTGGTCACCGGTGCGGGGGGAGAACGCGGCATCGGCAGGGCGATCGCCACGCGGCTGGCGCGGGAGGGGGCGGATGTTGTCGTCAACGATGTGACGGATGCGCCACGAGGCGGCTGGGGTGGATTGCCTGCGGTGGTCGCCGAGATCGAGGCGACGGGGTGTGGCAGTCTGGGTGTCGTCGGCAGTGTCTCTGACGCCGAGGATGTGCAGCGTCTCGTCGATGCCACGCTGGAACGCTTCGGGCGGCTGGACATCCTCGTCAACAACGCCGGGGCGCCGGCGGGGGATGATCGCAGGCCGATCGTCGAATTGCCCGAGACGGAGTGGACCCGTGTGCATGAGGTCAACACCAAGGGCACGTTCCTGATGTGCCAGGCAGGGGCTCGCCACATGGTCGGACGCGGGTGCGGCGGGCGAATCATCAACATCGCTTCACTGGCCGGGCGCATGGGCTTTGCCCGGTACGGGGCATACTGCGCTTCCAAGTTCGCCATCGTCGGTCTGACGCAGGTGCTCGCCCTCGAACTCGGAGAGCACAACATTACGGTCAATGCCATCTGCCCTGGTCTCACAGATACCGAGCGGCTGGCGGGTATGGCGGAAGGGCTCAAGCCGGAAGGCACAACCACGGAGGCCTACCGTGAGCAGCTGATCGGCCAAAACGAGGCCATCACACCCCTGGGTCGCATCGCGCAGCCTGAAGATGTGGCCCGTTCGGCCGCTTTTCTTGCCTCCGACGAGGCGGACTTTTTAACCGGCCAGTCCATCAGCGTCTCAGGAGGCGCGTGGATGGGCTAGGAGGACGACGCCATGGACATCGCAACCATTGTCGGACTGATCGCCTTTGTGGCCGCGCTTCTGGCTGTTGCGGGTCATTATGTGGACATGCTTCTCGGAGGCCGTTGATCGCCATCATCTATGGCAGCGGGCTGGCTTTGACGCTGATCGCATTGCCCCTGCGTGAGTTCCTGGGACTCGGGGCGGTAGTCATGCGTACGCTGTCTCCACGGAAAACGTCGCCCACACTGCTGGTGGAGCGTGCCATGCAACTGGCGCAGGCCGGACGAGTAGCGGGTATCCTTCCCCTCGAAGCAGAGGCGCGCCGGGACGCTGCTGAGGACCCCTTCCTCAGACCGGGCATCATGCTGGCCGTGGACGGCATCGAGCCGGATCTCATCATGGGGATCTTCGAGACCGAGCAGCATGAACTGGCGACGACAACCTTAACGATTTTCGAGCTGTGGACTGGAAGCACCGGCTAGAGCCGCCGTGAACAGGCTGTGAGTACGCTGACTTGCTGACGCGCAACCGGCGTCACTTCGAGGGGATTGAGCGGCTGACCCTGAGAAGTTTGAGCGAGATCGAAGAGTAGCTTTCTCCGGCCGCGGCAATCCACGAAGGACGGTTCTGCCATGCACAAGAAGGCTCGCCTCGTCTGCTGCTGTCTCGCCCTGGTTGCAGCGACCGCTCAGGCACAGGATGCCCCCGACTGGGAGCGTCACTACGACAGCATGTTCACCCGTGGCCACATCGTCATCGACGGTGTGGGGAACGAGCTGGCCTGGCAGCTGGCTCCGGAAGTGGGCGCCTTCACCCGCTTCCAGGACGGGAATCTACGGCCGCAACATCAAACGATGGCGAAGATCCTGTGGGATAAGGAGCATCTCTACTTCCTCATCGCCGTCGAGGATCCCGACATCTGGAGCACGATGGTGGAAGGCGACAAGGACTGCCTGTGCCAGGAGGAGACGATCGAGTTGTTTATCGACCCCGACGGCGATGGCAAAGATTACGCCGAAATCCACATCAACTCTCTGGACACGATCAATGACATCTGGATCCCCAACAACAAATTCAAGTACGCAAATGGCGAACCGGTGGACTGGCCCGATCTGTACACCTGGACCCAAGTCGGTATGCGACATGCAGCGATGAACCACGGAACTGTGAATGACAGCACCGACGTGGACCAGGGTTCTGTCTTCGAATTCGCCCTGCCTTGGGAGGGATTCGGCAAGATCGCCGGTACCGCGAATCTGCCACCCCAGCCAGGGGATGTGTGGCGTGTGAATGTCAATCGGTACGAACGTCCACGCGGTGGCGAGCAGCCGAAAGAGCTGTCAGGCTGGGCGCCCCTCGACCTGCGGTCCTATCACGTTCCCGATCGCTTTGGTTCCGTGCGATTTGTCCGGCGGACGAGCCAGAAATGAGTACCGTGCGCGCCGAGCTCGCGCCTACCGGCACTCTGCGGGCGGCCATCAACCTGTCCAACTTCCTTCTGGTCTCCGACAGGAATTTCTCCGGAGATCCAATCGGTGTCTCACCGGACATGGCTCGCGCGGTCGCCGACCGGCTGGGAGTGCCTGTCGAATACGTTCTGTATGAGACACCGGGTGCACTGGCCGACACCGCCCTCGACGATCTGTGGGACATCGGCAATCTGGGCGCCGAACCGGAACGGGCAAAGACGATTGATTTCACCGCCGCCTACGCCGAGATCGAAGCGACGTATCTGGTGCCGACAGGCTCGCCGATCCGTGCTGTTGACGAGGTAGACCGCGATGGCATCCGGATCTCGGTTTCTGGGCGCAGCGCCTATGGTCTCTGGCTGGCCGACCACATCGAGCACGCGCGGTTGGTAAAGGCAGATAGCGTCGAAGCCTCTTTCGAAACCTTCGCACAGAACGGACTGGAAGCGCTGGCTGGCCTGCGCCCTCGCCTGATCAAGGACGTGGAGCGGCTGCAGGGCGCCAGGATTCTCGATGGGCAGTTCACCGCCGTGCAGCAGGCGATCGGCACGAAACGCGACCGGCCGCTGGCCGCCGTTTTTCTGCGCGAATTCGTCGAGGAAGCAAAAGCGAATGGTCTGGTGCAGGAGCTCATCGATCGGCACGGTGTAAATG
>JAYZCA010000228.1:0-3865 GCA_036339235.1 Candidatus Latescibacterota bacterium | reverse complement strand
ACCCAGCGATACTTCAGCGCCAGACTCTCCAGAATGCAGCGGATCACGGCGCCCTCGGTCTCGGGGGGAATCTGGCCCGTCTCGGTGCAGAACGCCCGCACGCGGCCGGCCATGTCTCCCGGCGGCAGAAAGCGGGCATCGTCAGGGTCGATGTGGGCGCCAAGGACCGGTGCCTGCCGCGCCGCTTCGGTCAGCTCAGCGTAGGAGAGATCCCGGCCTTCAGCCTGCCAGGTTCGCCGCGTTTCCTGCACCAGCCACAGTCCCATGATGTTCTTCAGGAAGCGGAAGGTTCCCCCCACACCGCCTTCGTTGGTGAAGTTGTAGAGGCGGGCCGCGTCGTTGAGGTTCGGCTCTGCCAGTTCGGCTCCCATCAGCGACCACGTGCCGGAACTGATGTAGGCGAAGTCGGCAACCTGGGCGGGCACGGCAGCCACCGCTGATCCGGTGTCGTGGGTGGCGGGCACGACGACGGGAACTCTCGACAGGCCACAGCCGGCAGCGATCTCGCTGCGGATCGGCCCCAGGCGCGTACCCGGCTCGACGATGTCGGGCAGGATGCGGGAGGGCAGGTCGAAGGCGTCGAACAACTCCGTTGACCAGCGCCCTTGCCGTGGGTCGTAGAACTGTGTCGTCGTGGCGTTGGTGAATTCGCAGACCCGCTCGCCGGTGAGGAAATAGTGGAGCAAGTCGGGGATCAGCAGCAAGTGCTGCGCCGAGGCCAGTTGCGGTGACGACATCTCCCGCATGGACAACAATTGCCAGAGGGTGTTGAAGGGTAGGAACTGCAATCCGGTAGAAGCGAAGATCCGCTCCCGCGGCACCAGTTGAAGGCCGCGCTCCATGACCCCCTCGGTGCGCGGGTCGCGGTAGTTGCGGGGATTGTCGAGCAACGTGCCGTCGTCGGCGAGCAGGCCGTAGTCTACACCCCACGTGTCGATGCCGACGCTGCCGAGATCGTCATAGTCCGCGGCGGCGCGCAACCCCGTCTGGATCTCGTCGAAGAAGCGCAGTACATCCCAATAGAGTCGTCCCAACACCTGCGTGGCGCCGGTAGCGAAGCGGTGCAGCTCCCGCAGTTCGAGACGGCCGTCGTCGAGATGTCCGAGGATGGCGCGTCCGCTCTCGGCGCCCAGATCGAAGGCCAGCAACTGTCGGGGCATAAGAAGCGCTGTAACGCTACAGGTAGTTGAGGCCGAGCTCGGCGACCATCTCGCGCGTGGGGTTGTGCAGCAGGGAGCAGATCAGCGCATAGCCGTATTCGGGCTGCAGGTTCTCAGCATAGGCGGTCTGCTCGTCGCGAAAGTTCAGCCTCTGGAAGCCCAGCACCGTTTCTTTGAAGCGGTCCGGCTGCTCGTAGATGATCAGCTGCGCCAGCTCGGAGCGGCGCAGGGCTTCGTCGATAAAGTCCTCCCCGAAGATCTCCTCCAGGGCCGAACGCAGTTGACGGTGCAACATCAGAAGGGATACACCTCGTCGAGCCGCCGTCGCAGGCGATCGCTGCGGCTCTCATGGGCGCGCATCGGCATCTCGATTGCGGGCCGACGCAGCCAGGCCAGTAGGATGAGGCCCACGTCCAGAGGCTGGGGTGAGCGCAGCTCCAGGCGGAAGACGAGGGCGGCGCCCAGGATCCGTAGCAGCATGGGCCGCCGCCGGCGTGCAGAGACCAGCTGAGTGGCCGTCATCTTCAGGCTCTGTCGAAGTACGGCTCGATGGCCTGTTCGATGCGCTCTAGCAGAGGCGCATCACCCAGGTCGGGCTCGAATGCCGTGCCCGTCACCCGTTCGAAGAGATCGACGTAGCGCTCGGCAACCTGGACGCGGATGTCGTCGTCCAGCGTCGGGATGTTGTCGTCGGAGATGCCCTTGTCCCGTAGCCAGAGCCGCAGGAACTCCTTGTCCAGGCTCTCCGGCTCGTCCCCACGGGCATGGCGCTCCTCGTAGGTGGCCTGAACCCAGTAGCGGGATGAGTCGGGGGTGTGGATCTCGTCGGCGATGGCGATCTGGCCCTCGGAATTGCGGCCCATCTCGTACTTCGTGTCCACCAGGATCAGCCCCTGTTCGGCGGCCAGCTGCTGGCCGCGGGCGAAGACGGCGAAGGCGATCTCTTCGATTTTCTCCCAGGTGGCCGCTTCGACGAGACCACGCTCGATGATCTGCTGTTTCGAGATCGACTCGTCGTGCTCCTCAGACTTGGTGGTGGGCGTGATGATGGCCGACTCGAAGGGCTGGTTTTTCACCATTCCCTCCGGCAGGCGGTTGCCGCAGAAGTCACGGACGCCGCGGCTGTAATGGGTCCACGCCGATGTGTCGGTGCTGCCCGTCAGATACCCGCGCACGACGATTTCGACGGGAAACATGTCCAGTTCCTCGCCGATGGTCACGTTGGCGTGGGGCACGGCGATGACGTGGTTGGGCACGATGTCGGCGGTCTGTTCGAACCAATACTGGGCGATGCGGTTGAGAACCTGCCCCTTTAGCGGGATCGTGCCGAGGACGTGATCGAAGGCGCTCTGCCGGTCGGTGGTGATGAGGACTCGCTTGCCGGGGAGCCGGTACATGTCACGCACCTTGCCCTTCTCATAGACGCTGCTCCAGCGCTCGAAACGGGCGTCGAGCAGGCAGTCGCGCAACTGGCTGCGCAGTTGTTCCCGGCTGGTCAAGTCATTCTCCATCGAGAGTGCCGTGGTAGGTGAGGGAAGGTATCCCGGCCTCCGGAAAGCGTCAACGACGCCGCCCGAAGGACGCGCTTGCCTCGCCTTTGTGTCACTTCCTACCTTTCACCCTGTCAAGAGCCCCCGGACAAACCGCTTACGAACAGCCGGGGATGCCAAGAACCAGGAGGTCGATGATGGTAAGAGGACTGCTCACACTGGCCTTGCTAGCCCTGACGCTGGGGTGCGGACGCGAGCAGGAGGCCGCCGAACTGAAGAAATACGTGGAAGCGATCCAGGGGTTGGATTCGTACAGTCGTCGCGTCCAGGCCGAGATCCTGCGCTTCGATGACCCCACCCAGGAAATCACCAACGCCGACATTGTGGCGGCCTTTGATCTGCTGACCGAGTATCAGTCGGCAGTCGCCGCCGTGACGCCGCCAACAACGTCGACGGGTGGCAACACGCACGAACTCTTCGTGCGGTCCTTCGACGGGGCGATGGGTCTGGCATCGGATGAGAAGGGCGACACGAATCGGCGGCGACACTCGGCTGCCATCGGTCTGCGCAACCTGCGCAACAAACTCAAGGACCGAGTCTACCCGATGTTCAACCTGCTCATGAGGCGCCTCAAGATGACAGGCGAGGAAAACGAGCTGTCCTGGCCTGACGAATGAATCGGTCCGCGCATCCCGACTGACAGACGCCTCCGACTCCCTCGACGAGTCGGGGGTGTTTCTGTTCCTACGCGGGAGCGGTGCGGGACGCCCAGCGTAGGCGCAGACCCACCAGCCAGGGCTGCAGCCCGGAGAGCAGGCCGGTGTAGAGGAAGCCGATGTGGAACAGCAGCAGGAAGGGCAGGCCGAAGTAGAGGCTGATCTCCCATGCCCGGGTGATGACGAAAACGAAGTAGACCGCCATGGCCAGCTCGGCGAAGGCGACGAGGCTTTTGGCGCCGGCGTATTTGCTGCCGAGACGGCTCTCGGAGCCAACGCCGTACTTCGGAGTACGGTGGAACCCCGTCGTGTAGCCTACCAGACCCTCGATGACGGCGCGCGTGTTGTTGACGCACAGGCTGATGCCGATGGCCATCAACAGGGGCAGGTACTTGATGGAGCTCTTCCAGTCGGCGTAGAGCTCGCGCTGGGAAGCCATGTAGTATCCGGAGATGGCCATGGTCGCCATCGAGAACAGCGGCAGGTCGATGAGAAACAT
>JAYZCA010000227.1:0-7554 GCA_036339235.1 Candidatus Latescibacterota bacterium | reverse complement strand
TTGGGGCCGAGCTGCCTTATGGGCGGGCAGAACGTGGCCAGGGGGCGATGACAAACCTTGTGCCCACCAGATGGTGCCGGCGTTGAACACAACGGTGCCCTTTGGTCCATCGTAGATCGTTGCCGCATGGGGCGTTTTGGGTTTTCCAGTCTTAGGGTTGACTGGGGTGACGCTGGCCAATCTTTCCATACCCGGCAAATCCATGGCCGGCTCACCGTGCCATTCCCAGCCGATCAGACCTTTGACCATAACGCCTTCTTTCATACCCGTGCCGTGATACAGCCAGTGAGCAGGCTTGCTACAGACCCAGTCACCCCCGCCAAGGCAGTCCCTCCCCATTCGTCCGCCCATCAGCAACGCCCCGTCCGGCCCTGGAGGATAATTACCTATTCTCGCCGCGATCTGTTGCTTTAGCTGCTCGTCGAGTTCCGCGTAGCCTTTTTCGCCAACGAACACGCCAACGCGCCGGATGATCCGGTTGGCTTGCCCCTCGGCGGAGGGCAGCAAGGGCACCACACCGAACACCGAATTACCACACAGGAACGCGAAGTTGACGCCCGCGTCGCGGGCCTCGATGGCGTTGTCGTACATCTCACGCGTCCAATACTCGTCATGTCCTACGGAAATGAAACCCCTCGCGCGCTGTAGTCCCGGCCCGTCCGTGTGCGTATCCACATTCGATATGTACGACACATCGTAGCCCTGCTGCACTATCCAATAGGAGGGGGAACTCCCAGAGAAGAAATTCGCCCGAACCCACCGAAGAAGGCCGGTCGACGAGATGATCCTGGCAGAACTGCCCGTAAGGACGGTCAAAACTCACCCAGCCGGTATCGTTCGCGTCAGTGCTCCACTTCTTCCTTTTCGCATGTCCCGTGTACCCGTTCGCGTCATTGTGGTAAAGTGACCACTCGTTGGTAGGCCAACTGTTGTAACAGGCCCAAGTCGTGTCGCTGCACTGGAAGAGCAGATCGCAGGGGCGATCGTCACGCACCACAAAGATGACGTAGCTCTGCACTCCCTCTTTTTTTGCGGTGAGTTTGCCGAGATACACACCACTCAGCCAATCGTCTGGAATCTTGAACTCTACAGACGGTTCCCATTTGCATTCGCGCAGGCGGTTTTCGCCTATCGGCGGATCGGCTTGGGTTTTGCCCTGTATGGAATCAAAGCGCTTCATGAAACGCCCGCCGGTACCGCCGTAGTAACCCGTACGATAAATCTCCAGACTGAACTCCGACACCGGATTCGTGCTCACCATTACCTTGATCGTGTCACCAGCACTCACGCTCGTCTCGGAGCAGTAGCCCTCGATTCGCGGGGAACGCCACAACTCCACGGGCTCGATGTCATCGACGTCGGTCTTGGTGAGCATCCAGTCGCGCGTTCCGGGCTTGGCGTTTTCACGTCGGATCAGATCCCGCCCGGACGAATTGGAACGCGGTGAGGGAGCGGATTCTTTCGGCGCTCCATACGCTCCAACCGCAAGGCCCAGGCTAACTGCTGCCACGCCTTTGAGTGCATCACGGCGATTCAAGCCGCGCTTAGATTCATTCGATTCGTTCATGCTAAACGGATTCCTACATAATGTCGGTGAGGGCCCAGGCGATGAGGCCAAACCGGCCAACCATGCTCGTGGGGCACTTTCTGCGGGAGGGTGCGGATTTTCGTTGATTGCGCGAGCGACAAGTGTAATGACCACGGCGTGTCGCGAAAACTTACGGGGAGGACGAGGACGGCATGAAGATCACCGACCTGCGGTTCCATCAGCCAGCGGGATTGCTGCGAATCGTCACCGACTCGGAGCTGGAGGGCTGGTGCTTCGGTGTCGGCGCCGACACGGCGCACGCCATCGAGGCCGCTTTCCGCGAGGTCCTCGTTGGCGCCGACCCTCTCGACCGGGAGCGCCTGTGGCACGAGGGCATGCGCCTCGACCGCTACAAGTACCTGGCCCACGGGGTGCGCGGTCTCGTCGATGTCGCCCTCTGGGACCTCTGCGGCAAAGCGGCGGAACTTCCCGTGTACCGGCTCATCGGCGGTTACCGCGACCACCTGCCGTGTTACATGTCCGGCCACCACCACGACACGACCGAGGCCTACGTCGAAGAAGCCCTGCGGGCCCGGGACCAGGGTTTTGCCGGCTACAAGGATCACTGCCACCTCGGAGCGGACGGCATGGCCGGCGTGGCCCGCGCCTGCCGCGAGGCCGTGGGGGAGGACTTCCATCTCATGCACGACGCCGTGGCCCAGTACATCCTGGTCGACGCCCTGCGCCTGGGCCGCGTGCTCGACGAGACCGGCTACTACTGGTTCGAAGAGCCCCTGAAGGACTGCGACATCATGGGGCTCAAGCAGCTGTGTGACGCCCTCGATCTGCCGATTGCGGCGACGGAGTACCTGCCCGGCACCGCACACGCCACCTCGCAGGTGCTGGCCCAGGGGGCGGCCGACATCGTGCGCGCCAGCGTGCCCTGGCGCGGCGGCATTACCGACATGCTCAAGATCGCCCGCCTGGCCGAGAGCTTCGACGTGGCCTGTGAGATCACGTCCGTGGGCACCAGCTTCGGCTTCGTACACGCCCACGTCATCGGCGCCCTGCGCAACTGCACCTTCTTCGAAGGCTGGAAGCCGGGGTCGCTGGGCGGCGAGCCGTACCTGACGAACCCCATCCATATCGTCGACGGCCACGTAGAGGTGCCCCAGGGACCCGGCCTCGGCATGCAGTTGAACTGGGCCGCGATCGAGGCAGGTGTGTCATGAAGATCGAGCAGATCGCCATCTATATCACCGAAGGCGCGCCGGCGCGACGCGAGGTTGGCCACCGCCACGGCGGTTCCATCGACAAGATCCCGCCCGGCCTGTCGGGGCGTTTCACCCATACCTCGGGCTACGGCGGTACACCTGAACTGACGCCGCCGGCCTATGTGGCCGATGAGGAGACGCCGACCTACAGCGCCACCCTGCGCCTGGTCACCGACGGCGACCTGGATGCCCACACCGGCTTCGGCGGCGGCTTCAGCGCCGAGGAGCTGTTGTGGAAGGGGCGCGAGTTCGCCGCCGTCATCGCCCCGCTGCTCGTCGGCGTCGACGCCTTCGACCGCGAGTACGTGTGGCAGCGCCTGTGGTATGCACAGCGCTTCTTCTACACCGGACGCCAGGCGCTGGACATGGTGGACCGCATGCTCTGGGACCTGGCGAGCCGCTGGGCGAAGATGCCCATCTACAAGCTGCTCGGCGCGGCGCGGGAACGGGTGCCGGCCTACCGAAACATCGGCGGCGCCAGCATCGATGCCCTGGTGGCCGACGCGCTCAAGTCGAAGGAGCAGGGCTTTCAGGGCTGCAAGGATCACTCCTACCGCGGCGTGCAGGGCAATATCGAAATGGCCCGCGCCCTGCGGGATGCGGTGGGCGAAGAGTACCTGCTGCTGCACGATCCGGTGGAGTCGTACACCTACCCGGAGGCGGTGCGGATCGGCCGCGAGCTGGAGCGACTGAATTACACCTGGATCGAGGAGCCCCTGCAGGACTACGACATCATGGGCCTGCGCAAGCTGTGCGCCAGCCTCGACCTGCCGGTGCTGACGCTGGAATGGATCGGCGCCATCGGCGGCCAGCCCTTCAACACGGCGCCCTACCTGGCGCTGCAGGCGGCCGACATCGTGCGCCAGCGGGGCATCGGCATCAGCGGGCAGATCAAGCAGGCGCAGCTGGCCGAGAGCTTCGGTGCCCAGGTGCATGGCGGCGATCCGCAGGTGATCCTGGCCGTCGCCAACGATCCGCTCTACGAGACCGTGCGCGGCCTGGCGCCGCGGCCGGCTGACGCCCAGCTGGACTGCCGCGGCACCCTGGTCGTGGAGGACGGCTTCATGTCGATCGCCTGGAAGCCGCAAAGGCCGCCCGAGCCGGACTGGGACGCCATGGAGCGCGACGCGGTATCCGTACTACGCTGGCCGGAGGCATGATTCATGAACCTGTGGATGGACATCCTGCGCGATCTGCCCCACGTCATGGACAATCACGAGCGCCTCTTCGACGCCTGGCAGGAAGGCGGTGTCGACGGTCTCGTCATCGGCCCCATGGAGTTCGTCAGCGCCGATCCCATGCCGGGTGACCGGTTCGTCACCGGCAACCTGATTCCCGGGACGCAGCTGATCGACCGCAACTTCGTGGCCACCGCAGCCTACGACCCGAACCCGACGGTGTATGAGCGGCTGGGGGTCGAGGCGCCGCCACCTCCTGACGAACCGCTGCCCGAACTGCGAGCGCAACTGGAGAAGACGCTGCAGGCGGCCAAAGACCGCGGCCTGCACATCATGCTGATGTACGCCGGGTCGGGCGCCGGTCCCGGCGGCGACGGTCACCACCTGCGCGACGAGCGCAGCCTGAACGCCCACCTGGCGCGCATGATCGACGCCCTCGAGCACTTTCCCATGGCCGACGGCGCGATCATGGACGGCCCGGAGTGGGGCTACGAGATCGCCCCGCACCACATGGATCACCGCTCCTTCATCTTCCACAATCTGCCCGAGAACGTGGCGCCCCTGTGCGCCGATCTGGGCTACGACTACCAGGCCCTCGTGGCTGCCAAGGACCGGCTCTACGAGCGGCTGCACAACCTGGATCCCCGTCAGGTTCGCCTGCATGGCGGCGGTGGCCTGCTGGGCTCGTTTCAGCTCTTCGGCGCCGACCCCGACCTGACCGCCTGGCTGCAGTTCCGGGTCGACTCGGTGACCGGGTTCTTCCGCCGCTTCCGCGAGGCCTTGACCGCCGAGATGAGCCGGTCGGTCAAACTCGGCGTCGGTCCCCGGTCGGCGGCCTTTGCACCCCTGTGCGGCTACGACCTGGCGCAGATGGGCGACTTCATCGATGTGCTGCTGCCCAAACACTACTTCTGGCATCGCGGCTTCGACGGTTTTGTCGGCACCGTGTTCCGCTGGGTGGAGACCCTGTGCGACTGGAACCCGAAGCTGTCCGAGGCCGAAGCCCTCACCGTGGTGGAGGCGCTGTTCGGCATCACGCTGCCCGGGGTCGCGGGGCTGAGCGATTTCGAGAGCGCTCTGAGCCCGGAGTTCTACGAGCAGATCGTCACACTGGAGACGAGTCGCGCCCTGGCCGCCGTGGACGACCCGAACCGCATCGTACCCTGGCTCGACACGGGACGTTTCCCGCACGACGGCGATCCGATGACGGCGGCCGATCTGCGTCACCTGCTGCGGGCCGCCGGCGACGCGGGGCTCGAGCGCTTTCTCTACCATCACCAGGGCTGCCTGAGCGAGGGCGAATGGGTCGTCATCAGCGAGATCTGCGGACACCCCTGGCGGGCGCTGGGCAGCGACTACCGACCTTCTGACAAGCTGAGCCTCTAAGGCAAAGCAACAAACACCGATGAAGATCACCCGCATCGAGCGTATCGCCGTGGACATTCCCTACCAGGAGCGAATTCGCGAGCACCTGCAGAAGGGCTGGAGTCTCGGCAACCGGGCCACCGACGAGGAGTTCGAAGCCGACAGCGAGAAGTTCCATCAGGAGTGGCGGGATTCGAAACCGCCCACGGTGAAGACTTCGATCTACCTGGTGCACACCGACGATGGGCTGACGGGTCTGGGTGAAGGTGCGGCTCTGACCGACGACGAGCTGGCCGCCTACAACGGCCACAGTCCTTTCGAATACATCGCCGACGACAGCGTCGGCCCCCTGCAGATCGCCTTCTACGATCTGATGGGTAAGGCACTCGAACTGCCCCTGGCGCGGGTCCTGGGACCGGCGCGAGAGACGGCGCCGCTGGCCTGGTGGTCACACTGCTTTCCGCCCGAGGTGCTGCGCGACGAGGCCGAGCGTGCCCTGGCTTCCGGGTTCCACGTACATAAGTTCAAGCGCCGTGCCCACACCGACGTGCTCGAGCAGGTGGCGGCCATCGCCGAAGTCACGCCGGACGACTACGAAATCACCGTGGACGCCAACGAAACCTTCGGCACCCTCGAACGAGCCCTGGATCTGGGCGGCAAGCTGAAGGTCCATCCGCAACTGCACTGTCTGGAGTCGCCGATCAAACAGGCCGACATCGACGGCTACCGGACGATCCGTCGGCAGCTGGATCTGCCGCTGGCTCACCACATGGGATCACCGGAACCGATCGACGCGCTGCACAGTGAGGTCTACGACTACTTCATCCTGGGGACACGTATTGCCGGCCTGCAGCGCAACGCCCACATCTGCGGCGCCCGCGACAAACCCTTCTGGATGCAGCTGGGCGGGGACGGCACCGACATCTCCACCTTCTTCATGCTGCATCTGGCGGCGGCCATTCCCAACGCCACCAAGGGGCACGTGTCGATGCAGCACCTGCAGGAGGGGCTGCTGTTGAACGAGCCGATCGTAGTGCAGGATGGGGAGGTGAAAATCCCCACGACGCCGGGGCTGGGCGGGACGCTCAATATGGATGTGGTGGAGAAGTACAGGGCGTAGCTGCCGAGAGCGTGCCAGCGCACCGCCGGCTACCTGACCTCTACTCGTTCGGCTCCGGCCACAGGTGCGTCGACAGCCCCCGCCGCGGCTGGTCCGTGCTGTTGCCGCTGGAGTAGTGCAGGGTACGGCCGTGATGGAAGGTCACATCGCCCGGGCCGTAATCGACGACGACGGCCTGGCTGTCGTCCACCATTACTTCGAGGGCGGCTTGGATCGGATTCTTGTGCGTGGCATCCACATGTTCGGCGATGCCCCGCTTGTGTGATCCCGGCAGGAAGTGCAGCGATCCCATCGCCTGGGTCGCCTCCGACAGCGCCAGCCAGCAGGTCAGAGCCCTGGAGTTGGCCTTGCCCGGCCATCCATACCCCGCGTCCTGGTGCCAGAGCAGCTCCACGGGATTGCCCGCCGGTTTGTAGATGAGCTGGTCGTACTTGTAATCGAGGTCTTCGCCCAGCAGCTGTCTGCCGGCGGCGATGATGAGCTGCAGATACTCGTGGCCCTCCCAGCCGGGGATGTACTTGTTCGGCATGCCCAGCTGCAGGATCCGTTCCGGGCCGATCTTCTCCTTCCAGACGTCGACGTCGAGTTCGCCCCGAGTCGCCGCGTCGTAGCCCTGGCGCAGCTCGTTGAGCATGTCGGCGGGGATGAAGCCGCGCACGACGACGAAGCCCTCCTCCTCGAACTGCGCGACCTGCTCCTGTGACAGTCTGACGGCACTCACCCTTCCTGCTCCCGGTTGCGGGGTTTCACGGCCTGTTGCAGCATTCTCTGAAAGTCTCCGAATTCCACCTTCATGTCGATGTTCTGACACACCAGCGCCATCGGTGATGTGGCCTCGTGCGTGAAGGGGGTCGGGTCGGGCCAGCCGGCGTCCCAGAGCCGCAGCGAGTCGTAGTAGTGGGACAGGATCGCGTCGGTCTGTCCGTTCCGAGAGCCGCTGGGGTAGGCGAAGTGCCTGGGCACGACGCCGAGGTGGCTCTCGAAGGCCCGGTTCGAGCTTTCCGCTTCCCAGGCGATGGCGGCCTCACCCTGGGCCTCGAAGGTGTCGCCCAGACGCCGGTGCGTCGCCGTGTGGGCACCGATCTCCCA
>JAYZCA010000226.1:0-9087 GCA_036339235.1 Candidatus Latescibacterota bacterium | reverse complement strand
CGCCTGGCGGCTGGTGGCGCCCAGCGAGCGCAGGATGGCGACACTTTCCAGCTTCTGCTCGACGTAGGCATGGATGGCGCTGGCGACGCCGACGGCTCCGAGCAGCAGGGCGATGAAGCCGCCGAGCCCGAGGAAGCGGTCGAGGTTGCGCACCGTGCGTCCCAGACGCCGCTGCCGATCTGCGGCGGTGTCGGCGTCGATGTTGGCGTCACTGGCGCGCAGCCTGCCCTCCACCATCTCTGCCAGTCCCTCGACGTCGCGACCGTCGTCGAAGCGGAACAGCGCCTTGTACTCGACGCGGCTGCCGTACTGCACCAGTTCGGTGCGCTCCAGGTACCCGTAGGGAATGAGCACGGGGGGGCGCACGTCGGTGCGCACCGCCGTCTCGCCGGGGATGCCGAGAAGGCGGCCGGCGATGCGGAAGGTGACACGTCCCACCTTGATGGAGTCGCCGACATCTACTCCGTACTGCAGGAGGATGCCGTTGTCGACGAGAGCCTCACGGCCGTCGCGGAAGGATTGCGCCGCGGCGGGCGGGTCGGTGCGCAATTCTCCATAGAAAGGCCAGCCACCCTCGATGGCGCGTACCTCGGACAGGCGCGTGCCGCCGGACTTGGGGAGCAGCACCATGGAGAAGGTCTCGACCATCCGTGACTGGCGCCCGCCGAGAGAATCGAACAGCGCCTCAGCCAGTGCCGAGAAGGGCCGGTCACTGTCGACCTCCATGTCGGCGCCCAGCAACTCGGAGGCCTGCTGCGCCACGCCCTCCTCCATGGCGCGGCTCAACCCGCGCAGTGCGGTGAGAGCGGCGATGCCGATGGCGATGGCGCTGGTGTAGAGCAGCAGCCGGCGGCGGAAACCGCGGCTGTCGCGCCAGGTCATGCGCAGGACCCACAACATCTCAGGCGCCCTCCTGATCGCTGTCCTCGACGACGGCGCCGGCGCGTAGGCGGATCACGCGGCCGCAACGATGGGCCAGGTCGTCGTTGTGCGTGACCAGGACGAGGGTGGTACCCGTCTCCCGGTTGAGGTCGAAGAGCAGGTCTTCCACCGACCCGCCCGTGTCGGCATCGAGGTTTCCTGTGGGTTCGTCGGCAAAGAGAATCCTGGGCCGGTGGATGAAGGCGCGGGCCAGGCCGACGCGCTGCTGCTCGCCGCCCGACAACTGCACGGGATAGTGGTCCAGCCGGTCGCCGAGACCGACGCGGTCGAGGAGTTCGGCGGCGCGGGTGCGGGCGCCGGACTCGCCGCGCAGCTCCAGCGGCACGGAGACGTTTTCCACGGCGCTCAGCGTCGGTATGAGCTGAAAGTTCTGGAAGACGAAGCCGACGATGTCGCGACGCAGCAGGGCGCGCTCGTCCTCGTCGAGCTTCTCCAGCGGCCGGCCGTCGAGGATGACGGTGCCGGCGCTGGCCCGGTCGAGGCCGGCACACAAACCCAGCAGCGTCGTCTTGCCGCTGCCCGACGGTCCGACGATGGCACATGTGGTACCGACGCCGACGCGGAAAGTGACGGTGTGCAGCACGGTCAGGTCGCGATCACCGCTGCGATAGATACGCGTCAGGTCGCGCACGTCGAGGACGTCCGTCATCGGTGACCCCGCGCCTCGAGCACGGCATTCAACAGGTCGGGTCGCCGCGTCATGATCGCCTGCACGCCGTGGTCGGTCAGTCGTTCCATAGTCTCTTCGTTATCGATGGTCCATACCTGCACGGGCAGGCCGCGCCCCTGGCTCACCTCGACGAAACGCCGATCGACGATGGTTATGGGACCCAGGCCCTCGGGTACCTGCAGGGCTTCGAACTCCGGCGAGGAAAGCACGTCGAGACGCAGCACATGCAGGATCCAGTACTTCCACGCCTCCGCAGAAGATGCGGATGTGGCGACTTCGGGACAGGCCTGGCGGAAGGCGACGAGGGCTTCGTCACGAAATGCGGCGACGATGGCCCGCTCGTGATGGCTGTGCCGCCGCAGTTGGCCGCACACCCGCTGGGCGCTCGGCGCGTCGTCGGTCTTCAGCTCGATGACCAAGTGCCGGTCCGGGAAAGTGGACAGAACTTCGTCGAGCGAGGGTATACGCAGGCCCTGGCCGCGAAAGGGATGGGTAGCGCCGCCGTCCGGCGACCAGTGGTAACCGGCGTCGAGGTTCTGCAGCTGCTCGAAGGTGAACGCATCGACGCGTCCCGTGCCGCCAGTGACGCGGTCGACACGGCGGTCGTGGAAGACAACCATGATGTCGTCGGCAGTGGGCTGCACGTCGAGTTCCAGCGCGTCGACGCCCAGATCAACGGCCCGGCGGTAGCCGTCCAGCGTGTGTTCGGGCCACAACCCCCAGCCACCACGATGGGCGATGATCTGTGCTGCCGAGTGTTCTCCCCGGGAAGACCCCGAGAAATAGGGATGTGGAAAGGACACCGGGGCCGGCAGCAGGGCGAAAAAGGACCAGGGGACGAGCAGGCCGGCAGTCGTTATCACCAGCCCGCGTCGCCAGGTCATGGAGAGGGCGCCTCGGGCGCCTTACTTCGAGCCCCGTAGAGGAAGGTGTCGACGATGACGTCGACCATCTCCTTGACGGAGAGTTTCTCGCCGCTGGTCAATACCGAACGCACCATGCCGCGCAGGACGAAGGCCTGCAGACGCGGCTGGGGGACGTGGAAATCGCCGCCCGCCACCCCGCGGCGCAACACGGACTCGATGACGTCGATCTGCTCGGTCCGTTCCGACTGCCAGCGCTGTCGGCTTTCGCTGCCGCCGGGGCCGGCCTTGGCGTCCTCCATCGACAGCAGACGGAAGAACACCCGGTTGCGCGAGAAGAACGTAAGGATGGCGTTCATCACCGCGCGCAGCTGTTCCTCGGGCGGACGATCCTGCGCGGCGGCGGCGCGCAGGTGATTGTTGAGCTGCAGGATGCCGTCGAAGACGACGGCGAAGTAGAGCGCGTCCTTGTCCGCGAAGTGGCTGTAGAGGGTGCCCTTGGCGACGCTGGCCTCGCGGGCGATGTCCTCCATCAGGACCTCATCAAAGCGGGCTGCGGCGAACAGGCGGGCCGCGCAGACAAGGATGTTGTCCCTTCGCTCCTGACTTTTCATGCTGATCTGTCTCCCGCGTACTGTAACTGATGCAGCCGGTAGTAGAGGCCGCGCTGGTCGAGCAGCTCATCGTGCGTCCCCATCTCGCGGACCTCGCCATGGTGCAGAACCAGGATGGCATCCACCGTACTCACCGTCGACAGTCGGTGGGCGATGACGAGGCTCGTGCGCTCACGCATCAGTCGGCCCAGAGCCTCCTGTATCCACATCTCCGTCTCCGTGTCGACGTTCGCAGTCGCCTCGTCGAGAACGAGGATCTCGGGGTCGGCGGCCAGCACGCGGGCGAAGGACAGCAACTGGCGTTGACCCGACGACAGCGACACGCCGCGCTCACCCACGGGCTGATCGTAGGTCTGCGGCAGGCGCCGGATGAATCGATCGGCGTTGGTGTTGCGAGCCGCCGCCTCAATGCGCTGGCGCGACAGATCACGATCTCCCAGCGAGATGTTGTCGCCCACGGTACCGGCGAAGAGGAAAACGTCCTGCTGAACAAGGCCGATGCGGCGGCGCAGGTCGCGCGCATCCCAGTCCTTCACGTCGACGCCGTCGACGAGGAGGTTGCCCCGCTGCACCTCGTAGAAGCGGCAGAGAAGACTGACGACGGTGCTCTTGCCGGCGCCGGTGGCGCCGACGACGGCGAGGCTCTGTCCCGGCTCGATAGTGAAGGAGACGTCGCGCAGAATCCATTCGGCATCGTCCGAGCGATCATCACCATAGGTGAACCAGACATGACGAAACTCGATTCGTCCCTGCACCTGCTGCGGTGCGCGGTGCGTCCCGGTGGCCTCGGTCTCGGTGTCGACGAGTTCGAAGATCCGCTCCGACGAGGCCATGGCGGTCTGTACCGTGGCGTAGCGCTCGGCGATGTCGCGCAGAGGCATGAAGAAACGTGGCACGTACTGCAGCATGGCGACGAGCACACCCCATGTCATCTGCTCATGGGTGATCTGTCCGGTGCCATACCACAGCGTCAGGGCCAGCAGCAGGCCGCCCCACATCTCCATCGACGGGAAGTAGGCCGAATGATAGCGGCTGGCCAGCAGGCGGGCCTCGAGGTAGTGGTCGTTGCTGTCGGCGAAACTGCGTGAGCGCCTCTCCTCAGAGCCGAA
The DNA here is from genome assembly GCA_036339235.1 of Candidatus Latescibacterota bacterium. Lineage (GTDB taxonomy): Bacteria > Latescibacterota > UBA2968 > UBA8231 > UBA8231 > UBA8231. Next base: position 4,889 of record JAYZCA010000226.1, on the reverse strand, counting down.
GAGCTGTACCACTTCCATCCCCGAGATCGCCTCCTGCAGAGAGGCGGCGAAGCTGGCGAAGCGCGTACGCGCCTCGCGGTAGGCCCCGTAGGTAACCCGTTGCAGCCATACCGTGGCGACGAAGGAGACCGGCAGGCATAGGGTCGTGAGGATTCCCATGCGCACGTCCAGATAGAAGATCATTCCCAGGATGGTTGCCACGGTGACGACGTCGCTGACGAGGGCGACGAGACCGTCGGTGAACAGCTCGTTGAGGGCGTCCACGTCGCTGGTGTTACGCGCCATCAGGCGACCGACGGGCGTACGGTCGAAGAAGCGCAGGGGCAGGCGTTGTAAGTGCTTGAACATCTCCATACGCACGTCCCGCATCGCCCACTGCCCGACCATGTTCGTCGCCCAGGTCTCGCCGTAACCGAGGGCGAACTGCAGAATCAGCAACCCCAGATAGACGAGCACGAGGGTGCCGAAGCCGTCCACGATGCCAGGTCTGAAGTGGTCGTCGACAGCGAAGGCGGTGAGCAACGGCCCCGCCTGCCGCGCCAGGGAGCCGACGAAGATGAACAGCAGCGTCAGAGTCACCCACGGAGCGTACGGCCGCAGGTAACCCAGCAGGCGTCCGAGGATGCGCAGATCGAGGCCACCCAGGTCCGTGGATTCCTCGTGGGCCACTACAATTCCGTCAGTTCCCGCGCCAGATTCTGGCGTCGATACATGTCGGCGTAGAGTCCGGCGAGCTCGACGAGTTGCTCATGGGTGCCGGACTCGGCGACACGGCCGTCGTCGAGGACGATGATGCGGTCCGCATCACGCACCGTGGACAGTCGGTGGGCGATGATGATTGTGGTGCGCGACTTCATGATGCCACGCAGCCCTTCGAGGATGCGTTCTTCAGTGTCCGTATCGACGCTGGCAAGGGCGTCGTCGAGAACGAGAATACGGGGACTGCGAATGACGGCGCGGGCGAGTGCGGCTCGCTGTTTCTGCCCGCCCGACAGAGTGACGCCGCGCTCGCCGACGAAGGTCTCGTAGCCGGCGGGGAAGCCATCGAGGTCACCCGCAAGCTGCGAGATTCCCGCAGCCCACTCGACGGCCTGGCCGTTGCCGGAGGGTGTGGCGCAAGCGATTCCATCCAGCCCGATGACCAGATTTTCCCTGATCGTTTCGGAGAACAGGAACGAGTCCTGCGGCACGTAGCCGATGGCGCCGCGCAAGGCCGCCAGAGGCATCTGATCCACGGGCGTGCCATCGACGAGAACCTCTCCCGAGGTGGGCTCGAGGAGGCGCGGCAGCAGGCGTGCCAGGGTGGACTTGCCGGAGCCGACGCGGCCGACGATGGCGAGGGTGCTGCCGGCGGGGACGGTGATGGAGATGTGGTCGAGCACAGGGGTGTCGTCACCCGGGTAAGTGAAGGACACGTCGCGCAGCTCGATTTCACCGCCGATGCGGCGATTGGTGCCGGTGCCCCGATTCTCGGCCGGGTATTTCAGGATGGTTTCGATCCTCGACAGCGAGGCGATCGCCCGTTGGAACTCGTCAACCATCCGTCCCAGCAACATCAGCGGACGACTCATACGGATCAGGTAGGCGTTGAAGGCGACGAAGGCACCCACGGACAACGTCCCGTCGATGACGCGCAGCCCTCCGAGCCACAGCAACACGACCATGGACACGCCGCTGAGAAGGCCGGCGAAGGGGTAAAACAGGCTGCGCACGACGACGAGCACGCGGTTGCGTTCGACATACTCGTCGTTGAGTTCCTCGAAGCCATCGATCTGCCGTTGCTCGAGGGCGTTGGCCTTGACGACGCGCATGCCCGTCAGGTTCTCCTGGATGCGCGAGCTCATGGTGGCGAACTGTTCCTGGACCCGGCGGTAACCGCGGCGCACCGGACCGGCCACGGCGTTGGTGGCCAGCACCATTACCGGCATGGGCGCCAACGCCAGCAGGGCGAGCTTCCAGTCGATCATGCACATCAACGTGAGGCTGAGGAAGAAGGTGAGGATGCCGGTGAGGGTCATGCGGAAGGCATGGTGGAGGAAGCGCTGAATCGCCTCGACGTCGTTGATGGCGCGCGACATGAGGTCACCGACGCGGCGCTCCTGGAAGAAGCGCAGCGGCAGGTGCACCAGGTGTTCCACGTAAGCGCGGCGGATATCGGCCTCGACGTAGCGCGACACGCTGGTGAAGTACCAGCGCATGCCGAAGTTGACCGCCCAGCCGACGATGGCGAGTCCGGCGATGATGCCGGAGTAACCGGCGATCAGATTTGCTGCATCTGCCGCCAGCGCCAGGCGAAACATCAGTACGTCGTCGCCTTCCGCCGCGGAGCCGGTAGCCGTGTCGATGGCCTGCATCAGGAGCAGCGGCAGAACGGTGATGATACCCTGTGCGATGAACAGCAGCAGGAGGCCGAGGGTGACCTCGCGCCGGTAGGGCAGCAGCCAGCTGCGAAATGGTCTGAAGGGGTTGGCTTGCATCCGTCTCCGGAGATATCTAGACTGACCGGTCAGTCAGACCAGCAAGGTCGCCGCCCAGCCCAACAGCGTCAAGGATCCCGATATCGCCCGCAGCCTCAGGATTGCCTATTGCACCCTCATCGTCGCCATCGCCGGCGTCAGCTTCGGTGACCTGCGGCATCACGGAGTCTATTTCCACGACGACGAGACCTTCCGCGACAACGAGGTGCTAGCCGAAGAACCAGGATTCTTCTTCTCTCCTGACCGCGAGCATCGCGCCGGGCGTCCCATCGCCTCGCTGGCGAAGTGGTGGGCCTTCGCCGCCGTCGGCAACCAACCCGGTGCCGCCCATCTCATCGTGGTGGCCGCCCATACTGCCGCCAGCCTCCTGTTGGCCCGGGTCTGCCTCGGCTTTGGCGTGAGACCTGCCGCCGCCGGGTTGGCGGGGCTGCTGTTTCTCGTCAACGTCGCTCACTTCCAGGCTGTGTTTCACATAGCGGCCCTCGATTTTCCTCTGGCTCTGCTCCTCAGCCTGGCGGGATGGGCGGTGCTGCGCGCCTCCGGGGCTTCCTGGCGGCACCGCGTCGGCGCCGATGTCTTGCTGGTTGCGGCGATGGCCTGCCATCTGGCGGCGGCCGCCGCCTGGCCACTGCGGGTGTACCAGACCTGGCAGATGGGCGCCGGCTGGCGCCGGGCATTGCGAGAGTACATGAGTTCGGGGGGCACGGCCGTGGTGGCCGGGATCGTCCTGCTGGCGCTGACGCCGGAGCAGACGACGACCTCCGAATCGCTGCAGATAGCCGGCGGCGATCCATTCGGGGCGCTGATGGGTAGCCTCCGGATGTTGCTCTGGATGGCGGCCAGGCTGGTGACGACGGCTCACTGGGTGGCTATGGACCTGGATCGGATGACGACGGCGGAACTGGTGCTGGGGGGAATCATCATCCTGGGCCTGGCGGGTCTGGCGTGGCGACATCGTGGCGGCGCCGGTGCCTGGGCGGCGTGGACGCTGCTCTATCTGGCGCCCTTCGCGCTCATCTCCGAACAGCTCGCCACGCGAGGTCGGGAGGGCCCCTCCCACTATCTATACTTGGCCAGTGCCGGGGCCAGCGTGCTGCTGGCCATAGGTGTCGTCTCTCTGGGCAGTCGGCTGGAGGACCGGATTAGGGGCAGAGGATGGATCGTTGCGACGGCGTGTGTCGTGGCGATCACCGTGAGCTCCGTGTCGGCGCTGTGGCGGTTGCAACCCCTCTCACTGTACAACACGGGCCGCTATCTGTTCGACAGGGACCCGAAGGTGTCGGTGCAGTACCTACGGCGGGCGATCGATGGCGGCGGCGGCATCGTCGAATTGCACGAAGCCTATCTACGTCTGATCCTAGCTTTGCCACTGGCCGGACAGGATCCCTATCCGGTCCTGCATGAGGCGGCGAGGGTCTATCCTACGAGCGTCTACGTACAGGGCCTGGTCGCTGTGCGAGAGATGGAAAGCCCGGACCCGGCAGCTCGTCTCAGGGGGGTGCAGCGCCTGTCGCAGGCCGAGGCCCTGGCTCGCGACGTAGGACAACAGACGTCATTCGGCGCCAACGTCGCAGCCCTGTGTCACAACCTGGGAATAGCCGCCGAGAAGGCCGGAGCCCCGGAACGCGCCATCGCCATCTACCGTCGGGCGCTCGAGATGAATCCAAACCCTGAAGACAGCCGTTCGCGCCTGGCAAACGCCTTCCAAAAGCTAGCCGAGGGGCTGGCCTCCCGGGGGGACAGCGTCGCTGCGGCGACTGCCAGAGACAGTGCCAGGAGGTACGTGCTCCCCGCAGAAGCGTTAGATTTTTAAAAAACATTTGCATATTTGCGTCCGGAAGCGTGACAATCCGGGCGCCGGGCCCCATATCCAGGCAATCTCCCACACCACCGTTCTCCCCCAGCTTTACCCCTACAGCTCGAACTGAGCCAATGACTGTCATCAGTCGCTCGGCGGCCTCAGCACTCGACGCGCGTCTGCGCACGGAGCTGTGGCGCCGTATCGAAACACGTCTGTCGACATCGTGACCTCACCGGCGAGGTGCCACCCGTAGAGGTGAGCGAGGGCCTGCGCCTGCGTCGCATTGTGGGCGGCGTCAACGCCGAGCCTCCCACATGAATCAGGCGATCCCGCTCGCATGGCTGCGCCGTCGCAGCCTCATGAGCTTCCTCGATCAGTATCAGCGTCTTAAGCGCACTTCGTGAACCGCCGTAAACGGACCCGTACGTACGGTGGTGCGAGAGCCGGGGCCTATCGGCCCTGGCTACCCGTTACTGGCCCTGTTCCTTCTTCCAGGCTTCGTATTCGGGGCGGGCCTCGTCCGACAGCGGGTAATATCTCTTGAGATGGCCGCCGGCGAGCAGCTTGTCGCGGCTGAATTCTTCCCACTCGGCATGCTGGCTGGCCAGGTC
>JAYZCA010000225.1:0-10590 GCA_036339235.1 Candidatus Latescibacterota bacterium | reverse complement strand
TACGACTCGCCCAACCACGGACTCGACTTCTGCATGGGCTGCTGGTCGGAGATGGGCGGTCATGAGAATGTGATGAAGGGCCTCGACACCTTCGTCCCCCATGGCAAGATCATCTACATCCACTTCCGCGACGTGAAAGGCACGGCCGACTGTTTTCACGAGTGTTTTATCGACGACGGCCAGGTCGATACCTTCGCCGTCGTGCAGCGACTGCACGAACTGGACTACGATGGTTTCATGATCCCCGACCACGTGCCGGCCACCGTCGGCGACTCGCCATGGCACCACCGGGGCCGGGCCCACTGCGTTGGTTTCATGCAGGCCCTGATCCAGGTGGCCGGCAAGCTGCAGCCGAAGGTGGCCTGAATCATGCTCGTGGGCACACGGATCTCTCCGGAGTGGCTCGAACGACCGGACGACCTGCGCTTCCTCCGGCAAGTGGGCGTCGACGTCGTCGACATCACCATGTCACTGATTCCCGGGTATGATGAGACGGGACGCCTGAGTCGGGACGGTGTCGAGCATGCCGTCAGCCGGCTCGCCGACGCCGAGCTGCGCATCGAGCGCATCAACAGCACCGGTGACGCGACGCGGCGCACCTTCCTTGGGCTGCCCGGCTCCGCAGAGGAGCTCGACAACCTGGCGCACAACGCGCAGATCTGTGTCGACTTCGGTCTGCCCGTTCTCGGCGTGCAGTGTTTCCAGGCGAGCACTTTCGGACACTTCCCGAAACCGGCGCACAGCTGGGTGGAGGGTCGCGGCGGTTACCAGCATCTGCATTCGGATCTGTCCGAAGCCTTGCGGGAACGTCCGGCTCCCGAGGGTTCGCCCACCCATGAGGAACTGTGGGAGCGCACGGTGAAAATTTTCCAGACCGTCCTCCAGGTCGCCGCCAGCGGCGGCGTGCTGGTCGCCATGCATGGCAACGACCCACCGGTGCCCGCTCTCTACGGCGCGGCGCAGATTCTCTACGACTTCGCCAGCTTTGACCGTCTGTTCCGAGAGGTCGACTCGCCGAACATGGGCATGACCTTCTGCGTCGGTACACGCTACGAGTCCGGCGAGGATGTCTTCGAAGGCATCCGGCATTTCGGCTCGCTGGGTAAGATCTTTCACGTCCACTTCCGCAACGTTCACGGGCGCATCCCCGTGGACGGCTGGTACGAGGAGAGAGCTCCTGACGAGGGAGACCTGTCGATGTTCGCCGTGGCGCGTGCCCTGCGCCAGGTGGGCTACCAGCGCGCCATCGACTACGACCACATCATGAAGCTGGTGGGTGACGACGCCGGCAAGGCCTACATCGCCTTCTGCGTCGGCCACAGCAAGGGAATCCTCGAAGGACTTGAGTCTTCGTGAAAGCACCGCGTGTCGCCATCGGATCCCTGTTGACCGAGTGCAACCAGTTCGGCGGCTCACTCATAGACATGGAGTGGTTCGAGCGCTACGAGTTGCGCTGGGGGGATGACGTGCTGGCCGTCGACGCGGGGGTTGTGGGAGGCGCGCTTCGTGTCCTGGCGGAGGCAGGCGTCGACGTGGCACCACTGCTGTGCGCCAGCACCTGCCCTGGGGGCTGTATCACGGCCGCCTGTTACGGCCGCCTGCGCGACGAACTCCTCGGCCGCCTGCGGGCAGCACTCCCAGTAGACGGCGTGTTGCTGCCGATGCACGGAGCGGCCGTCGCCGAAGGGGTGGACGACCCTGAGGGAGACATCATCGGCGCCGTGCGTCAGCTCGTCGGCCGCGAGATTCCCGTGGTGGCCACCCTCGACCTGCATGCCCATGTGACGCGTGCCATGGTCGAAAGCGCCCACGGCCTCGTCGCCTGGGAGACCTATCCTCATCGCGACGCAGAAACCACGGGGGAACGCGGCGCGCGGCTGCTGCTCGACACGATGGCCGGCCGCTGTCGACCGGTCATGGCGCTGGCCAAAGTACCTGTCATCGTCGGCGGTCTGCACGGATCCACCGACGGGGACGGAGCCTTCGCCCGGATCATGCGATCCGCAAAGGCCCACGAACAGGAGAGCGGGGTCTTGTCGACGAGCGTCTTCCTGGTACACCCCTTTCTCGACCAACCCGACCTCGGCGGTGGCGGCCTGTTCATCACCGACGGCGACGGCGCACGCGCACGCACACTGGCCGAAGAGACAGCGCGCGCATACTGGGCCGCCCGACACGAACTTGAGGCGACCGCGGTGTCCCCTGCCGACGCAATCCGAGCCGGTCTCGCCTTCGACGGAGGACCGGTGGTGCTGTTGGAGACGGCGGATTGCGCCGGTGGTGGCGCCTCCGGTGACAGCGTTGCAACTCTTGCCGCCCTGCTGGAGATGGGAGAACCGGCACCCGCCGCCATCGTTCCCGTCGTCGACCCTGCCGTCGCGGCTGCCAGCCACCGAGCGGGCGTGGGGTCGAGCCTCGAGGTTCGCCTCGGCCATGGTCTGGACCCGAAGTGGGGAGCGCCGCTGGCCGTCGAAGCCCGGGTTCTGTCCCTGCACGACGGTCACTTTCTCTACGTCGGCGGGATCTGGGATGGGGTGGCGGGTGAGATGGGGCCCACCGCCGTGCTGGCTATCGGTGCCGTGCGGGTGCTGGTCACCAGCCATGCCACATACGACTGGGCCGATGAGCAGTGGCAGGCCGTCGGCATCGATCCTCGACAGACGAAGTTCGTCGTGGCCAAGAATCCCATGAACTATCACAATGTTTACGACGCGGTGGCCAAGGCCGTGTTCATCCTCGACACGCCGGGACCGACACCGGCGACGATCCGCCAGCACTCGCTGCAGCGGATGCCGCGCCCCTACTTCCCCGCCGACGACGACATCGCCGGACTGGAGCCGACGGTGTTTACCAACGAGGGCTTGTGGTAGCGTTGCGCGTCGCGCTCATCGGTACGGGACGGGTGGGCTACCAGTTCTCCTTTTCCGACCTTCCCGACAACCATGCCGAGGCGGTCGTGGCCAGCGATGGCCTGCAGCTGGTGGCCGGCGTCAATCGCGGCCTCGACAAGCTCACCGACTTCGGCCAGCGCTTCGGCGTCGACGCCCTGTTCCACGACTACCGGCAGATGCTGGACACGGCCAGACCTGACATCGTCATCGTCGCCACTCATCCCGAGTTGCACCGCAACATGGTCGTGGACTGCGCCGCGGCGCCGTCGGTGCGCGCCATCATCTGTGAAAAACCGATGGCCCTCTCAGTGCAGCAGTGCGACGACATGATCGATGCCTGCCGACAGGAAAGGGTGCTGCTGAGCGTCAATCACAACCGGCGCTGGCATCCCGAGTGGCAGCTGGCGGCGCGCCTTCTGGCTGACGGCGCCATCGGTGAGCTCAACCACATCACCTGTCACATGGATGGCTGCAAGCCCGATCCGGCGTGGCGCTCCGACAACGAAGGTCCGTTGCTGCATGACGCCACACACTACTTCGACCTGATGGACCTCTTCGGCGGTCCCCTGTCCTGGTTGTGCGGCCTGGCCGAGCAGCGACGACGGCCGTGGGCGGTGGAGGATTTTGCCGCCGCCTTCATGAAGTTCGACAACGGTGTGAGCGGCACCATCCAAGGTGCCGAACTCACCGTCTACTCGGACCACGCCTTCGAGCTGCGCGGCACGACAGGGGTCATCCGTATGTTGCCGGAGACCGTATTTCTGTGGGCGGCGCACAAGAGTCTCTACGAGCCGGACTCCGGATTCCAGTGGAGCGGCCTGCAGCCTGAACCGCTTGAGCGCCCGACGCCTTCCAGCACGTACGTGACGGCCCTCGACGAACTCGTCACCGCCCTCGACGGCCATGGCGAACTGCGCTCCGACGGCGAGGTAGGCCGCCGGTCGATGGCGATGGTCACAGCCGTTTACCAGTCCCAGCTGACCGGCAACCGACCGGTTCCGTTTCCGCTGACGGACCGCGGCGACCCCATCGTCGCGCTGCGCGATGCAGGCCGGTTCGTCGATCGACAGACCTGAAACTCACCAGGACAAAAGGAACCCAGTGGGCAAGATCAGAAAGAAGAGGGCCGCGGCCCCACCCCGGCGCAAGACGATCCGCGTCGCCATCATCGGCGCCGGCGGCAGGGCGGCGGGCGCCCATTATCCGTGTCTGGCGCAATTGCCAGGCTGTGACCTGGTCGCCGCTTGCGACATCGACGAGGAGCGTCTCGGTGGTGTCTGCGACCGTTTCGGGGTAGCGGGCCGCTACACGGATTTTCGTCAGATGATCGAGACGGAAAAACCGGATGCTGTCTATGCTTTCATGCCGCCCCACCACCTGTACGACGTGGCGGCGGAGGTGATGGAGAGGGGCTGTCATCTGTTCATCGAGAAACCCCCGGCGGTGACGACGGAACAGGTTCGGCAGCTGGCGGCCATCGCCAGGCGCCAGAAGGTGCACACGGGTGTCACTTTCCAGCGACGGTTTGCTCCCGTCGTCCGCCAGGGCAAGGCGCGCTGCGAGGCGCGAGGCGCGGTACATACCGCACACGCCTCGTTCTACAAGAACTGGGTTGGCGCTGCACCCTACTACAACGGCGCCATGGACATGCTCACCGCCGACGGCATCCACGCCGTAGACACGCTGCGCTACTTGTGCGGCGGCGACGTCGAGTCTGTCGCCGCCGACAACCGTCGCCTCGATGGCGGCCACTGGAACATTCACCTGGCGTTGGTGCGCTTTTCATCGGGGGCCACGGGGCTTCTGTTGAACAACTTCATGGCCGGCCGACGAATCTTCAGCGTCGAGATCCACGGCGCCGGCATCAGCTTCTTCGGCGATCCCGAGGAGGGGGGCCGGCTCTACGCCGACAACAAAACAGATCCCGTGGAGGTCCTCGATCCCTTCGAGCTGGCTTGCAGCCGCGAATCCCATCGCGCCTTTGGTGCTTGGGACACGCACCTGCACTTTCTCGACTGTCTGCGCCGGGATCAAGCCCCGGAAACCCGGTTCGATGACGCCGTCAAAACGATGGCACTCGTCGACGCGGTGTACGGCAATCAGATATAGGGTGGCGAAATCGGCCGTCACCAGCACAGTGTTGCCCCTCCAATGGGGCTCCCGTAGTTTGACGCACCCGTCCGCTCCCTTCAGCACGAGATGAGGTGTCCGTGAGCGACCCGTTGCGCGTTGCCGCCATCTGCACCATCTACCACCCCAAGTCCCACGCCGACGTCATCGTCACCAAGTTCCTCGAGGGCGCCTCCACGGACGAGGGCTTCCACCGATTTGACGACGTCGAAATCGTGTCGATGTACATCGACCACGTGCTGGAAAACGATGTCGGTGTCGACCGTGCGGCCAAGCATGGCATTCCCGTCCATCCGAGCATCCGCCGCGCCCTGCATTCCGGCTCCGACCGGCTTGGCGTCGACGCTGTTCTGCTCATCGCCGAGCACGGCGACTACCCGTGGAACGCGCGCGGCCGGCACATGTATCCGCGGCGCTACTTCTTCGAGCAGATCGCCGGCGTGTTTTCCGAGAGCGGCCGCGTGGTGCCCGTGTTCAGCGACAAGCACCTGGCTTACGACTGGCATGATGCCGCCTGGATGTGGTCTCGTAAACAGGAGCTCGACATGCCGCTGATGGCAGGCTCTTCCTTGCCGCTGTCGTGGCGTCATCCGTGGCTTGAGTATGACAAGGGCGGCGTCGAACTCGACGAAGTGCTGGCTCTCAGCTACGGTTCGGTGGAAGCCTACGGCTATCACGCGCTGGAGACGCTGCAGTGTATGGTCGAGCGCCGCGCCGGCGGCGAGACGGGCGTCATCTCGGTGCAGTGCCTGGAGGGTGACGACGTGTGGCGCGCCAGTGATCGCGGCGAGTGGTCCCGGGATCTGGCTCTGGCAGCGCTCGAGCCATCGGAACACAAGAAGGGGGACGTCCCCGAGGACTGCGCCGCACCGACGCTCTTCCTCGTGCGCTACGCCGACGGCCTGAGGGCATCGGTGTTACACTTGGCGGGCTACGTGCAGGAGTTCGCCTACGCCGCGCGCCGTCGGGACGGCACGATCGACGGCTGCGAGTTCTATCTGCAGAACGACGGGCCCTTCTCGCACTTCGGCTACCTGACGCGCAATATCGAGACGTTCTTCAAAAGCGGCGTACCGCCCTATCCCTGCGAACGCACGCTGCTGACGACGGGCGTCATCGACGCGGCGATGATCTCGCGCAGCGAGGACCACCGCGTCGTCGACACGCCGTATCTCAACATCATCTACGAATCATACGACCGGATGCCCTTGCGCCCCCGAGGCGAACGACCGGTCGGCGCCTGCCTGGACCCGGCGGCGCCGGACCTGCCGGCCTGATGAAGCTCGCCGACGCCCTCCATCACGACCGAGTCGTTCTCGACCTGTCGGCGGTGGACAAGGTTACCAATCTGCAGGAGCTGCTGAGGGTAGCCGCCGCGACATTGGATTTGACCGACACCGGCCCCCTGCTGCAGCGGGTCCTCGACCGCGAGGCGATCTGTTCCACCGCCGTCAACCGGGGGGTGGCCATCCCACACGCCCGCTTGCCGGAGATCGCTACGCCCGCTTACCTCAGCGTTCTGGGGCGCGCCGCCCGCATCTTCCATCGCGAAGAGATGCGACGGCTGGTATTGAATGCCGGATCCGCGGACGACATCATTCGCGCCATCACCGACCAGGAGCCTGCCTAGGCAGCCCGTCACGCTTCAGCGCAGGGGGTTGCGGCGCGCCAGGTCCTGCAGCAGTTCGGGCAGCGGTAGATCGGCGCGCGTTTTCCAGTCCTCGGCGCGAGCCTCCAGTTCCCGCCACTCAGGTAACTGCTGACGCGGCAGGCCGAGGGCGATGCAGTTGTGCTTGCCTGCCACCGGCAGGTACAGGACGTGGGCGAAGCAGGACTCCAGCAGTCGACGCAAGCGGCGTTCGGCGATGCGGTCGATACCGTACCAAAGGTTGGCCGCCAAAACACCGGCGGCGGCGGTATGACGCCTGCAGGCGGGCAGGAAATCATGGGCCAGGACGACGGGAGACATACCCTCGCTGGTGTGCAGGTCGAGCAGGACCAGATCCCACGGCGTCGGCGGTGTCTGCTGGATGAAGCTGCTGCCGTCGCCCACGTGCACATGCAGACGCTGATGTGTGTCTGGCAGCGCGAAGTAGCGTTGTGCCACCTCGACGACGGAGGCACGCAACTCGGCGACATCCATCGCACAGCCGCTACACCAGCGCAACAGGAATTTTACCAGCGAACCGCCGCCAAGGCCCAGCATCAGCACCCTTTCGGGATCGGCGTTCAAGAACAGGAGCGCCGTCATCATGCAGCGGGTGTATTCGAGGGCCAGCTCGTCGGGGCGGTTGACGAACATCGTACTCTGTCGTGCCGACGAGCCGAATTGCAGGGAACGCAAGCGGCCATCATTCTCGTCGACTACATCTATCGGACCGTATTCGTCGACCTCACGGTGGACGACCTGACCCAGGTAGGCAACCCGGCTCGAATCCGGCATCAGGCCTGGCCGCGCCAATCCTGTATGGAGGCCGCCGCACGATCACGCCAGCGCGCATAGTTGGGCGACAGGCGCAGAGCACCGTCGGGCTGCGGCACGAGGCACCCTGCCTGGCCACGTGGATCGCCCCGTTTCTCGTTGACCTCGGCCAGCCGGTTTCGCCACGCGTCGATGCGCTCCTGCCACGCCGGATCGGCCGCCAGGTCCACGCACTCACCTGGGTCCGCCGTCAGGTCGAAAAACCGTTCCTCTCCGGTGTGGTGGAACCACACGTACTTCTCCCGGCCGTCGGTGACGTACTGCATGCCGTGTTCGTCGTCGTAGCAGCTGGTGTGCTCCCCCTGCACGAAGTCACGCCAGCCGACGGCCTCGTCGCGCGCCAGCGCCAACACACTGCTGCCGTCCACCGAGTCGGGGTGTCTGACACCGGCTGCCTCGAGCAGGGTGGGCATGATGTCACGCAGTTCGATCGGCTCGTCGCGCACGGTGCCTCGAGGCAGGTCCTGGCCCCAAGCGCTCGGCCAGTTTACGACGAAGGGAATGCGGGCAGAGCCCTCGTAGGCGTAGGTCTTACGCCAGTGGTGGTGGTCGCCCATCATGTCACCGTGATCGGAGGTGAACACGATCAGGGTGTTGGCCAGGCCCTCGGGGTCGCGCTTGCGGTACTCGTAGAGGAAGCGACCGATCTGGTGATCGATAAAGGTGATGTTGCCGTAGTACCCGGCACGGGCACGACGGGTCTCGCGGTCCGAACGGTGCGATCTTGGCGCGTTGACGTCGGCTACCCTGCGGTCGTAGCGCGCCGACCAGTCGCCGACGTGAGCCCGCGGAATGTCGGGATGGTCGACGTACATGTCCCAATACGCCTGCGGCGGATCGTAGGGTGAGTGTGGTCGTGCGAAGGACAGCCACAGGAAGAAGGGGGACGTGGGATCGCGATTCTCCAGCGCCCGGATCCCCTCACTCGCCGTCCAGTACGTCGGGTGCAGGTGCTCCGGCAGATGGGAGGGGCGCGCCATCCAGCTGTTCCAGTCGACGGAGTGGTCGCGGTAACCGTACTCCCCCTCCCTGGCACGATCGAAATACGCATGGTAGTCGGACATGAAGCCGGAATCCCGCCGTCCCGACTCGTCGAGCACCATGTTCTGGAAGCCGTAGCGGCGGCGCTGCGGTGCGTGGTGCGCCTTGCCCACCAGCTGTGTGTGGTAGCCGGCGGCGGCCAACTCCCCTGGAAGTGTCGCCGGATACTCCAGCGCATCATTCCCCGTCATCGTCAGCCGTCCATGATTCCACTGGTCCATGCCGGTGATGATGCCCGCCCGCGCCGGTGTACACGACGGCACCGACGTGTAGGCGCAGCGGAAGCGAGTGCCGTTCTCGGCCAGCGCATCGATGAAAGGCGTCTCGACAGCCGGGTGCCCTTCGCACCCCAGGCAATCTCCGCGCTGCTGGTCGGTCGTAATCAGCAACAGGTGAGGTTTCGTGTAACGTATCAAAGCTCGTCCTCCAACCGTTTGTTTCTGCTCAGCCGTGTGGCGCTCCGTAGCGATTCGCCCAGCTTCGGCGATAGTCCCCACGGCGTTCCGTCCCAGAAAACGCGGTTTTCGATGGCGACAGTCAACTTGCGAATCTCGGTGGCCACCGCGCCGGATCCACCCCTTTTTTTGTCAGCCGTCTGGCGCGGCCGACCATTTTGTGGCGATGACGGCGTCGATGAAAATCTGCCCTAGATGCGAGGTGATACAGGGGATGGCGATGAGACCTTTCACGTCCGCCGGCACGGCGCTGTCCGGAATCAGGGCCAGCACTGTGAGGGCCACCGGCAGCGTCTTCTGACTCGCCATCAGTACCACTGCCTTGCGTTGCGCCAGCTCAAGACCGAGGGCATGACTAACACCGGTGTTGAGCAGAAGGAACACGGCATGTACGACGAGACCGGCCGCCACCAGAATGAGCAGGTTCGTGATGGCCACCCCCGCCAGGCGATCTGAGGACTCGGAGAACTTCATCCAGGGAATGCTGATCAGGGCCAGGTTGCTGAACGTCGTGATGCGCGGCCGGTTGGCGTCCACCCAAAAGAGGATGTGACGGCGCAGCCGGCGGCCGACAAGCAGGGGCAGCAGGATCACCAGGCAGAGTTTGAAGAGCAGATCCCACGCTGATAACTCGACCTCTCCCAGCGTCCCGAGCACGGAGACGAGGACGAAGGGAATCGTGAAGATACCGACCAGATTTGTGACGACCGTGAGCAACAGGGCAAGCGCGGCGTTGCCACGGGCCTGTGTCGTCAGGGCGATGCCGGAGGACAGGGTTGTCGGCATGCAGACGAAGAGCGCCAGACCGAGCTGGAAGGCGGGTTCCATCGGCACGTTGAAAGCGATGACGCCACCGATGGCGGGGGTGACGAAGAGGATGGACACAACACCCCAGCATGAGGCCCGCCAGGCGCGCAGGGCGGCGCTGATCTCGTCGGTGCGCAGCAGCAGGCCGGCGCAGACGAAGATGGCGCTGACCGCGATGTACTGCGTCGGCAGCCGTCCCATGGCGCGACCGGGCGTGGGCCACAGGAGGCCCACGAGGGCCACGGTGAGCAGGCCGACGGGCAGCATCTGCCGACGCAACAGATCGAAGAACCCGGTCATGGTCTAGAAAACCACAGCAGGCAGCGGCGGCCCGATGTGGCTGGCAGGTGAAGGGTCAGTGGCCGTGCAGTTCCGAAAGCCGCGGCTGCAGGAAGCAGACTTCGTCGCACAGCAGACAGTTGGGGACATCCTTCTTGCACTCCAAGTCGGCCGTTGCCATCGCTACGCGGAAAGCGCCGAGAAAGTCGGCGGCCACCTTGTCCTCGGAGAACAGGAACCGAAGGAAGCCGACGAGGCGACCCCGGGCTTCGGTGCTGACGAGGTGCTCCACTTTGCAGGCGTCGATTTCGGCATCGTCGTCGTCCATGCCGAGCGCGTCGGAGAGGAACTTCTTGACCGTGAGTCGCGTCGCTTCGGTCTCCCAGACGACCTGCAGACCGTGTTCGGTCAGCTCGAGGAAGCGATTGTGGTCCTCCTGGATGTAGCCGCGCTCCTTGAGGTGTTTCATCGCCGACGACACGCTGCCCTTGGTGATCTTCAGGTG
>JAYZCA010000224.1:0-4956 GCA_036339235.1 Candidatus Latescibacterota bacterium | reverse complement strand
GATTCAGCTGCCGCAGATCGTCGTCGATCGTGTCGTCATCGTCGGCGATCGCGACGATCCGAGTGCGGGGGTGACCGACGAATCCGGGAACGAAATTCCGCTGGTGGCTGTGACGACTGAAGCTGAGCAGCAGTACGCCGATGGGTTCGGGCATCATTAAAAGAAAAGCCCCGGCTCGCGTCGTGGCGAGTCGGGGCGAGTCGGGGCTGTATCAGCGAGCGGCTCGATTACCGGCGCCCCATGATCTTGTCGAGGTCCTTCTGCAGTTCGACCTTCTCCTCATCGAGTTTACGAATGCGTTCCTCAGAACTCTGCACCGCCGCGGCCATCTCGTTGAGCCGTTTCTCCAGTTGGGTGGAGCGCTCAGCCAGTTTCGCGTTCTGCTCCGTCACCTCGGTGCGCTGGCGCTGCCTCTCGTCGAGTTCCTGGCGCAGGGTGGCGATGCGCACGTCGGTGTCACGGATCCTGGCTATCTCGTCGATCTGCTGCTTCAGTGTCTGCCGTTCCTTCTCGAGGCTCGTTTTGCCTTCATCGAGGGAGGATCGCAGGGCTTCGGTTTCCTCTGTGAGAGTCTGCATCGTCTGTGCCTGATCATCAGACTGCTTTTCAGCCTCCCGAGACTGCTTTTCAGCCTCCTGTCGCTGCGCCACTTCCACATCGAGCATCTGATGCATGCGGGCAATTTCATCCCGCTGGCGCATGAGCTCGGCCTTCAGCCGCGATGACGTCAAGAACGCGAGAATTCCCATAATCTTCTCAGACCAGTAGGTCTCAACCGGATGTGGAGTGGCGGCGCCACTCAGATTCAGGCATGTCCATCGCCAGGCTCAGCGCGCCATTGGCGCCGGCGTAGACCGGATCCTCGACGGCGCTGACGCGGCACGTACCGAACTCCGTCAGGTTGGAGCGCACCTCTTCGGCCACGCCGCGAATCTGACTGCCGCCACCAGCCAGGACGATGTTCTGGCGCAACTCGTTCTGAAACTCGGGGTCGAAGCCGACGATCAACTCGCGAGCGCTCTCGATCAAGTCGGGTAGCAGGCTCTCGCAGGCCTCGCGCAGCTCGTTGGTGACATCATATGTCTTGGGCTTGCCGCTCACCTGGAAGTCTACGGATATCACTTCCTTGCTAGAAATGACGAAGGCGTATTGCTCCTTGATACGGCGCGCTATTTCGAGCGTGATGGGCGAGTCCTGCACCTTCTCCTGCAACAGCATGTGGAAACGAGAATCGATGTAATCCCCCGCCTTGTTCAGCGTGCGCTGGTCCTCCTCGGAAGGGATCGTGCCGTGCATGCGACACAGATCGAGGGTGCCGGCACCGATATCGATGATCAGTGCATTGTTGAACAGGTCGAGACCATAGGCCACCAGAAAGGGCTCGGAGGCCACCATGGCGAAATTGACGAGTCCCGAGACCGCGTCGATCAGCATCTTGCGGTCCTCTTCGGAGGCCCTGGCCGGACAACCGATGACGACGCGGATCTCCTGGTCCGGGTTGGCCTCGGCCTGCTCGATGATGTAGGTGATCAGGTGTTCGATGGCCTCGGCTTCACGGTCCTCGCCGTCGGTACCGTCATTCTCATCAGCGGCACTGTGGCGGAAGACGCCGTGCTCGAGAGGCCAGATCATGTCGACAGCCATCCGGTTCTCGAGGCACTCATCGCCGATGACGACTTGCTTCTGCAGAAACTTGTAGGAGATCAGATCCTTCGGCCAGCCGACGACGCTGGTAACGGTACAATGCCGGTCGGTGCTCGTGCTGATCGAACTCTGCGATGTACCGAGATCGAGGCCGACGTAGAGGATATCATCCTGCGCTGTGGCAGGACCTTTTGCGGCCATATGCAGATGCTCCGTCGAGGGCTCGCGAGACGGCCACCGCAGGACGTGGCGCAGGGCTCGCTGGGAAGGCAGAATTGTCCTAAAGCGCTATTTCACAGCAAATAAGAGGACGTCTGGGAAATGTGTCAAGCAAAGAGTACCGGGCGAAAATGTGTCGGCTGCAGGTATAGCCCGCCGCAAGTGCTCATAGACTCTTGACGAGGAAGCTCACGGTGTAGCACTCGTCTACCGCCACCTGGCCCGCCTCGACGACGCCTGCCTCTACCATCTGTTCGAGGAGCCGTGCCCAGCGTCGGTGGCTCATGTGGCCGATGCCGTGCTGGCCGGCGACGGCGTCGAGGACGAGATCCTGCGACAGATCGACGCCGGCCGCCAGAATCGCCATGTCCATCTCAGGATTCAGGGTATGGATGTGCTGGTTTGTCGCCAGTGGCGTCTCCAGGTACTGCGCCCACCCCTGTCTGGACGCGGCGACGACGGCGGCGACCAGGTCCGGATGATCGCGCACCGTCGCCTCGGTGGCGATGAGGGCGCTGGCGTAGGGGTTGAAGCCGGTGTCGGCGACCATGAGGCTTCTGGCGTCGGCCCCCATACGACGAGCCACCACCGGCTCGGAGAACACATAACCCTGCATGGCGTAACGCTCGTTCTCGAGAAAGGGGGTGACGCTGCCATGGTAGGGGACGACGGTGACGTTGCGGAAGGCGTAGCGCCGGCGCAGGAAGTGAGAGAAGGCGGGACGCTGGGAGAGGGCCAGGGTGACGTCGGCGATCTGCTCGATGGTGGTGATGCCGGTCGACTCGTGCACGACGAGGCACCGGGGATTGATCTGGTAGGGGGCGAAGAGCGCCACGATGGGGGCGCCGGCAGCTCTGGCGGTGATGACGCCGTCGGCGTTGGTCAGGCCGAACTCCACCTGACCGGTGGCTACCCGCTGCACGACGGGCGCGTCGGGACCGCCGCCGAGAATGTCGACCTCGACGCCAGCTTCCCGGTAGAGGCCGTGAAGCTGGGCTGCGTAGTAGCCGCCGTGTTGAGCTTCCGGGAACCAATTGAGAGCCAGTTGGACCGGCTCGATGCCGCCAGGGCTGTCCCCGGCGTCGGGTTGCGATCCGCAACTGACAAGCAGGCCGAAGAAGACGAGGAGGGCATAGGGCAGCATGGCTTCACCTGGAGATAGCGCCCGGTGCGGTGATCTCGAATGGCAGGCCACTTTAGTGTACCTCGTCGCTTCCACCGCTCAAACGACCGAGGACCCGCCGACTGAGACCGCTGATGGCGCCGAAGAAGATGAGTCCCAGCGCCGTGGAAAATAGCACGCTGGCGAACAGGTAGGGAGTCTTCATCTGGGCGTTCGTCAAGATGATGAGGTAACCCAGGCCGAAATCCTGCGTACCGTACCCTGCGAAGAACTCACCGACGATGGCACCGATCACCGACAGGCCACAGGAGATGCGCGCCCCGGTCAGCATGGCTGGCACCGCATGGGGAATGCGCAGCTTCGTCAGCACCTGCCAGCGACTTGCCTCATTCAGAGAGAACAGGTCGAGGAGCTCCGTGTCGACGGAAGTGAGACCGGCGGTGGTGCTGGCGATGATAGGAAACAGTGAGATGATGAAGGAGACGGCGACGACGCCAGCCAGACCGTGGCCGACCCAGAGCACGATGAGGGGTGCGATGGCGACGATGGGCACGGTCTGTAGGAAGATGGCATATGGATAGAGGCTGCGTTCGGCCAATCGCGACTGCGAGAAGAGGACTGCCACGAGGAACCCGGCAGCAAAGCTGAGGACGAACCCCGACAGGGCGGCTTGCGCCGTGAGGGCGGCGGCACCGAGCAGGGCCCCCAGGTGCGTGGACATCGCGTGGGCCACTTCGACCGGCCCCGGGAGCAGGTAGGGCTTGAGGTCAAAGAGGGTGACGGCGCCGTGCCAGACGAGGGCGACGAGAACGGAGAACAGGACCGGGGGTGCTACGGTCGCTAGGAAACGGGTCACGGGAGTCGGGGTCATGAGGAGGCCCTGCCAGTCTCAATTGCATCAGACAGATCGGTCGACACGCTGGCCACGAGGGAGACGAAGGTGGTTTCGGTGCGCAACGTCGGCAGACGGGGCCCGGAAAACCGAATCTCGTGGACGGCGGCGATCCGCGCGGGCCGAGGACCCATGACCAGCAGGCGCTGGCTCAAGTAGGCGGCTTCCTGCACGCTATGGGTGACGAAAAGGCAGGTGAAGTGACACTCCTGCCAGAGTGCGAGCAGTTCGTCCTCAAGTCGCTGGCGGGTGATTTCGTCGAGTGCGCCGAAGGGCTCATCCATCAGCAGCAGCGTCGGGTCTGTCGCCAGCGCCCGGGCGATGGACACGCGCATGCGCATGCCCCCGGACAACTGATGAGGGTACATCTGGCCGACGTCGAGCAGTCCTACCAGCTCCAGCGCCTCGTCGACCCGCTTCCGGACGTCGGCTTGCGGCACGTGCCGAAGCTCGAGGGGGAGCGCGACATTGTCGCGCACGCGACGCCAGCGCAACAACGTCGGGTCTTGCGGCACGAAGGCCAGACGACGGTGCTTTGCCCGTGCTTCGGGCGGCGGCAGGCCGTCGACGGTGAGTATTCCGGAGGATACCTCCGAGAGGCCGGCGACCAGACGCAGGAAGGTGGACTTGCCACAGCCGGAAGGGCCGACGAGTGCGACGAACTGACCTGCCTCCACATCGAGGTCGAGCCTGTCGATGGCGATCGTTCCGTTGGGGAATCGCTTGTGCACCGCCTCGGCGCGCACACCAGCGCCGCGGCGGGAGTCCTCCGTCATCAGGTGCCTCGCTTGATTCATCCCCTTCTGTAACACCCTTCAATATAAGGACTTACGATCGTAAGTCTCTCGCAAAGAGTCCCGATTCTCATGTACTCTAATGAGGCAAAAGGCTCCCGGCGCTCCTTGCCCCACCGATGGGGCAAAATTGGGGCAAACCGTTCCGATGGCCCAAGGGTCCTTCCCATTCTGGAAGATGGTCGATGCCCG
The DNA here is from genome assembly GCA_036339235.1 of Candidatus Latescibacterota bacterium. Classification (GTDB taxonomy): domain Bacteria; phylum Latescibacterota; class UBA2968; order UBA8231; family UBA8231; genus UBA8231. The sequence continues at coordinate 92 of JAYZCA010000224.1, read as the reverse complement.
CTGTATTTCCTCCGTTTTGGCTACCTGTTAGCCGATACCACCAATGATGACGACGGAACCGTAGAATATATCCGTGGCTCACATAGAAGACC
>JAYZCA010000223.1:0-16929 GCA_036339235.1 Candidatus Latescibacterota bacterium | reverse complement strand
CCGGCAGCCACTGACCTGTACAGCGTCTTGATGAATGGCCTCGACGTGAGCGACCGCCTGCACCGGTTCGATCGGAAACAGTCACGCAAGCTGGCCCAGGTGGCCAAGGCGGAGGCGAAGTTCTGGTAATGCTCTCAGGTGCATCCTGGCCCAGGCCCGGTCCCGTTTGAGCGCCGATGCACTCAGTTGGCTGCGTTGCGGTCACTCGACGGTCCACTGACCTGACTCGATCGCGCGCTTGGCGAACCGGGAGCCTCGACACTCAAACTATGGAAACGTTCCTGCGCCAGGCTGCAATCGGTTGCCGCCTCGCGTGCAGCCGTCTCGCCGAATCCACCTGTTTCTGTTTTCTCACTCGAAGCCACTGCCGATGAACGGCACGTGGACCCGGGGGTCTCTCGTCGAGCGTCTCACCATGAGCTGGCGTGGACCGCGGGCGGCGGCGGACGAACCTCTCGACATTTTCGGTGAACTGCGGCGAGCCCGGAAACTGCTGCTGATGCCCAACGACCGCGTGGGTGGTCTGTTCCTCGGGGCTACCACCTACCAATCGGTTCGCCAGCAGTATCCCGACGCCCGGATCAGTCTGCTCACCGACGTGCGCTGGAGGGCGTTGGCCGGGAAGATTCCCTTCGTCGACGAAGTCCTCGTCACGGCGCCGGAGCACAAGGTCTGGTCGCCCGAGTTTCGTGAACTCGTGCAGAAGCTGCGCGGTGAGTCCTACGATCTGGTGTTGTGCCTGGGACCGGATTGCAGTTATCGGCTGGCGCAGCTGTGCGGTCTCAGCGGGGCGCGTTTGCGAGTCGGATTTCAGCGTCAGGGACTGACTCCCTACAACATCGAGATCGTGCGCCGCTCGGAGATGGTGTACGAGGCCGATCAGTACCAGAGCCTGCTGCGCATTCTCGGACTCGACGTGTGCGGTGAGGTTCAATGGACGATTGGCGACGGCAAGAGCAGTCAGTTGCGCGAGCGCTACCTCGACGGCGACTTCGCCAGCGGCAGCGTCGTCGGCATCGATCTGTCCGGCGGGGAGGGGCAGGGATTGAGTGGACGTCAGCTCGACGACATCGTCGGGCGCGTCATCGAACGGGGCGCCCGGGCCGTCCTGTTCTTTTCCCTCGCCGAGCGCAAACAGGTCAACTATCTTAAAAGGACGTACGGCAGCCGGGTACTCCCCTTCGTACAGGACGACCTGTCCGGTGTTGCGGCCCTGCTCGAGGGGTGCCGGGCTCTCATCTCCTGCAACACCGATGTCCTGCATCTGGCCATCTCCCTGCATCTTCCGTGTGTCGCCATCTTCGACGAGGATGCGCGTCGCTGGGTGTCCGGCCGTAACGAGCTGGTCGAGGTCGTGCAGGACAGAGACATCCGAGCCGTCAGCGTTACACAAATAGTACAGGCTCTCGATCGTGCTCTGCGATTGCTGGCCGATGCCGCCGCCGTGGAGTGATCGAGACGAAGCGCTTCCCGGCCTGCCGCGACTCCGTCGCACAGAGAGGAACCCTACATGCAAGAAATGGTCGAGCCCGATCGCACGATCCTGATCGTGTCCATCATCGGTCTCGTCGTCATCTGGGGCAGTGTGGCCTATCACAAATTCGTCCAGGATGGCGCGCCTGTTGGTGGCGCCCTCGTGGAGGGCTCTGAGGCTGCGGGAGACACAGTTGACCAATCCGGGAAGAAGGACAAGGGCAAACGGTGAGCGTGGCGGACGGTGGCTGACTGATGGCGACGGAAGTGGTCATGCCCAAGCTTGGGCTGACCATGGAACGTGGAACGATCGGTGCCTGGCTGAAGGCAGAAGGGGACGATGTCGAGCGCGGCGAGCCCCTCCTCGAAGTGGTCACCGACAAGGTGACGATGGAGGTCGAGGCGCAGGCTGCCGGTGTCCTGCGCCGGATCCTTGTCGAGGCGGGTGAAGAGGTCGATGTGGCCACGCCCATAGGTGTGATCGCCGCCGTCGACGAGGACATCACGCATTTCGAGTCGAGACCTCCAACACCCACGGTGTCAACGCCGTCGATATCGATTCCCCAGGCGGCGGCAACCCCGGCGAGCCCTCACGGCACCGGCAATGGCCGTCGTCCCCACCGGGCCTCGCCGAAAGCCCGCCGGATCGCCGAGGAGCACGGCATTGTCCTGGATGGGATCGCGGGATCCGGACCGTCCGGTCGAATCGTCGCCGCTGACGTGGAGGCCCGTGTCGGCGCCGCAACGCCGAGCGTCGCCGGTCAGGTAGTGGAGTTGACGCGCCCCCAGCAAATCGCTGCCGAGCGGTTGACCGCCAGCTCTCAACAGGCACCCCACATCTACCTGGAGACCGCGGTCTGTGCCGCCAGGCTCGAGCAGCTGCGCGCCGCTTATGCCGCCCAGGACCGTAAGGTCTCCTACAACGATCTCATCCTCAAGGCTGCGGCGATGGCGCTGCAGGAACACCCGCGTGTGAACAGCCACTTCATCGATGGCCACGTCCACCAGCAGCAGACCATCGACATCGGCATCGCCGCCGACACGCCTCAGGGCCTGATGGTTCCCGTGCTGCGCGACGTGACGGCCCGCGCCATCGACGATATCGCCGTCGAATCGCGGCGTCTCGTCGATAGGGCTCGGCACAACCGGCTGAGCCTCGATGACCTCACGACGGGCAGCTTCACCGTATCCAATCTGGGCATGTTCGGCATCACGCGCTTTACGGCGATCATCAACCCGCCACAGGTGGCGATTCTCGCGGTGGGCGCTATCGAGCCCACCGTCGTCGCTCTCGGCACCGACGGCATGGCTGTGCGGCCCATGATGTTCCTGACCCTGTCTGCCGACCACCGCGCCATCGACGGGGCCATGGGCGCCCGTTTCTTGCAGCGCCTCAAGGACATCCTCGAGAATCCGGGTCTGTTGGGGTGACCCTGCGGGCTGCGTCGCCCCCACCGTGACAGGCTCGAGCGGTGACGCCCCCGCCGGTGACGGGCATACCGAGCGCGAGGCGGCGATCCTGCGGCTGATCCGTACCGCTTACGAATCGCCGGATGTCGTCACGCGCTACGCCTCCGTCGGACTGTGGCCATCGGAAGAGACCCTGGTCCTCGATTACTTTGCCGACGACGCGCGGGTCCTGGACCTTGGCTGTGGCGCCGGGCGCACAACGGTCGCCCTGGCCGAGATCGGCCTGCCCGTGTTTGGCATCGATATCAGCGAGCTGATGATCGACGTGGCCCGGGAGCAGGCGCGGCAGTTGGGCGTAGAGGATCTGACGGAGTTTGCCGTCATGGACGCCCGCAAGCTCGAGGGAGTCCCCGACGGCAGTTTCGACGCGGCACTGTATTCGTACAACGGCTTGGAGCTGGTGCCCGGCATCGCCGGCAAGCGCCGTGTCCTGGCGGAGGTGCACCGCGTTCTTCGTCCCGGCGGGCGCTTCGTGTTCTGTACCCACTCTCTGCTCGCCCTCAACCGACACGCACCCATGCGCCTGCGCGCCTTCGCCCGTTTCCTCCTCGGTCAGGTCGGATTGCCGATGCGCGAGAGGGAGCTGGGTGAGCGATTCATCGACGACGAGCTGGAAGAGGCCAGGTATCTGCAGATCCTGCTGCCGGGCACCTTGCGGCGTATGCTGCGCGCCGCCGGCTTCCGCGTCCTCCACTACAACACGCGCACGCGAATTGAGACAAGGCGGCCTCCAAGCGTCTGGTCGGTCTTCGCCGACGGCGAACGCTTTTTCGTAGCGGAAAAGACCGGAGACGTGCCCGATCCTGCCGATATCTAGGGACCGAGGCCGCTCTCTATCTTGGGCTGTGCCTTCGCCAAACGATGACAAAGCGGAAGCTGACATCCCACGCCGACCGGGACGTGGTGGAGTCGTTCCTCGAGCGAGGGTTCCTGCTCGTGGAGGGAGGGCCATCGCCGACCCTCATCGGCGACCTGCTGGACGCGCTCGATGCGATCGATGAGGACGACGATCGTCAACGTGGCCAGGCGCCTCTGAACTAGAGCGGGTGCGGACACCCGCCTTCGGATTCCCGGGATCGGTAACCGCCCTCGGGCGTCCTATCGAGGCGGCGCAACCGGAGGGCATGACCTTGACCCATGCTCCCCGGCCGGTTATCTTCGCCGTGTCGTTCCAAAACCTACATAACTGATTCTTCTCCAACCTGTTAGCGGCATGCGCGCGTCCATCGAGACGTCGCGGCATGCGGCCTGCGTCCGCTCAGGCTCCGGGTTCGCTCCCCGCCAGAAGGCCCCCATGCGACTGGACCGAAAGACCCAGCTGTCGATCGCCTACGCGATCCTGACCATTCTTCTGCTTCTCGTGATGCAGAGTTACTTCGAAGGGCAGGTCGACTCGGTGAAGTACAGCGACTTCCGCCAGTGGGTGGTGGAGGGCCGCGTCGCCGAAGTCTACGTTGGCGCTGACAATATCTCTGGTAAGTACTACGCCGATGGTGTCGGCGAGGGCGGTCTGCGGACCTTTTCTGTCAGCAGGATGGAGGATCCGGGGCTCGTCGAGCTGCTGCAGGAGCATGTCCCCCAATTCGCCGGCAAGCGTGAGCCCACCTGGCTGACGTCGCTGCTGGGCTGGATCCTGCCCGCCGTGTTCTTCGTCGGCATCTGGATGTTCATGGCCCGCCGCATGTCGGGTGGGTCAGGGGGCTTGATGTCGATCGGCAAGAGCAAAGCCAAGGTCTACATGGAGAAGGGGACGGGAATCACCTTCGATGACGTCGCCGGTATCGACGAGGCCAAGGAAGAGCTGGAGGAGATCGTCGAGTTCCTGCGCACACCGGAGCGCTTTCAGGCACTGGGAGGCAAAATCCCTCGGGGCGTGCTCCTCGTCGGCGCCCCGGGTACAGGCAAGACCCTGTTGGCCAAGGCCGTCGCCGGGGAGGCGGGGGTTCCGTTCTTCTCGATCAGTGGATCCCAGTTCGTCGAGATGTTCGTCGGCGTCGGCGCCGCCCGCGTGCGCGATCTATTCGAGCAGGCCAAGAAACACGCGCCGGCCATCATCTTCATCGACGAGCTCGATGCTCTCGGCAAAGCCCGTGGCGTAGGTTCCTTCGGCGGCCACGACGAGCGTGAGCAGACGCTCAACCAATTGCTCACCGAGCTGGACGGCTTTGATACGAACAACGGCATCATTCTGATGGCAGCGACCAACCGGCCAGAGATTCTGGACCCGGCGCTGTTGCGACCTGGCCGTTTCGATCGCACCGTAAGCGTCGATCGGCCCGACGTGAAGGGTCGTGAGGCTATCCTCAAGATCCACTCGAAGGATGTGAAGCTGGACAGCGGCGTCAATCTTCGCCGCATGGCCGTGCGTACGCCAGGTTTTTCCGGGGCTGATCTGGCCAACATCGTCAACGAAGCGGCCCTGCTGGCGGCGCGGCGCAACAAGAGCGCCATCACGATGGACGAGTTGACCGAGGCCGTGGAGCGCGCCATCGCCGGACTCGAGCGTAAGAGCCGCGTCCTCAACGAGAAGGAGCGTCGCGTCGTCGCCTACCACGAGGCGGGGCATGCCATCGTTGGTGAACTGGTGGACGACACCAACCCGGTGCAGAAGATCTCCATCATCCCACGTGGCGTCGGCGCCCTCGGTTACACGTTGAACAGTCCGGTGGAAGACCGCTACCTGATGACGAAGCCGGAGTTGCTCGGACGCATCTGCGGCCTGCTCGGCGGCCGTGCCGCCGAGGATCTCGTCTTCAAGGAGAACACGACCGGCGCCGCCAATGACCTGATGCGGGCCACGCAAGTGGCGGAGAGTATGGTCAAGGAATACGGCATGAGCGAGACCCTGGGCCTGGTGGCGCATCGAGACGATCGCAACCAGAGCCAGTTTCTCGGCATGGGCGGCTCGGACCGTGACTACAGCGAGGACACGGCGCGGCGTATCGACGAGGAGGTGAACGACATCATCTCCGGGTGCTACCGTCGTGCCGTCGAAGTTCTCGGAAACAGGCGCGACGTACTCGAGGAGGTGGTCGAGGTCCTCTTCGACAAGGAGATCATGGAAGGGGAGCAACTACGCCGCATGCTGGGCAGAGCCCCTGCCGATGGCGACCTCGAGTCCATCTCCGGCAACGGCAGCGCTGCGGAGCCTGCCGCCGAGACCGCCGACGCCAGCTCGGGTGAAGTTGCCGACATCGCACCAGCCGATGTCGCCGACACCCCCGGGAAGGTTGCACCGGCCGACGGAACTCCCGGTACCGACATCGGGCACTGAGTCCGGTACACTAACCAACCACCGCGATGACCTCGAGCTCGACGGCAGCGTCGAGGGGCAGGGAACTCACCCCCACGGCGACCCGCGCGTGAACACCGGCGTCGCCGAGGACGGTGGCCATCAACTCCGAGGCACCGTTGACGACCTGCGCCTGCCCGGTAAATCCCGGGGCACTGCAGACGAACCCCGTCATCCTGACGATGCGCACGCGGTCCAGGTCGTGCCCCTCGGCGGCGAGTACGCCGAGAGCGTTGAGGGCACACAGCCGCGCTGCCGCGTAGCCGTCATCCGCGGTGGGGTCGTCGTCGCCACCCACAGCCCCGCTACAGGTCATGACTCCGTCTGCCATCGGCAGTTGCCCGGAAACGAAAACCAGATCGCCGGCGCGCACCGCCCGGGTGTAAGCGCCCGCAGGCGCCGGCGGGTCCGGCAGGCACAGTCCCAGTTCCTCGAGTTTCTCCAGCGCTCCCATCTCGTCCTCTTTCGCGTCGTCGGCTGCGGGTTTGTCCCTCGCACGCGCAATATATGACGACAACCGTCTCTGAACAGGCACCCCGCGGTGGGCTCTTCGCGCCGCTGCGCAACCCGGACTACCTGCGGCTCTGGATCGCCGATGGGCTTTGGTGGCAATCGATGTGGATGGAGCAGGTTGCCCTCGGGTGGATCGCGCTGCAGATGACGGACTCAGCCTGGTGGGTCGCCGTCGTCGCGTTCTGCCGGTCTGTGCCACTTCCCGTGGTCGGTTTCTTCGGGCCGGTATGGGGCGAGCGCTTTCGTCGCCGAAAACTCGTTCTGGCTCTCCAGTGTGTGAACCTTGTGGGAGCGACCGCTCTCCTGGGGCTGTACCTGAGCGGCAGGCTCGAGTACTGGCACCTGGCGGCGGTGGCCCTGGTCAACGGCTCCGCCTGGGCTCTCGACTGGCCGACACGGCGAGCGCTGGTCCCCGATCTGGTGGGGCGTCACCGCGTTGTCGACGGCATGGTGCTGGAGAGTGTGCTGCAGGCCCTGACCCGACTGACAGGACCGCTGCTGGCGGGGTTGAGCATGGAACGGCTGGGTACCGGTGGCGCCCTCGGCCTTCTTGTCGGCATCAGCGCCGCAGGTGTCGTACTCCTCGCCGGGATGCGCACGGATTCGCGTTCGCCGTCGCCGCCGAAGGGTGTTGCTGCCGCCTGGCGTCGCCTGCGCGAAGGGCTGGCTTACGTGAAGCGGCAACCAGCCATACTCGGTACGCTGGCGATCACCGTCATCATGAACGCCTGGGCCTTTCCGTTTCAGGCGATATTGCCCGTCATCGCCCGCGACGTGCTCGGACAGGGTCCGACAGGTCTGGGTATGCTCGGCGCCGCCAGCGGTGTCGGTGGCCTGGCGGGGCTGTTGCTGGTCAACTGGGGTCGGGAGCGATACAGCCACGAGGCGATCTTTGCCGGCGGCTCCTTGTTGGGCTGCGTCGGCCTTATGGGACTGTCCTTGTCGACCTCCTTTCCGCTGTCGCTGACAGCGCTGGTGGTCTCGGGCGTCGGGCTGGCGGGGTTCAGCATCATGCAGAGTTCGATCATCCTGGTGGAAGCCACGGACGAGATGCGCTCGCGAGCCATGGGGGCGCTGGTGCTGGCCATCGGCTCGGGCCCCCTCGGCCGCGTGCAGGGCGGCGCCATGGCTGTGGCGTGGGGTGCGCCTCTCGCCGTGGGCTCGATGGCTCTATGGGCGGCCCTCGGAGTCGTCGCCGTCGCCTGGGGGCTGCGGGGTTTCCTGCCGGTCTTTCGAGGGCGGTCCCCGCGTTGACCCGGCCTGGTGCAATGGCTACGCTCTTTCGCCCTCGCAAAGATTGATCCCCTCGATAGAGAGATGAGTCATGAGCGCCTCCGTCATCGGTGCCCAGCTCTACACGCTGAGAGACTTTCTCAAGACGCCGGATGATGTTCGCAAGACCTTCGCCCGCGTCCGTGATATGGGCTACGAAGCAGTCCAGTGTTCCGGCCTGGGGCCGATTGGCGCCCCGGAACTGAAGCAGGTCGCCGACGATGCGGGACTGAAGATCGTAGCCACCCATATCGGTTTCGACCGCATCCGCGACGAACCACAGGCCGTCATCGACGATCACGAGCTGTGGGGGTGTCGCCACGTCGCCATCGGCGGCATGCCGCAAGAGTATCGCGACAACGACGGTTTCGCCCGTTTTGCGCGGGAGGCGTCGGCGGCGGCGCGGCCTCTGATCGAGGTGGGACTCACTTTCAGTTACCACAACCACAGCTTCGAACTGGAGCGGGTCGGCAAACGCACGGGCCTGCAGATCCTCGCCGACGAGAGCGACGCGGCGACATTCTCCTTCGAGATTGACACCTACTGGATTCAGCACGGCGGTGCCAACCCCGTAACCTGGTTACATCGATTACGCGATCGCATGCACGTCGTACACCTGAAAGATCTGGCCATGGAGGGCAGCCAGCAGCTGTTTGCCGAGGTGGGGGAGGGCAACCTCGAGTGGGGACCGATCCTCGACGCCTGCCGCGACAGTGGCATCGAGTGGTATCTCGTCGAGCAGGACCGCTGCCAGCGAGATCCCTTCGACAGTCTCAAGCTGAGCCTCGACAACCTGCGCGCCATGGGCCTGCACTGATGACCGAACTGAACGTCCCCTGGGCCGCGTGGTATGGAACCCAACCGCTGGCGATGCGCTTTCCCGCCGGCTGGCAGGTCGACGTGTACCGCATGCGAGGAGGCGTAGACATCGGTGACGCCGGCATTCGCAAGGCGCTGGCCGAACCCATCGGCGCACCTCGGCTTCGAGAGGTCGCCGCGGGAAAAGCGACGGCAGCGATCCTCGTCGACGATCTGTCACGCCCGACACCGGCCTTCCGCCTGCTTCCGTATGTGCTGGAGGAACTCGCCACGGCGGGTGTACCGGATGCCGGAATCACGATCATCGGAGCGCTTGCTGCACACCGACCGATGACCCGCGACGACTTCATCAAGAAGGTTGGCGCCGATGTGGTGGACCGCTACCGGGTCGTCAACCACAACGCCTATGAGAACCTGGAGTTTCTCGGCTACTCAAGCCTCGGCGTGCCGGTCTTCGTCAATCGCGACATGATGGGCTGCCAGGTTCGTATCGCCCTGGGTATGATCACGCCACGGGGCGGCATGTTCGGTGGTGGCGCCAAGCTGCTGATTCCGGGAGCCTGCGGCCAGCAGACGATCATGCTCAACCACCGGCATGTTCACGGCGAGCCCTTCCGTGGGCATCTGTCCGAAGTGGCGCGTATGGCGGGCATGAATTACATCGTCAATCCGCTGCTGAACGAGGAGCTCGAAATCGTCGATCTCGTCGTCGGCGACACGGACGCGGCCTTCGAGCGTGGCTGCGAACTCGGGGCGATGCGGTACGCCACCGACATGCCTCCTGCGGCCTCCGTCGACATCGGCGTGTTCAACGCCTTTCCGAAGGACACAGAGTTGTGTCAGGCGGGCCTCGCCCTGGTGCCGCTCAACGGTTGCTCCCACGATCCTATGGCCGAAGCGGGCACGATCGTCATCGCCAGTGCCTGCCCCGAGGGTCTTGGTTGGCACTCCGTGCTGGGCCCGGGAACAGCCCTGCGGGGCCGGCCCGGTCCCCAGCGTCGGCGCACCTTCCTTTTTTCGCCCGGTGTCAATCACTACGACTGCGAGGCGCTCTACGGAACCCACGTGACCCTGTTTCGCGAGTGGAAGGTTATGGTGGCCGAACTGCAGAGTATCCACGGCGATGCGGCGCGCGTCGCCGTATTCCCGGCGGGGGCGCTGCAGATGGCTGCCGCATGACTCTTATTGCACCGTTCGGCGAAGGACGCCGGAGCAGTGCATTCAATGAAAGCAGGGGGAGGAACTCGTTTGTCACATCTGAAGTGCTTTGAACTGGAAGGTAAGACCGTCATCGTCACCGGAGCGGGACGCGGCATCGGTCGTACGATCGCCCTCGACGCCGTCCGTTCCGGAGCGCGAATCGCCGTCGGCAGTCGCACGTTGACGGAGCTGGAGACCTTGAAGACCGAGGTCGAAGTCATGGGTGGCGCGTGTTTCATCCACACTCTCGACGTCACCGACGTCGCCTCCATCCACTCATTCTTTGATGCCGTGGAGGCCCACTACGGTGATATCGACGTGCTCGTCAACAACGCCGGGTATAACAAGCTGGCGCGCATCGTCGACTATGATGAGGAACTCTACGACCTCATCGTCGACGCGAATCTCAAGAACGTGTTCTTCTGCAGCCAGTCGATGGCGAAACAGATGATCGCCCGCCGCGTCAAGGGCAACATCGTCAATATCTCATCCCAGGCCGGCGTCATCGGCGCCCCTGAGCGCGGCCCCTACTCTGGTGCCAAGGGCGGCGTCAACAACCTGACGAGGACGATGGCGGCGGAGTGGGCGGAGTTCGGCATCCGCGTCAACGCCGTGGCGCCCACGGTGACGCGTTCGCCCATGGCGGAGGGTGCAATGAAAGACAGTCGCGCGTTTGCTGAAGCGGTGAAGACGAAGAACCTGCTGCGGGGTGATCTGGCCGAACCGGAGGAGATCTCGGCGCCCGTCATCTTCCTCGCCTCCGACGCGGCGAGCATGATCACGGGGCACACGCTGGTGGTGGACGGCGGCTGGACGATGGTCTGAGATTTACCTCTCAGGCGATTTTCATCGTCCGCAGACGCTCGATCTGAAGCGCACGTCGTGAGGAGAGCATGCCATCGAGGGCGCTGACGGAGTCGTCGACGACGGCACGCGCACCTTGCGGCTGCAGCGCCAGTTCCGCAAGCAGTGTGACGAGGTTCTCCGCATCGCGCAAGTGGACGGCTTCGGGCAGCAGGTGGTGGCCGCCGTTGTTGTGATAGTTGTCGAGAGGCAGGGCCACAGCGCCCGTGGCGCGGCCACTGCGCGACAGGGGCGTGGCTTCACAGACGCCGCCGTCCATCAGGCGGCGTTGTACGCGGAATCCTGGCTGCGTCCGCGTCAGCTTTTCGGCACAGCAGGAGAGGGCGGCGGTGACGCCGGCGTCGAAAATCCAGCGGCGGTCGCCGACACGGATCACGGGACCATCTCCCAGCGGTGCGCCGGCGCGATAGGATGAGCACTCGATGTTGATGTAGGCCGCCTCCGCATCGAGACCGCCAGCCTCGACAGCGGCAAGCATTCCGCCGAAGCCGGTTTCCTCGGCCCGTGTGAGCAGGACGGACAACGACGCACCTTGTTCGTGGCAATGGTCGAGCGTCGCCAGGGCGACGCAGACGCCGACCAGATCGTCACAGGCCCTGCCGACGATACGTTCGCCTTCGAGGGCACAGGGCGTCAGATCCCACACAGCGAACAACTCGACATCCGGCACGTCGCCGTCGACGCGAACGCGGAAGGCCGGGCACGGTGTCGACGACCCCGGCACACCCTCTTCGAGAAAGGCTGTCACCGATCCGCCGCCGATGGGTTCGGGGAGAGTGCGCCCCGGCGCCGTGTCGTAAAGCAGAACCCGGGCATCGCGGGTAAGGTCCGTGGGGACGCCGCCCAGCTTCTCGAAGAGGATGTCGCGTGTCGACTCGCGTCTCGCCAGGCCCAGAGCCGGATGGTCGAGGTGGGCCGTCAGGCAGAGTCCAGACGTCGGGGTGCCGACGCTCAGCGACAGGTTGCCGAACTCATCGGCCTCGACAGACAGCGACCGCTGGCTCGCAAAGCGCCGAACCTCCTCGATGACATGGTGCTCGTGGTAGGGGGCCGTGGGCAGCGGCAGCAGCCGCCGGACGATATCGATGAAGGCTTCGGGCATGCGCCCAATAACAACCCCGTCGGGCGTCACGGTCAAGACGATTGCCCCCTTCGGACAGGGGGGCGTATCTTGTGGCCACCCAACAGCGAGAGGCGAATTGCGACGCGGGATCCCCCGAGCATACTCCAGCTACCTGGCGACCCGCACAGAAACCGTACTCGGCACAAGCGTCGAGAGACTGTCACTGCGGGCGTTCTGGATTGGCGGGTTCCTCTCCTTCTTCCTCGCCGTCGGTGCCCCGTACGGGAACATGATCATCCGGGGGTCGTACATGGCCCTCGACTTCTCGACGCCTGGGGCGATTTTTCTCTTTCTCCTCCTCATCGGCGTCCTCAACTGCCTGTTCAAGATCGTCGCCCGCGGCGGGCCACGCTTCGGTGCTCTCGTCGCGGTGGCCGCCACCGTCTCGTGGGTCGCTCTCTATCTGCGTACCGACGGTGTCGGCATCGATCCGTACTCACCGGGCCTGTTGTTCGGAACCTTCCTCGTCATCACGGCGTGGATCAATCTATGCCTCGCTCTGCGCGGCGGATCTCTGGCATTGAATCGATCGGAACTGATCCTCGTCTATGCGATGCTCCTCATCGTCTCCGCCGTGTGCACGATGGGACTCAGCGAGCAGATCCTGCCGATCATCACCGCCATCTTTTACTTTGCCTCGCCGGAGAACAGGTGGCAGGAGAAGTTGATCCCACATCTGCCGGAGCGGGCCATGGTGGACGACGGCACAGGCAGCCGTCTGTTTTACGAGGGCCTGTCCGGTACGACGGAACAGATCCCGTACAGCAGTTGGGTGGAACCGCTGACGTGGTGGGGGATCTTCCTGCTGTCGCTCTACATTTCGATGGTCTGCGTTGCCGTCATCGTGCGTCGCCAGTGGATGGAGCGGGAGCGACTCGCCTATCCTATCGCCCAGGTGGGATTGTCGATGATTCGTTCCGAGGCCCCCGACCGAATCGTCAACGGCTTCTTTCGGCAACCCGGTATGTGGTTGGGTGCCTCGCTGCCCTTGATCGCCGGCAGTCTGCTGGGGCTGCACCGGTATTTTCCGCAAGTGCCGGTGCCGACCCTGCAGTGGGAGGTACCGTTTTTCGGCCGGCAACCGTTACAACTCGCATTGAGCTTCGCCATGCTCGGGTTTTCCTACTTCATCAACGCCAACATCGCCGCGGGGATCTGGATCTTCCATCTCTTTGCGCGGTTCGAGAAGGAGGTTCTCTCCCTCATCGGCCTGCAATCGACGCAGAACCTCAGCTTCGGCGTCGCCGACTGTCCCTTCCTCGGCTACCAGGGACTTGGCGCCCTGCTGGCGATGGTCCTCGTGGGCCTGTGGGTGGGACGCGAACACTACCAGTCTGTGTTTGCCAAGGCGCTGGGGCGGGCCCCGGAGATTGCTGACGCCGACGAGATCCTGCCGTACCGCGGCGCCGTCTGCGGTCTGGTGGGCGGCACGATGATGATGTCGCTATGGTTGTGGATCATGGGCACGCCGCTGTGGGTGGCGGCGCTTTTCGTCCTGCTGGCGATGCTCATCTTCCTCGGCATCACCCGGGTCGTCGCCGAGGCGGGACTGGCGGCAGTGCGCTCGCCGATGATCGCCAGCGACCTGGTCGTCCATAGCCTCGGAGCCACTCTGGTGGGGCCCACAGGCGTCGTCAACCTGTCCCTGGCCCACGTCTGGGCCGCCGACATCCGGGTCTTCGTCATGGCGACGGCGACGAACGCGCTCAAGATGACCGAGGAGATGGAGCCGCACAACCGGCGGATCGTGTTTTGGGCCATGATCCTTGCCCTGTTCATTGGCGCCGCCGGGTCGTTCTGGATGATTTTTCACATGTCATACCGTCATGGCGGGATCAACCTCAACTCCTGGTTCTTCCAGGGATTGCCTGCCGACACCTACAACCAGGCACTGCGCAACCTGGAGACAGAGGGGACGTACTGGCCGGGATTGGGCTTTTTCACCGGTGGGGCCATGGCCATGGTCACCATGATGTGGCTGCGGCAACGGCTGCCCTGGTGGCCGGTTCATCCCCTCGGTTTCCCCATCGGTGCGAATTCCATGATGACCTTCATTTGGTTCAACGTGTTTCTCGCCTGGTTCATCAAGCGTATCGTGCTGCGCCACGGCGGAGCGTCGATCTACCGCCAAAGCCAACGTTTTTTCCTCGGGTTGATCGTGGGCCAGTCTCTCTGTAATGGTATCTGGCTCGTCATCGACTACTTCACAGGAAAAGTGGGCAACCGGATCTTCTGGGTATGACGTGGGCGACGTGAGAGGTTGGATGATTTTTCAGGCCAGCCAGCTCGGGCTGTGCTTTTTCGCTTGCCTGACTATGGCGCGGCCAGCGGATGCTGGCGGGCCGGATCTGTCAGCCATCATCGATGACGAGCTGCGCCTGCGCCGCAGTGTCGAGTATCTGTCCTCCTTCGAGTCGCGCATGACCGGGCACCCGGGCAACGCGCAGGCGGCGGACTGGATCGAGGCGCAGCTGCGGGCTCTCGACCTGGGTGGTCCGGTTCGCCGCGAGACCTTCTCGGCGACGGTTCCCGTGGAGGTCGGTGGCGAAAGCCGACTGCTTGTTGAGGAGTGGGGGGAGTCGCTCCGCATTTTCGGGTTATGGCCGAATGGCCCGCGCACGACGACGGTACCCCCTGAGGGCGTCGCCGCGCCACTCATCTGGGTCGGCGGGGGTGAGTACACCGACTTTGAAGGCCATGCCATCGAAGGTCGGATCATCCTGATGGAGTTCAACTCGTGGGGCCACTGGGTCCGCCTCGCCGGCCTCGGGGCACGGGCCATCATCTTCATCGAGCCGGAGGCTACCTCCTACCGGCAAACCCTTGACAAGCACCTCGATGCACCCGTAGACGTACCGCGATTCTGGATCGGCGCCAGCGACGGTGCACGTCTGCGCCGCCGGTTGGCCGACGGCGATGAGATTGACGTACGCCTGCACTCCCGCATGGACTGGGTCGAAAGGCCGGCATGGAACATCTGGGTGGAGGTGCCCGCCACCGCCGGCTCCCCGCTGGCCGACCAGCGTATCATCGTCGAAGCCTACTACGACGGTATCTCCATCGCTCCCTCTCTGGCGCCGGCGGCGGAGGCTGCCTCCAGCGCTGCCGCCCTGCTCGAACTTGCCCGCCATCTGCGCCTGCACCCCCCCCAACGCAGCATCATCCTGCTCTTCGCCGGCGCCCACTTTCAGAGCCTCGGTGGCGCCGTCGACTTCCTCGATCGGCACGTGCGCAAGTCGAAGTTCTACGCCGCGCGCATGGAAGAGCCCCTGCAACCGGACCTGTTCATCAGCCTCGACCTGTCGACGAAGACCGACCAGATCGGCATCTGGAACAACACGTTCAGCTTCAACATGAAACGCTTCTTCGTGCCCTTCGGTCGACGCTACACCGGCTATGCCGCAGAGATCGCGGCCGCACAGGGCCGCGATCCGGGACGGGCGCTGGTGAACGGCATCAGCCCGATTCGTGGCATGGACTGGTCGACCTTCGTTCCCGATGGTGTCAGCGTCGACTCCCAGATGGCCATGCTGGCGGGGCAGGTGGCCCTCGCCTTCGTGACCGTGCACGATGCCCGCTTTCCGGTGAACACCCCCCTCGACACGCAGGTGCATATGGATGTGGGCAACCTGCACCGGCAGTCACGCTTCCTCAATGGCATCCTTGCCAGGTCCTTCGCCGACACGGCACTGTTTCAGGGGTTGGAGGATTTTGGCCCCGTCCTCAAGGATGAACTTCGCACCCATAGCGTCAGGGTGCGCACCTTCCCGCGCCGCAGTCAGATTCCGGATCGCGCCGTCGGCGATGCTCTCGTCATGCTCGGCTACGGAACCCACAAGGGTGTTCACTGGACGAAGTACCATCTCACCGATGCGGCGGGTGCTGCCGTCATCCCCGGGCTGTCTGTAGGAGGAGTACGCCTGGCGGCCTACTCCATGGAGCGCGAGACGGGTGAGCTCATCTACGCTACCGACCTGAGTGAGCGGGCGCAGAAGTTCCACGGCGGGCCGACGGCATCCGGTCGCCTGGGCTGGAACGTGCGCTGGAACCAGGAGACGCGCACCATCGTCGTCTTTCCCGCGAAGGCCCGAACTTTCTTCGGGCTGACGAACCCGAACTCTCTCTTCGGTCCCTCAAAACTGAAGCTCATCGACGCCGGCGGCATCGCTCCGCGCCAGTTCGGCTACAACTTCGGTGGCAGCATGAACAGCGACATGAACAGCGATCTGTGTGTGCTGTTTGTGCCGCGTGTGGGGGGGCGCCAGGATGGCGCTCTGAAGATGATCTTTGACCCCCATCTCGCAGGCCGCATGTTGCTGATCAACAGTCCCGGTGGGCTGAACGAGGAAGAGGCCAAAGGCGCCGGTTACGACCTGCTGCACAGCGGTGTGGTGCCCACCGAACTCTACGCCTTACGCGACATGTGGCGGTTGAACGACGCCCGCCTGGCGACGATGCGGCACCATGCCATCGAAAACCAGCGTCTCAGCCGTCTGCACGCAGCTGGAAGGCGGCACCTGGATGCGGCGCAGGCCGCCTTCGACTCATTGCACTGGAAAGAGTATGTCGCCGAGGTGCGCTCCGGACTCGGCGTGACCATGCTCGCCTACCCCGAGGTGGTGGGCACACTCAATGACGTGATCCGCGGCATCGTCTTCTTTCTCGCCCTGGTGATCCCAACCGCTTTTTTTGGCGAACGCCTGTTGTTTGCCTTCTCCGATATCCGCTGGCAGATCGCCGGCTTCAGCTTGCTGCTGCTGATGATCTGGGGGTTGATTTCGCAGGTACATCCAGCCTTCGAGATCGCCCATCCCCTCATCATACTTCTCGCCTTCTCCATCATGGCCATGGCCCTCTTCGTGCTGGCCATGGTTTCGAGCCGCTTCAACCGCTTCCTGAGGGA
>JAYZCA010000222.1:0-3885 GCA_036339235.1 Candidatus Latescibacterota bacterium | reverse complement strand
GTCCGGTGCCTTCCCGAAGTGCTGGCGGACGAAGAACTCAGGCATGAGTCGGCCCGATGTCGAGCCTTTCGAGCCAAAGGTGAAGGTCTTGCCCGCGATGGCCTCAGGAAACCCCTCGCTCAGGGTCAGTCCGGTGCTGTGATGGGCGATGAAGTAGGTGACGAAGCGCAAATCCTCCTCGCCCTGGGCGATGGCGCGGGATCCGGGCACGGCGAGGCGGGCCTTGACTCCCGACAGGCCTCCGAACCAGGCGAGGTGCACTTCCGAGTTCTTGAAGGCGGCGACGGACGCGGCGTAGGACTTCACGGGGATGTACTCCACGGGGACACCGAGCTCCTCGGCGAGGTAGTCGGCGACGCGGCCGAAACGCTCCATGAGTCGAGCCGTGTTTTCGTCGGGAATGGCGGTGAAGCGCAACGGTCCTTCGGCGGATGCCGAGGACAGGCAGATGAGACAGACGGCTGCCACGAGGAGCCGGGTCATGAACAGAATCTCTCGTTTCGGGGGCAGGACGCCAGTCGAGGTCTAGCGAATGGCGAGATAATGCGGTTCGGCGAGGGGGACGACACGGCCCACGGTGCAGGCGTGCTCGACCCCGGCTTTGTGGAGGGCGGCCACAGCGGCCTCCGCCTGCGCCGAAGGCAGCGCGACCAGCAGCCCGCCACTTGTCTGCGGATCGACCAGCAGCTCCTGGTGCGCAGCGGATACGGTTCCGAAATCGGTGGCTTCCTGGATGAGCTGCCGATTCACCTCGTTGACTCCCGTCGATACTCCGCGTTGGTACATCTCGAGGGCTTCCGCCAACACAGGCACTCTGGCCAGATCGATTTCCAGCGTCACTGCGGAGCCCTTGGCCATCTCGAAGGCGTGGCCGCCGAGCCCGAAACCGGTGACGTCCGTGACGGCGTGTACGTCGAATTCCTGCAGCGTCTCTGCCGCCGCCTTGTTGAGAGTCGTCAGCACCTTGACGCAGGCGTCCAAGGCCTCTGTGGAGACCCAATTCTTGAGATTGCCGTTGAACAACACACCGCTGCCGATGGGCTTGGTCAGCACGAGGGCATCGCCGGGTTGCGCTCCGCTATTACGCCAGAAACGATCCGGGCATACGATGCCGGTGACGGAGAGACCGAACTTCGGCTCATCATCATCCGTCGTGTGGCCTCCTGCAAGCACGGCACCCGCCTCGGTGATCTTCGTCAACGCCCCTTCGACGATTCCAGCCAGCACCTCCGGTCCCAGTTCCTTGGAGGGAAAGCCGATGAGATTCAGGCATACCAGCGGCTTGCCCCCCATGGCGAAGACATCGCTGAGAGAGTTGGCCGCCGCGATCTGACCGAACAGGAAGGGGTCATCCACCGGCGGCGTGATGATGTCCGCCGTGAGCACGAGGGCGCGATCATCGTCAAGAAGGTACACGGCGGCGTCGTCACTCGTTTCGAAGCCGACGAGCAGGTTGGGATCCACGTTGCCGGGGAGCCCCGCCAACAGCTTTGCGAGCCCGACCGGGCTCACCTTCGCTGCTCAGCCGCAGGTCTTGGCGAGACTCGTAAGAGTCTTGTCTTTTGAGTACAGTACCATCCGTCTCTGTCGGGAGAATAGGAGCCCTCGAGTCGAGCGCCGAAACCGAAAACCTTGGATTCGAGGGAGTCGAAACAACCTACGAGCGGAGCCGTCGCGCGGCAATCCCCTCGTAATCTTGCGCCTGCCACACTCCCATGCTATTGTGCGAACCTATCACGGTTCGTTTCCCAAAACCTCTGGACCCTGGCCGATCACGCATGCCCGAGCACCGCATTCTAGATATCGTTGATCTGCCCACCCTCGTCGACTGGGTTCGCGACGCCCGCCAGAGAACTTTCGAGCTCGTCTCGGATCTCACCGATGACCAGCTCATGGGCCCGAAGCTGGGCTGCGTGAACCCGGCCCGCTGGGAGATCGGCCACCACGCCTGGTTCCAGTCCTTCTGGGTCCTGCGTCACGCCGCCGGTCAGCCGCAGGTTCGGCCGGACGAAGACGCTCTGTACGACTCCATCCAGATCAGCCACGACTCCCGCTGGGAGTTGCCGCTGCCCACCCGGGAAGAGACCCTGGATTTTGTTCGTGAGGTGCTCGACCGCACGGTGTCCGTGTTGGAGAGCTCGCCATCGGAGGACATCGTCTATCACGCCCTCTACACCACGCTTCACGAGGACATGCACACGGAGGCCCTCACTTACACACGGCAAACCCACGGATGGGCGCTTCCTCCTCTTTCGGTCCCGTTCGAAGCCGCAAAGGACGCCGGGCCTGTGGAAGGGGACGTGGAGGTTCCAGGCGGCACGTTTCATCTTGGCTCCGCACGGGACGAGCCCTTCGTCTTCGACAACGAGAAGTGGGCTCACCCGGTAGAGCTGGAAGCCTTTCGGATCGCACGGGGCGCAGTGACCCAGGGCGACTTTGCGGCCTTCGTCGAGGATGGGGGATACGATGAGCGGCGTCTGTGGGACGACGAGGGCTGGAACTGGCGATGTGAGTTCAAAGCCGAGCACCCCGTCAATTGGCGCCGGGCGGAAGGCGGCTGGGAGCGACGACACTTCGACAGGGAAGCGGAACTGGAGCCCCACCGGCCCGTGATCCACGTAAACTGGTTCGAAGCCCAGGCGTACTGTCGATGGGCGGGGCGCCGGCTGCCCACGGAGCCGGAGTGGGAGGCTGCCGCCATCGGCGAACCGGCGGGGGACGGATCCCTGGGAGCGGGCAGACGCGCATTCCCGTGGGGAGATGATCCGGTGTCACCGGATCGTGGCAACCTCGACTGGCGCGCCATGGGCACCGTCGATGTCGGCGCCCTGCCTGCCGGCGACAGCGCCTGGGGATGCCGACAGATGATCGGCAACGTGTGGGAGTGGACGAGCACTGACTTCGCTCCTTATCCCGGTTTTGTCGTCGACCCCTACAAGGATTACTCAGAGCCCTGGTTCCACACGCGCAAGGTAATGCGCGGCGGTTGCTGGACGACACGAACGCGCCTGATGCGTACCCGGTACCGCAACTTTCAGACTCCCAACCGCCGCGACGTACTCACCGGATTCCGCACCTGCGCCTTGTGACTTCAGCGGCGGGCGGCGGGTTGGGCGGCAACGGTTGAGAGTCCTCATCGTCACCCCCGCGCCGCCGAAATCCCGCCTCGGCAATCGCATCACCGCACTGCGCTGGTCCCGCCTGCTGCGCGAGGCCGGCCACGAGGTGGTGATCACCCAGCGTTTCGATCGCCAGCGGTGTGATGCGCTGATCGCCCTGCACGCCCGCCGTAGCCACGACTCCCTGGCACGCTTTCGGCGGCTGCGTCCGCACTCACCCCTGATCCTGGCGCTGACCGGTACAGATCTCTACGGCGACATCCACCGGAACGAGAGTGCGCGTCTGTCCTTGGAATGGGCGCACCGCTACATTTTGCTCCAAGAGGCGGGCATCGAGGAATTGCCTAGATGTCTGCGTGATCGGGCCCGGGTCATTGTGCAGTCCGTACGACCTCCGAAGGGTCTGCCCCTGCCCCCCCGCTGTGGTCGTTTCGAGGTTTGTGTCGTCGGCCACCTGCGCGAAGTGAAGGACCCGTTTCGCGCCGCCGCCGCGGCCTGCCTGCTGCGGGAAGGCTCAATGGTGAAAATCCTGCACGTCGGGGGGGCCATGACTGCGCAGATGGAGACTCGCGCCCGCGACGAGGAACGGAACAACCCCCGCTATGAGTGGCTCGGTGAACTGTCCCACGGCAGGACACTGCGTCTGATCGCGCGGAGCCGGGTCATGGTGCTCTCGTCGCAGATGGAGGGAGGCGCCAACGTCGTGTGCGAGGCGCTCGCCTGCGGGACCCCGGTGATCTCTTCTCACATCTCCGGGTCCATAGGA
>JAYZCA010000221.1:0-4045 GCA_036339235.1 Candidatus Latescibacterota bacterium | reverse complement strand
CAGCGGCACGCGTGCCTCGCAAACAAGCCGGCCCTGGTCGAAACCCAACTGCGCCTGTACCGGGCCACCGGCTCCGGGTGTGATCCTCCAGCCCTCGTCGTCCGTTGAATCGATGATGTGGATCTCGCGCGGACCTGTGAGGCTGCCCAGCCATCGGGCCAGACGCTCCGGCGATTCGCCGTCCCGTTGCCCCCGGCCACGGGGGTTGTTCTGGCCCTCGCCATCGGCGCCGGGTAAGCGCACGCCGAAATAGGTCTTCGACCCGCCCTTGGGGTCGATCCACAGCTCGATGCCGCGTCTCACGACCTGCCTCTGCACACTGCGATCGCTCGTGACCACGCACAAATAGAGATAGTTCGAGTCGTTGGCGACGGCGACGGTCACGTTCAGCGTTTCCAACACATACCGCCGGTCGCTCCAGTCGGTATCGGCACCGTCGACGTGGATCGAGGCTGCCGGCCAGTGACTGTCCAGCCGGGGTGCACGGCTACAGCTGCTGGCGAGCAGGATGACGACAGCGACTGCCGTCGCTGCCCAGGGGATTGCCGGGTTTCCGGGCACAGATATGTCACTCCATAAAAAAGATGAACGTCGTTCCATGAGAGCCCCAAACACGCCTGATTTGAGGTCTCCCAGAAAGCGCTGCCGGGTGCCCTATTGCGGTTTGACGCAGCCCGGTGAGCAGACGCTTAACGGGCAAAGTTTCGGCCTCGCCTGCGGCAGCGCACGTGGGAACGACGACAACAGCCGCGCATCTTAATGTCATGTCGCAGGCGAATCCCGAAGGCAGGAGGAAGAGCGCATGAGACGGTTGCAGTGGATCTGTGCGATGTCGGTGCTGGTTCTTATGGGGTGCGCGGGGATTGCGGTTCAGTACGACTACGATCCGGATGTCGATTTTACACGCTACAAGACGTTTAGCTGGATGCCCATGTCGACCCAGGACAGCGGAGCACGTGAGAACCTGAGTGGGCCCTTCATAGAAAAGCGGATCCGCAAGTCTCTGGCCGAGGGACTGACGACATCCGGCCTGCGCTACGTGACGGAAGGGGCCGACGTGCTGGTGGCATATCAGCTTCGCTATGAACGCAAGTCGGAAGTCCGAGCCGGAGGTTACGGAGCCGGGTATATCCACGCTCCCTACCCATACGCCGTCGACGTGAGGAAATACAGGGAAGGCACGCTGATCGTCGATCTCGTCGATCCAGAGACGAAAGAACTCATCTGGCGAGGATGGAGTGTGAGCGACCTGCGCCGGGCCGTCGACCCGCAACAGGAGCAGGAGAAAATCGCGTGGGCAGTGCGCACGATTCTCGAACACTATCCACCGTACTGACATCAGGAGGACGGAGAATGAAACCGACTCAAGTCGTGACCACAGGCCTGGCGCTGCTGGCCTTGAGCGCCGGCGCCCCCACCGGGCTCGGCGCCGACTACGACGTCGCTCTCCACTCCGAGGTCCTGGAGCAGGTGGCGCAATTTCCGGATGATGTCCGCGTGGCAGCCCTTGTAGCCGCTGGCCACCCGTCTCTGTTGATCCGGGTTACCCGTTTGCAGCAGCAGTCGAGTCAGCGCTTCGAGCGTCTGCTCAAAGCCCAGAGCGCCGCTGAACGCGCCGACACGTACGCCCTGATCTCGGTGCCGGGATTCGTGGACCACCTCGTCGCCGCCAGCGATGGAGACCAGGGGCTGGAGAATGCCTTGGCGTCTTATCCGACGTCGATCACGGCGCCCGCGCAGCGCCTGCTGCGAAATTCGCCGAACCTGCTGCGGTCCGTGTCGGAGTTGAACCGCAGCACCGAGATCGCTTTCGATGCTCTGCTCGAGGACGAATCGGCCGAGGTGCGCCAGGCCCTGCAGTCACTGATCGCCCACCCGGGGGCGATCGCGGCTCTCACCGACGACTTGGGCGGCACCGTGTTGCTGGCCCGGGAGTGGGCCCAGGATCCGTCAGCGGTATTGTGGCAGATGGATGAGCTGCGCGCGGAACCGGTGAGCGAATCCTTCTCAGGCCCTTATGCGGACGTCGCCGCCGACTATCAGGCGCGCTACGCGTACACGCCGCCAGCCGACGCCGTCGACCCCGAGGTCCGCATCGTCTACACCGGGCACGTTGCGCCCTATTGGTACGGCGTTCCGTACGGAAGAGGTTATTACGGAAGGGGGCACTACGGCGGGCACTGGGGAGGATCGCTGGGCTGGCATATTACACCCCATGTCTACGCCTCGGTGTCCTACGCACCGTTCGGACCGCGGTTCTATCGATCCCCGCGCATCGTCCACAGGACCAGGTACTCGACGATCCGTCACCCGTCAAACCGCAAGCGACACCGCAGGTAACAGCGCCTGAGCGTCGGGAACGACGCAGAATCCCGGGGCATCAAAACAAAGACAAGCACGGATTGGCGGTCGTTCCCTGGCGACCGCTACGGCTCGCCGCCGCGGCACTTACCCTCCCGCACCGCGGTGGCGGTTGTCGTTCAAACTCTGGAAAGCACGTGTCCCGGGGCCGATCTTGTTGGTATGCGATCCCCCTCCGCTTCGGCGCCGTCGACCTACGGCCCTCTCGCCACGATCTACGCAACTCTGGCCCATCTCTACAGCGGCGGCGCCATCCAGGCCTGTCAGCGATGGGCTGTGCAGAGCGTACCCGCTGGGGCTCGCGTGCTGTTCGCCGGTTCCGGGCCCGGTACAGATGTCGTGCAGGCGGCGCAGGCCGGCCTGCGGGTCACCGCCGTCGACTGTTGTCCCGCCATGCTCGAGGCTACCTCGCGCCGCGCGCACCGCGCCGGTGTCGAGCAGCGCGTCGAATTGGTGAACGCAGACCTGCTGCGACGGACCCCGTCGGCGGACTATGACGTCGTCATCGCGCAGTTCTTCCTCAATGTATTCGCAGCGAAGCGCCTGCCCCAGGTTCTCGGGGCCCTGGCAGGCTTTCTGAGACCCGGAGGACGCCTCGTCGTCGGCGACTTTGCGCCGATGCCTGGCGGGCGGCACCCGCTGCAGCGGATTTACCACGATCTGCCCATGCACGGCCTGGCTCGGTTGGGTGCCAACGATGTGCACAACATACACGACCTGCCGGCGCAGTTGCAGGCTGCCGGGTTTACGGTGCGTGAGCGCCGGCGCTTTCGCCTGTTCGGTGTCGGACCGGGATGGATCGAGGGGCTCGTCGCCGAACGGGAGTCCCCGTGACGCCCTCTGTGCGGCGCACGCTGGAATGGCTGGTGGTGGACACCCATCTCTGGGTATCAGCCGCCGCCGCAGGCCTGACGTTGTTCGCCGCCGCCGCCATCGGGCTGCCGACGCGTGCCGCACCGATGGGGGTCGTGTTCAGCGCGACCCTGCTGATCTACGCTGTAGATGACATCTCTGACGGTCGCATGCGTGCCCAACCGGCGCGCTGGTTGACCGTCGGGCTCGGTGGCGGGTCGCTGGCGGTCCAACTGCTGTGGGCGCCAATCTCCGTCGTCATCGTCGTCGTGGCCGGCGCGATCCCGGCACTGCTGTACGGCGTGCCGATCCACGGTCGACGCCTGCGCGAATTGCCGGCGGTCAAACCGTTCTTCGTTTCGGCCTCACTGGCCGTGGCCGCCGTGGCAGTGCCGTCGCTGTGGGCGTGGAGCACGTCCTCATCGCCCGCCGCACCGCGTGTGATCGCCACCGGGGCAGCCCTCTTTACGCTGGTCTTGTGTAACGTCTGCTTCTTCGATCTGCGGGATCGCGTGGCAGACGAGCGCGCCGGCGTGCGCACGATCCCCGTGCGGCTGGGTGTGTCAGGCACACGTCGGCTGTGCCTGGTGTTGAGTCTGGGCGTAGTGGGGGAAACGCTGGCCATCGGTGTCCTCCAGGCGCCGCTGATCGCGGCGGCACTGGCGACGGCGGCGTACGCCCGGTTTCTGTCGGCTCCTGGTGGTCGCCTCGAGTGTGCCTTGGTCGTCGACGGCGTACCTGTTCTGCTGGGAATTTCAGCGCTGGTGTTCTGAGGGCCGGGTGACATCTGATAGAGCCTGCGGTGTTGCACACGTGCAGACAATCACTTTTA
>JAYZCA010000220.1:0-5267 GCA_036339235.1 Candidatus Latescibacterota bacterium | reverse complement strand
GTTTCGAATGACCATCAACCGTGACCCCAAGGAAACCAACGACGGCTGGCCGATGAAGCGCACCCTCCACGCATTCTGTGTCGCCCTGGCCGGGCTCACCCTGTCTGCCTGCCTGCCCTTCGGCGGCGGTGCACCGCGGCTCGATGGCCCACCGTCCCTGCGGGTCGATTTCGATAGCGCCATCGCCTCGGCGCACCTCACCTGGCAGCGCCCCCCGCTGAAGGGCTTCCTGCGCTACGAGGTGGAGCGCATTCAAGGCGACGACTACAAGGTTGTGACACGCCTCGCCAACGAGTCCGACACGACCTGGACCGATGACGGACTGCTCGGAGATCGCGCCTACCGCTACCGCGTTACCTACGTGTTCGCCACCGGCGACGAGGGCAAGGAGTACCGCGTGCCGAGCACCGTCGTCGAAGGTGGAATCCATCGCTTTGCCAACCAGTGGAGGGTGTCCGACGGATTGCTGCCGACACGCATCCTGTTCGACACCAGAGGCGTGTTGCACGTGCTTGGCGCCGGTCGCGGTTGGGTGGAACGCTACGACCGCGGCGGCAACGCCATGGGGCGCTGGCAATTCAACGACAAGGCCAACGCCTGCCTCGAGACGGCCACTCTCGACGGGCCGTCGGCGGCTTTCGACGGAGCCGGCAATCTGCACGTCGTCTTCAACGTCTATGTCGAGGGTGAACCACCACGACCGCAGTGGTCGAAGATAGACGCTGACGGTCAGTTGCTGTGGACCCGGCCTCTGGCGACTGTCTTCGTGCGTCACATCGCCATCGACGGCGATCGTGTCTTCATCGAGAGCATCAGCCATTTACAGCAGTTCGATACCGAAGGGGAAATGGCCGAGCACTATCCCGTGCCGCCCCTGATGGTCTCGAGCGTCGGTTTCTGGCGAGGCGCCTTCGCCGCTCTGGTGGAACCACTCGGCTTCGACACGGCCGGCTGGCAGGCGCCGCGTCTCGTCGTCTACGGCTCGGCGCAGCGCAGCGACGTTGACAAGGTCTTCGGACGCGACCCGCTGTCCTCCACCGACCGTGGCGCCGGCCTGCTGAAGCGTCCCACCGATTTCACTCCCGAGATGACGGGGGATCGCATCTTCGTGGTCAACGCCGGGCACGATCGCATCGAGGTCTTCCGCGAGGGTCGCTACCTGACGCGCTGGGGCGGGACGGTGGGCAGCGAGCCCTCCGCCTTCCGTTTCCGTGGCACGGCGTCGGTCCTCGCCGACGTGAGCGGTTCGCAGCCGGTGGACAAGGAGGTCGTCGCCGGGGGCATCGCCCACGACCACGACGGCTTCGTTTACGTGGCCGACACGTTCAACGGCCGCATCCAGAAGTTCGCCCCGTGAGACGCGGGATCCTCGTCGCCTTCCTGCTGCCGCTGCTGGCCCTGCCGGGCGCAGCCAAGGAGCGCTACAATGTCTGGGCGAAGGAGAAGATTCGCTATCAGCACGATCGTGTGAATCAGGATCCCTACAACGCGCAACTGCGCGTTCTGCTGGCCAACGCGTACTACGGCGATGGCAAGTATTACGACGCGGCTGCGCAACTCGAGAAGGCCCTGGAGCTGGAGGGCAACTACCCGGAGGCGCACTGCAACCTGGGCATCGTTCGGCAGGCGCAGTCGATGGTGGTCGATGCCGAAGTTCATTTCCGCGCCGCGCTGGCGATGGACTCGACACTGGTGGACGCCATGGCGGGGTTGGGCACGATGCTGTGCGAAAACGGTCGGCGCGCCGAAGGAATCCAGTTTCTGGAGCGCACTCTGGCGCACGAGGCAGGTCGCGACGATGCCCGCTTCAACCTCGGCGTCGCATACCACAAGGTGGGCGATTTCCGTCGGGCCACCGAGCATCTCGAACACCTCTTCCAGCGCTATCCCGGGTATCCGGGGGTCGACCACGGGCTGTCGCAGGCCTACTTCGCCAGGGGACTGACCCTGCTGCAGGCGAGGAAGCCGGCGGTCGCCCTCGGCTTCTTCCTCAAGTCCGAAGAACTGGGGAAGGATGCCGCCAATATCCACTACGCCGAGGGGCTGGCCCATCTCCGCCTGGAGGATCTGGCCGCCGCGGAGGTCGCCTTCATTACCGCCGTGGGCCTCGACGAGGACCACGTGCCGGCGCTGCACAACCTCGCCCACGTGCTCGACCTGACGGGCCGTACCGAGGACGCTGTGGTCTACTACCGACGCGTGTCGGAGCTGACACCACATCTGGACACGATCGAAGCGGCCCGCGACGCCACTTACGACGAAAAAATCCTGCTGGACTAGCCTATTTCGTCCGCCTCCGAGCACATGCGCCAAGTGACTGCGCCACAACACTGTGAGTATTCCTGCCGTTGACTTTGGCGGGGCCGGTACGTAACTTTTCGCAACGATTGAGGAACGAAGTTTGTTCGTCCTCACCTATCAAGGAATCCAGGGCGATGGGCATCTGACCAGTCTGCAGAAACACACGACAGGCTGTCGGTTTTTCGGCGAGTGCCGCTCTGGAAACGGTTTTCGAACCATCCACAGGCGCTCGCCGGTTTTCGTTTACCCGAAAGAGAGTGTATGGCCAAAGAAGAGGCGATCGAGGTTCAGGCGGTGGTCAAGGAAGCCCTTCCCAACGGCTTCTTCAAAGTAGAGATGGAGAATGGGCACGAGATTCTGGCACACATCTCGGGCAAGATGCGGAAGTACTACATCCGCGTTCTTCCCGGTGACCAGGTCACCTGCGCCCTGTCTCCCTACGATCTGAGCCGGGGTCGCATCACGTTCCGCAACAGGTAAGCCAATCGTCGCCAGGCGGCGACCACGCGCTTGCCGTCAAGACGATCCGAAAGAACATGGCAACATCAAACGCCTGGCCTTTCGCCGAAGCCGAGCAGATCAGCAAGCTGCGCTCGCCTTCGGCAGAACGGTCGGTGCTATTCCAGACCGGGTACGGCCCGAGCGGTCTGCCTCACATCGGCACCTTCGCCGAGGTGGCGCGCACGACTTTCGTGCAGCGCGCCTTCGAACACACCACCGGCCTGTCCACCCGCCTGCAGGCGTATTCCGACGACATGGACGGCCTGCGCAAGGTGCCGCTGAACGTGCCCAATGGCGACGTCATCGCGCCGCACCTGGGCAAGCCGCTACACGCGATCCCCGACCCCTTCGGCTGCTGCGACAGCTTTTCAGCCCACAACAACGCGAAGCTGCGCGAGTTTCTCGACGCCTACGGGTTCGACTACGAGTTCAAGTCTTCCACCGAGGCCTACCGCGCCGGTGAGCTGGATGCCGGGCTGTCGCTGCTGCTGAGCAAGGTGGATGAAGTTCTCGAGGTCATCCTGCCGACGATGCGCGAAGAGAACCGCGAAGGCTGGTCGCCCTTCTTTCCAATCTGCACGACCTGTGGTTCCATCAACGCCACGCGAGTGACGGCCTACCACCCGGAGCGCGACAGCGTGTCGTATTCGTGCGACCGGGAGGAAAAGGGATACCGCGGCTGCGGTGCCTCCGGTGAGGTGTCGGTTTTAGGGGGGGCTGCCAAAGTGGGTTGGAAGGTCGACTGGGCGATGCGCTGGTTTGTCTACGACGTCGACTATGAGATGTCGGGCAAGGACCTGATCGAGTCAGTCAAGTTGTCGAGCCGTATCGTTCGAGTTCTGGGCAAACAGCCGCCGGCAGTGCTGACGTACGAGCTGTTCCTCGACGAAGAGGGCAAGAAGATCTCGAAGAGTGTCGGCAACGGCCTCAGTGTCGACCACTGGGTCGATTTCGCTCCCATCGAGTCGCTGCTGTTCTATCTGTACCAGAACCCGAAACGGGCCAAGCGTCTCTACTGGGACGTGGTGCCCAAGGCGATGGACAACTATCTCGAGTCGCTGCGCAAGTGGCCGGAGATAGCTGAGGTGGAGCGTCCGTCGCAGCCCTTGTGGCATGTCTTTGGCGGGGGGCGGGATGTGCCCGAGTACGGCGCCAGTGTCAACTTCACTGTCGTCACCAACCTGATCTCGGCATTGGGCTCTGACGATGAGGATCTGCTGAAGGAGTACCTGCGGCGCTACGATCCGGATGTAGAGCGATTCCCAGAGGTGCTGGCGGCCCTCGTGCACAAGGGGCTGTCGTATTACCGCGAGCAGGTGCTGCCTGGCAAGCAGTTCCGCGACCCCAGCGACGACGAGCGCGCCCTGTTGATTCGCGTCCAGGAGGCGTTGGCAGCGAGCGACACAGTGGACGAGTCGCAGTTGCAATCGATCCCCTTCGACGTGGCGCGTGAGACCGGCGCCGAGCCGAAGGACATCTTCCGGAGCTTCTATGAGGTCATTCTCGGCCAGGAGCGGGGGCCGCGTTTCGGCAGTTTCGTCGTCCTCGTCGGCAAGGAACGTGTCCTGCAGATGCTGAAGGACAAACTCGCCGCCTGAGAACAAGTTCACAGAGCGGCCCGGCAGAGATCTCTGCCGGGCTTTTTCTGTGTGCGCCGGGCATGGGGCGCCGACGTCGATTAGGACGTCGGAAACCGTGAGGCGAAAGTCGATCGGGAAGTGACCAGGGGGGTGGGAAGTCCCCCCGGAGACCCTGGTGGTGGGAACTCCCAGCCGAATAGCAACCGCATGGCATGGATGCAGCGGGAAGGCAGCTGTAGGCGGACTCCCGGCCCGAGGAACACGAACCGCACAGGAGGCAGCTGGAGATGGGCGAGGAGGCACAGGCCTCCGAAGCCCGATAGCCACCCGGACTGAAGGCTGTAGATGCGGCGGGTAGGCGGGAGGAAGGTCACGCGTCTTACCCCAGGAGAGCCGCCTAACTGATCAAGCGCACTTCGTGAATCGCCGTATACGGACCCGTACGTAAGGTGGTGTGGGAGGTGGGGCCTAACGGCCCTGGCTACCCAATTGTCCGATCTGCCTGTGCTGGAAGGTCTGAGCGTCGAGTCCCTGATCGACGATTTGCTCGCCGAGAAACTGCACGGCTAGATCCACAGCCTGCGAGGCGGGGCCTTCCAGTTCCACGGGCCCTCCCCCACCCGCCACACCGACCCCGGCAGTCAGCGACTCACCGCGCAGGGTCAACACGTTTCCTTCGAGCTGAGAGGTGAACCCAAGGGAGGTCTGCGTGGCAGGATCCAGTGTTTCATCGAAGACAAGTATCGTCACCTTGCCCAGAATCGGGACCCGGCCGAAGACTTCGACGATGAGCAGATCGTAGTTGACGGTCAAGGAATCGCCTGCCAGGCTCCAAGTGCCCACCCAGTTGACATTACCACCGTCGAGGAGGTTGTCGTCCGCCAG
>JAYZCA010000219.1:0-11683 GCA_036339235.1 Candidatus Latescibacterota bacterium | reverse complement strand
TCCGGCGGCGCGGATGCCGCCGTCGAAGTCGGCGAGATTGCCAATAGAGTTGGTGCCACGTCGCAGTTCTACGGTGCGAATGACATCGCCGTCGAGTTCTACCGCGCCGAGGGGCAGCGACCACTCCCGCCACTCGGACGGACGGTCAAAGCGGATCTGATCGGCAATGGCTGGCGCCGCGAGGGTGGCAGCGACCATTATGGTAGAGGCGATACGCAAGGAATGTCCCGGAGATGAAGGAATTGACATCGGGCCTCCGTGATGTCTACGACAGCGCTGCGAGAGCAGACGACAAGCCTCTCGGTTGCAATTAATCTTAGCTATTCTGTCGCAGAGCGCCACTGAGTCGTGAGGTCGGTCCTGTAAGTAGATTCAGGTCGCAAGGGCTGTCGCCTGACAGGCCGATCGAGGAGAGCGTCGTGGAGGAGACCGATTCATGAAATACCGGAACCTTGGAAACACAGGCGTCCAGGTGTCTGAAGTCTGCCTGGGCACGGCCTTTCGCGGCCAGGACGACGAGCGACAGTGTGTCAGGATCATAGACCGGGCGATCGATCAGGGGTGCAACTTCATCGACAGCGCCTTCTATGGCGAGGGTCGTGCCGAGACTGTCGTCGGCAAGGCCATCGGCAACAAGCGCGAGCAGGTCGTGCTCTGCACCAAGGTGTTCGGCACGCGCTACCCGGACGTCAACCGTGCCGGCCTGACCCGCCTCAACCTGTTGCGCGGTATCGAAGACAGCCTGACCCGGCTCAAGACGGAATACATCGACGTCTATCTGCTCCATAGCTTCGATCCGGTGACCCCACTCGAAGAAACATTGCGGACCCTCGACGATCTGGTCCGATCAGGCAAGGTCCGCTACATCGGCTGCAGTAACTTCCGTGCCTGGAAGGTCGTTGAGGCACTATGGACGAGCGACCGGCAGAATCTCGCACACTTCACCTGCATTCAGGACCAGTACAATCTGCTCAACCGCTGGGAGCTGGAACCGGACCTGATGCCGCTGTGCCAGCAACACGGTCTCGGTATCATGACCTACAGCCCCCTGGCCATCGGTCTGCTCACAGGTCAGTTCCGCCGTGGACAGGCGCCTCCAGCGGGAAACCACCCCTGGAGCAAGGAGGAGGGGCGCGGATTCAGCGCCCACAAGTACGATCTCGAAGCGGCGATGACACAACGCGTCGACCAGATCGTGCAGGCACTGATCGAAGTTGGCGCGCGCCACGAGCGGACGCCGGGACAGGTCGCCATCGCCTGGATCCTCGATCACCCGGAGGTTACCGCCCCCATCCTCGGCGCTGACCGACCGGAGCAGGTGGACGAGGCTTTTGCGGCGTTGGACTGGAGCCTGCCTGCCGAGGAGCGTGTGATCCTCGATCGGGTCTCCGAAGTTCAGTCACCCGCCAAGTGGGCCTGATCGACGGCGTCAACACCGGGGGATTCCATCAGAACACCTCCGGTACGCCGTCCTCGCGACGGCGATGCGGCATGAGATGGTTGTCTGCGAGCACGTCGGCTGCCGTCCATCCCATCTTGCCATGCCGGACGGCGCCATAGCGGACGCGGCCTTCGTCGGCGAAGGGACGGACATCGGGCAGATCCATCCAGATGCGCAGCAGCACCCGCTTGTCCGCTTCCTCTTCGATCTCATCGTGGCCGTCCCGGCCATGGAATACCGTGTAGTTGTTACAGAAGGCGTAGCTGTTGGCGGCTGCAGTGTCGGCGATGAAGTCGAAGATCTCAGTCTCTTCGTCGGTGAGCTCCAGCCCTGCCTTCTTCATACCCCCGCGAATCCAACCGGGATGGAAGCGGCAGGTCACGACACCATCTGTGGCGCTGAAGGCCGGCACCTTGAAGTTTGAGTAGGGCGTTTCGTCAGCGTACGTATCGATTCGACTCCAGATAAACCCTTCATACAATCTGGGCAGGTATTCCGGATGTTGTCGGAGGATTTCGTTGTATACCGCCATGGAGCTCGAGACAAGGCTCTGTGGATCGTCCGGTGCCTGGCGAAGGCAGAACAAGGCGACGCAATCGGAGAGATCGACGTGCAGCTTGACCGGTCTGGGTTTACCCAGCTGACGGGCCCCGGCCTGCGGGCGCAGGGCACCGTCGGTGATGTAGTGAATGAGACCCGCCTCGTTGTTCTGGGTCACTCCGGTTCCCAGGTGCGTGCAGAGCCCCCAGTACAGTCTGTCCAGATCGTCGATCTCGTACTCCGTCGGAAAACCGCTGAGGACCGCGAATCCTCTGCCGCTGCGAAGCTGGTGCAGAACCCCCTGGAGAGTTTCGGTCAGGGTCGGCAGGGGGAAGTCAACCCGTAGAATTTCTGCGAAACTCAGACCGCGATTCTTGACCTGCCGCAGCCCGTCGTCCAGTTCAGCCACCTGCTGAGGGGTCAGGCTGAATCTCCAGGACTGGTCTCGCTCCAGGTCCTTGCCTGACCACACACTGGCATCTTCTATGGGTTTCATCCAGGGCGTTATCATTGCCGGCTCCGTGGGCTACGAGAGGCGTCTATTGACCTGATGTTGGCAACTGGGCTACCTAGTGACAGCGTAAAATGGAGAACGGAACTTGGACGATACATCCCGGCCTATCGGATGGCGAATGCGGCTCGTCTGTGTCTGCAGCCTCTTTCTCGGTCTGGCCAACGCCTGCACTGGAGAGGGCCCGATGAACCCCGAGGTGTCAGCAGTGAGTTCGGCTTACATGGTAGGCGTCTACTACTACCCGTGGTACGCGCATGATTTTCACGGGGGCCGCTATCTGCGCGAGCATCTCCGTCCGCCGCAACTTCCGAGCCTTGGTGAGTATGATGATCGCGACTCGGAAGTCATCGCCCAACACCTGCGGTGGAGCCGTGCCGCCAATGTATCTCTGTGGGTGACCAGCTGGTGGGGACCGGGTCGCCGCGAGGATACCACCCTGCAGCAATACATCCTGCCCCACGGGGAATTGCAGGAAATGAAAATCGCGCTGTTCTACGAGACGCCTGGCCGTGTCCCGGGGTTCACCGATCTTTCCAACGTCTCCGAGGACCTGGCCTACATTGCGGCGAACTATTTCGAACATCCGAATTATCTGCGCATTCGCGGTCGCCCGGTGTTGTTCGTCTACCTGACGCGCGTGCTCTCCAGCAGCGGCGTACTCGAAGAGGTTGTCACCCGCATGCGGGGGGCGGCGAGCACGGCGGGGTACGATCTGTATATCGTCGGTGACCATGCGTTTGGTCAGCCAAGAGACGCGTCAGCCCTCAGACTGCTGGATGGCGTGACGAACTACGATGTCTACGGCAGCGTGGGCGCCAGAGGATACGCCGGCCAGCAGGCTGTCGACGCCTACTTCGAGGCTCAAGCCGGATGGCTGACGCTTTCGAAGTCGGCTGGAGCCGCGTTCATTCCCGCCGCCACGCCCGGGTTCAACGACAAGGGCGTGCGTGACGGACACGCGGCGGTCTCACGGAGGCTGACGGCGGACAGCGAGCCCGGTACACTATTTCGCGCCATGTTGCAGCAGGCGGTTGCCCAGACCGACAGTGCCGCTGGCAACATACTGATGATCACTTCCTGGAACGAGTGGCACGAGGACACCCAGATCGAACCTGTGGTCGAGGCGCCGCCTACGGCCCTGGACGACAGCGATGGTGCCTACAGCGAGGGATTGGAATATGAAGGCTACGGCGAGCGCTATCTGGACATTCTGAGAGAAGAAACGTCACGATAACGATGGCCGTGACGTCCGTCCGCGTTCTGGTCACCGGCGCCAGCGGCGCCATCGGCACCCCCGTCTGCCGACACTTACACGAACGCGGCCACCGCGTACGTGGCTTCTCGCTTGAGCCCCATCCCGACCTGGAGGACTCCGTCGTTGGGGATCTGAGCGATTTCGACGCCGTGCGCGCTGCTGTCGCCGGCGTCGACACCATCATCCATCTGGGTGCTTACCCGGATGAGGCCGACTTCATCGACGAGCTGCTCGAGCCGAACGTACGTGGCCTGTACCATGTCTGTGCCGCCGCCGTCGAGGCCGGCGTGAGCCGGCTGGTGCTGGCCAGCAGCCTGCAGGTCATCAGTGGCATCCACAAGGAGGGCGTCATCGCCATCGAAGACGGCGCCGCTCCCGTCAACCACTACGCTCTGACCAAGGTCTGGGCCGAGGAGATGGGCCGCATGTACGCCAGGGTCCACGACCTCTCCGTGATCTTGGCCCGCATCGGCTGGTTCCCGCGTAACACCAGCGAAGCGATCAGCCTGGCAGGGTACTCGCGTGGCCCGAGCGTCTACCTGAGCCACACCGACGCGGAACGGTTCTTCGAACGCTGTGTCGAGTCTGCTGCCCCGGCTCCCGGAGAGGCGGTTACGATGTTTGCCATCAGTCGCCCCGGCGGTGAACGACGACTGGACATGCGGGCCTCGCAAGAGATCCTGGGGCACGAGCCGCAGGACACCTGGCCCGAGGGCCTGCCCTTCCCTTACGAGTGACCGCTGCTCCCGGGTTTGGTCGTGTCATGGGTTCTCACGGATTCCTTGACACACCCCGCATCGGCGGCGAATCTAGCGGTATCTCCCACCCTCGAAGGGTCTCAACTTCATGGCACACAACGACAAGGACACGTTCGGCGCGCGCACGACGGTGACGGTCGGCGGCACCCAGGGCACCCTCTATCGTATCGAGAAACTCGAGGAGGACGGCATCGCCGAGGTCTCTCGGCTGCCGTACTCCATCAAGATCCTGCTCGAGGCGGCCCTGCGGCAATGCGACGGCTTCGAGATCACGCGCCAGGATGTGGAGCGCATCGCTCGCTGGAGTCCGGAGACGGCCGGCAAGGAGGAGATTCCCTTCAAGCCGGCGCGTGTCGTCATGCAGGACTTCACCGGTGTGCCCGCCGTCGTCGACCTGGCCGCCATGCGCGACGCCATCGTCGAGCTGGGGGGCGATCCGAAGGCGGTGAACCCGCTGATCCCTGTCGACCTGGTCATCGACCACTCCGTGCAGGTCGATTACTACGGACTGAAGAAAGCCCTCGAGCTCAACGCCGAGCGTGAGTTCGAGCGCAACGGCGAGCGCTACGAGTTCCTGCGCTGGGGTCAGGAAGCCTTCGACAACTTCAGTGTTGTACCGCCGGCGACGGGCATCGTACACCAGGTCAACCTGGAGTATCTGGCCAGCGTCGTGCAGTCCGTGTCCGGCGACGATGGCGACACCTGGCTACCGGACAGCCTGGTGGGCACCGACAGCCACACGACGATGATCAACGGCCTCGGTGTCGTCGGATGGGGAGTCGGCGGCATCGAAGCGGAGGCGGTCATGCTCGGCCAGCCGATCTACATGCTCCTGCCTCATGTGGTCGGCTTCCGACTCGACGGCGAACTGCCCACCGGGACGACGGCCACCGATCTGGTGCTCACGGTGACGCAGCAGCTGCGCGCCCACGGTGTGGTGGGCAAGTTCGTCGAGTTCTACGGCCCGGGCTTAAGCAAACTCAGTCTGGCGGATCGTGCCACCATCGCCAACATGGCCCCCGAGTACGGCGCCACCGTCGGTCTCTTCCCGGTGGACGAGGAGACCTTGGAATACATGCGCCGCACGGCCCGCAAACCCGCCGTCGTCGAACGTGTCAAAGCCTTCATGAAGGCCCAGGGCATGTTCTACGACGCCAATCGGCCTGACCCCGTATTCAGCGAGACCCTCGGCCTCGACATGTCGACCGTTGTGCCCAGCCTGGCGGGTCCGACCCGGCCCCAGGACCGGGTCGCCCTCAGCGACATGAAGACGTCTTTCAAGAAGACGCTCACCGAGACTCTGAAGCAGAAAGATCAGGGGCGTTCGATAACCGTCGACCTCGGTGACCGGGGTACAGCCGACCTGCCAGAAGGAGCAATCGTGCTGGCGGCGATCACGTCGTGCACGAACACGAGCAATCCGTCCGTCATGCTCGGCGCCGGCCTGCTGGCGCGCAACGCGGCGGCCAAAGGCCTCAAGGTCCCGGCCTACGTCAAGACGAGCCTGGCTCCCGGGTCCCGCGTGGTCACGCGTTACCTCGAGGCGGCCGGCCTCGATAGCGCCCTGGAGGCCCTCGGCTTCCACACCGTCGGCTACGGCTGCACGACCTGCATCGGCAACTCCGGTCCCCTGCACGAGAACATCGAAAAAGCCATCACCGACAACGACCTGGTGGTCTGCTCCGTGCTGTCGGGCAACCGCAACTTCGAGGGCCGGGTCCACCCGCAGACGCGGGCCAATTTCCTGGCCTCGCCGCCCCTCGTAGTCGCCTATGCCCTGGCGGGGCGGGTCGATATCGACTTCGAAACAGACGCAATCGGTACTGACGGCAGCGGAAAGGAGGTATTTCTGAGGGATCTCTGGCCCCCGCAGGAGGAGATTCGCGACGAGATCGGTCGCTCGGTGCAGGCCAAGATGTTCGAGGAGGAGTACGGGAATGTCTTTTCGAGCAACGAGACCTGGAATCAGATCGCCGTGCCCGAGGGTGAACGCTACACCTGGGACGAGGCCAGCACCTACATCCGCCGGCCGACTTTCTTCGAGGGGCTCAGCCGCGAGGTGAGCAGCATCGAGCCCATCACCGGCGCGCGCGTACTGGCGCGCCTGGCCAACAGTGTCACCACCGACCACATCTCGCCGGCTGGAGCCATCGCCGTCGACAGTCCGGCGGCGAAATACCTCGAGGCCCACGGCGTCGAGCGCAAGGACTGGAACAGTTACGGCTCCCGTCGCGGTAATCACGAGGTTATGGTGCGCGGCACCTTCGCCAACATCCGCATCCGCAACGAACTGGTCTCCGGCGTCGAAGGCGGCTATACACGGCACCACCCGTCCAACGAACAGATGACGATCTACGACGCCGGCGAGCGTTATCAGCAGGAAGGTGTGCCGACGATCATCCTCGCCGGCGCCGAATACGGCACAGGCTCCAGCCGCGACTGGGCCGCCAAGGGGCCGTTCCTGCAGGGTGTCAAGGCAGCCATTGCCGAGAGCTACGAGCGCATCCACCGCTCGAACCTGATCGGCATGGGCATCCTGCCCCTGCAGTTTGCCGACGGAGAGATACGCGACAACCTGGAACTGACGGGGGAGGAGGTCTTCGACATCGCCATCGGCGACGATCTGCAGCCCGGAATGCAGGTCGAGGTCGTGGCCAGAGGGGAGGGCGGAGAGCGGCGCTTTCAGACAGTCTGTCGCATCGACACCCCGGTCGAACTGGAGTACTACCGCAACGGCGGAATCCTGCAGACCGTGTTGCGGCGAATGGCCTCGTAAGAGCGGTAGCCACTCGACGACTCGACGCCCGCGGCCCATCTTTCCAGCCCCGGCACGGAATCCCGTGCCGGGGCTTTATCCTGTACTCGCCGGTTCGGAGTTACGAGATCCATGAGCAGCAACGACTTCACCATCACCGCCATCGAGCGCTGGCGGCTCGACGTGCCGTTCCATGACCGCTGCGCCCACACTGTGGAGATTCGCGTTCCCGGCTGGTCGGTGGTCGATCTCTATCGAGTCACGCTGGCGTCGGGAGCGATGGGTGTCGGCGAAACGCTGGAGAACTACACGTGGGGCAAGATTGGCGATGAAGGTGCCCAGCAGCATGTCGGCCGCAACGCCTGGGATCTGATCTGGGACGACGAACTGGGTGCTGGCCTGCAGATGGCGCTGTTCGACGCGGTGGGCAAAAGCGCCGGGGTCCCGATACACCGGTTGTTGGGGACACAGTACCGGGAGGACTGTCCGGTCTCGTGGTGGGCGCAGGATATGGAGCCGCTGCTGTGGGCGCGGGAAGCGGCGTCGGCTGAGCGACTGGGGTTCACGACGATGAAGGTCAAGGCCCGGCCCTGGTTCGACATCGAGGATCAACTGGAGGCCGTCACCGAGGCGACGTCCGATCATTTCCAGCTCGACGCGGACTTCAACGGTCTTCTTCTTGGCGTCGACGTAGCGGTGCCCATGCTGAAGCGACTGGAAGAGACCTTCCCGATCCTGGCAATCTTTGAATCGCCGATTCCACAGGAGGATGTCGCCGGCAACGCCGCTCTGCGTAGCAAGATCGCCAACCCCATCGCCATGCACTTCGGTAATCCGCCGGTGATGACCGCCATCCGCGAGGGCGTCTGCGACGGCTTCGTCATCGGCGGTGGCGCTTCGCGCGTGTTACACGACGGCACCCTGGCCGACCACGCGAAGATGCCGTTTTGGTTGCAGTTGGTCGGTACCGGACTGACGACGATGTGGTCGGTGCATCTGGGTGCCGTCCTGTCGCAGGCGCGCTGGCCGGCCATTCCGGGGGTCAACATCTATTCACACACGTTGCTGAAGGAGTTTACGATCAGCGGTGGCCACGCCCGTGTTCCCGATGGTCCCGGACTGGGCGTCGAGGTCGACTGGGACGCGGTCGAGGGCTTTCGTGTGGATCCCGACTACCGGAAGCCACAACCTCGCGAAATCCACACGATCTTCTGGCCTGACGGTCGGCAGACACAATACAAGGACGGCGGCTACCGCGCCGACTTCCTGGCCGGCAAGCTCCCCGTGTTCCTGCCGGGGATTCGGCTGGAGCGCCGTCTCGACGACGGTTCCGACGAGTTCGACCGGATATGGACGGAGCGGTTCGGCTGAGGAGCAGGGGAATGTTGGGATGTGTTACCGGGGTGGCCAGCCGGCGCCTGGGGGTGCTGCTGGTTGTCATGGCGCTGGCCGCCGCGCTACGCAGCTGGGGCCTGCTGTCCGGCGAGCTGGTCTGGCATCCCGACGAGATTTTCATGGTCGTGTTCCCGATGAACATGCTCAGCGGCGATCTCAACCCGCATGTCTTCACATATCCAGGTTTTCATTTTTACCTTCTTGCAGCAATCTATTGGGCCAAGTATCTGCTGTACGCAGCCGCTGGTGGCGAGAGCGGTCTGTCGGAGTGGGTCGCGGGGCATTACCTGTGGGCTCCTGAAGCAGCGCGGGCTACGGCCCGATGGGTGAGCGTGTTCTACTCTGTGGCAACCGTCGCAGCGACGGGCATGTTGGGAGGACGGCTGGCCGAAGTGCGGGCGATGAGACGCTGGCAGGCGATCACTTCGACGGCCGGCCTCTTGGCGGCGTCCCTCGCCGCGGTGAACGTCCTGCTCGTACGACAGGCGCCGTTGGCCGGCAACGACACGCCGCTGGCTTTCTGGTTCGTCATCGCCACACTGGCTTCTTTGAGGCTGCTACGCGTCGGGGCTCTGCGCGACTATGTGCTGGCCGGTGCCCTGGTGGGCGTCTGTGCTGCGATCAAGTACCCTGGTGCCAGTGCGGCCGGGGGCGTAGTCGCGGTACACCTGCTGGCCGGTCGTGGGTTCGCAGATCGGCGCGTCTGGGCTGCAGGCTTGGTATCAATCGTCACTTTTCTGTTACTCTCGCCGTACACCTTGCTCGACGTCGGCACATTCCGTGATCACTTCCTGTTTCAATTGCAGCACGCTGAAGAAGGCCGCTGGAATCTCCACCTGGGACCTTTCTACCAACTGACCGAGACGCTCCGCCACGGGGCAGGGCTGTTGGCCTGGCTGGGGTGGCTCATCGCCTGCGGCTGGGTGCTCTGGAAGCGACCGGCGCCGCACCTCGTGGTGCTGGGCGCGACATTTGCGGCGTACATGGCGGTAAGCTGGGGCGAGCTCGTCTTTGCACGCTACGTGCTGTCTCTGGTACCGTTGCAACTGGCGCTCGTCGCCGAGAGCATCGTGCGGAGTTGTCGGTACCTCGAAGGTGTCGGCAGGTTACCGCATCGCTTCGTAGTGCCCGCCGCGGTGACGATCGTGTTCATCCTCGCCATCCAGCCTGCGTACGGCGCTTGGCATGTCGCCCGTCTACAGGGAACACGCGACACGAGGAGCGAGGCACGGGCATGGATCGAAAGCAATGTCCCACCGGGATCTACTCTGTGCAACTTTGGTGGGTGGGCTGGGGATCCCCAGGTGAACACATTCGAGGACCTTTGGTGGCGATTCAAGAAATTCACTGGAGCATACGGCGAACAGGATTTTATGGCTCTGCGCCTCGCGGATCACAGGCGCCCAGATCCATCGTATTACTCCTACGCGGTGCAGACCTCGAACGAGGATCAGACGGAGGGCAGCATCTCCCTCATTCATCGTCGAGAGTGCAACCATGTAATTCTGCATGAGCATCCCCTCCCCTACTCACGCATCGACACACTCCTACGGCGACGACTGGAGAATGAAGCACGGCCTGTGGTGACTTTCGATCCCGGGAGGGTGCAGGCCTCAACGTTCGATTTGATGGACGCGTACTACATACCTCTTGCGGGCTGGGATCTGGCGGCGGCGGGACCCAGGATCGAAGTCTGGGAGATCCAGCAATACCACTCACGGTCCACAGCGCGAAACGCCACTACCGTTCTGATGGAAGTAATGGCAGCGA
The DNA here is from genome assembly GCA_036339235.1 of Candidatus Latescibacterota bacterium. Taxonomy (GTDB): domain Bacteria; phylum Latescibacterota; class UBA2968; order UBA8231; family UBA8231; genus UBA8231. Next base: position 1,255 of record JAYZCA010000219.1, on the reverse strand, counting down.
TCGCGCGCGATGCCGGCAATCTAACAGCTGCGGCGGTCGCGTACGAGGCAATCCTTGAATTGGTGCCGGAGGAGTCTCGTGCCCTAGAAGGCCTGGCGCAACTGAGTGTACAGCAGGGAGATTACGAGCGGGCGATCGAGCATTACAACCGAGCTCGACGAGAGCGACCACGTAACGTGAGTCTGCTGAATAACCTCGCTGTCTCGCATCGCGCCGTAGGGCACGCGGACACGGCACGTACTCTCTGGTGGGAGGCCCTATCTCTGCAGGACGACCACGCCGACTCGCACTACAACCTCGGTACCGCTCTCTACCTGGACGGTGAGTCCGCCCGAGCGCTACCCCACCTTCGTCGTGCCGTGGAGTTGGCTCCCGACAGTGCCAAGTATCACAACAATGCGGCGGCAGCCCATCAGGCCGCCGGCCTGCCTCTGCAGGCCGTGGCATTCTGGCAGAGCGCCATCCGTGTCGACCCAAGCTACGTGGACGCGTATTTCAATATGGCGTTTACGTTCCAGTATGATCTGGGTGACCCCGAGAGCGCGCTGCGCCACTGGAAGATGGCTCATGAGCTTACGCCTGCCGATGCCGACGTGATCATGCACGGCGCCCAGGCACTGTTGGATCTGGGGCACATAGACGCCGCCGCATCCTGGTTGCGGACCTTCCTCGACCGTAACCCGCAGCACCTGCGCAGTCGCGAGCTGGAAGCGGCTCTCGAGAAGATACGGGTGGCGTCGGGATGACATGAGGCGCATTGGGTCATCAACGCTCGCCGTCGCCGCGCCTCTGGTCGCCGCCGCCGGGCTGCGCATCTGGGGGCCGCTGCACGGCGAGCTTGTCTGGCACCCAGACGAGATCTTCATGGTCGTGTTCCCCCTCGGTCTGTTCAACGGCGATCTGAACCCTCACCAGTTCCACTACCCGGGCGCGCACTTCTACGTCCTTGGCGCCCTCTACGGGTTCCTTCATCTGATCGACCTGGCCTGTGGTGCCACCGGTGGCCTCTACGAGTGGGTGGCCTTGCACGGGCTGTTCCAGATGGAGCGACTGCGAGATGCGGCACGATGGGTGAGCATTGCCTTCAGCGTTGGTACCGTGGGTTGGACCGCTTTGGCAGCGGGTCGACTGGCCGGACGCGCGGCAGCCGTCATCTCCGCGAGCGCCCTGGCCGTCAGTGTCCTGCACGTGCGCCAGGCGCAGATCGCCTCCGTGGATTCAGCGATGACGTTCTGGTTCGTGGCGGCCCTCTGGG
>JAYZCA010000218.1:0-5678 GCA_036339235.1 Candidatus Latescibacterota bacterium | reverse complement strand
ACCCAGACGGCGGGGTTGCCTTCGCGCAATCGTTGGGCCAGCATCTCGCCGCTGGCCTCGTTGAGGCGCAGGCGCAGGCCCGTGACGTGGTCCCCCGTGGCGGGCGTCAACTCGACGCCGGGCAGATCGACCAGCAGGTCGCGCAGAATCCGTCCACGACGGCTCGCGGCCTCGTCGCGTTCTCCCTGCGACGCCGGGTCCAGCCATTCGCGCAGGGCGGTGACGACGCCGACGACCTCCTGGCGATCGATCTTGAGCGGCCGGCCGTACCCAGGCAGCGGGCGGCGCTCGAAAGCGGCGAAGGTGTGGGCCCGCGCGGCTTCGACCAGGTCGCGACGGCCGCATAGCAGTCCGGAGGAGTTGGGCGCCCCGAAATACTTGGCGCCGAAGCCGACCAGATCGGCGCCGCACGAGGCTGTCTGTCGGAAGACGTCCAGTGGGGACACCTGGTAGGCGGCGTCAGCGATGACGGGGACACCGGCGGCATGGGCGACTTCGAGCACCTCCTGCAGCGGCAGGAAGCCCTCTGGCGGGCTACCGAGTACAGGATAGAGGACGGCTGCCGTCGCCGGGCCGAGGCAGGCCTGCAGATCTGACCGCCCGCAGAGCTCCGCGGAGCCCGCGGCGACGAGGCGAACCCCCGCCATGCGCACGACGCGCTCGTATTTGTAGTGCTGCGGCGCCTGGATGACGACCTCGCCTTTCATGCCAGCCGTGTCGGGCAGCTGTTCCATGCGCTCGGAATCATCGCCGGCGACGCAGGCGGCTGTTCCCAGCAACAGAGCGGCGGCGCACCCGGGCGTGATCAGGGCCGCTTCACAGCCCAGCAGGTCGGCGACGATCTGGCCGGAACTCTCCAGCAACTGGTCCATATCGACATAATAGCGGCCGGCCTCTTCCATGGCGGCGCGCACAGTCGGCGAAGGCGCCGAGCCGCCGAGCATCGTCAGGTTGCCCATGGCATTGATCACGGGCACGGCGCCGAGGTCCGCGTAGAGGGCGCGGGCTCGTTCGCCGTCCATCGGCCTCATCGTATGTCCTCCAGGCCGGGGCCGAACTGGTCGAGCAGTGGCTCTGGCAGCAGGACCATGGGCTGGCCGTTGTGCTCTAGACGGAACCTCAGCCACGAGATCCAGGCAGGCTGTGGTAACGGCGCCCGCGGCGGGCCCCCTGTCATCAGGCCCGGCCAGTCGCGAAGCGAAAACCACTCCAACCGCGGCCGTTCGACGATGCGCACCTCACGACCTGCCCCGATGCCGGCGCGGTCCCGGGCCAATTGGATCGCTGTCTGTAGTCCTCCCAGCGTGTCGACGAGGCCCTGCTCGACGGCGGCGGTGCCGGCCCATACCCGCCCACGCGCCGCCGCGTCGATCTGTGCCGGCGTACGCCCGCGTGCCTTGGCGACGCGGTCGACGAAGTCGTCGTAGAGCGAGGTCAGCACGCGGTCGGTGCGCTGCACTTCCTCGTCGGTGAGGGCCCGTTCCGGCAGGGGAATTCCCAGCAGCGGCAGGGGCAGACCGAGGCCGAGGTCGGCGTGATCGCCGATCTGTACGTGGTCCACGGTGAGGCCGAGGCGTTCGCGGAAGCCCTGGTTGTAGAGCCAGCCGCCGATGACGCCGATGCTGCCGGTGATCGTCGCCGGCGTGGCGACGATGGCGCTGCTTTCTATCGAGATCCAGTAGCCACCGGAAGCGGCCAGCCGCGCCTGGGAGACGACGACGGGCTTGCGGGCGCGGCAGGCGGCCACCGCGTCGGCGACGAGGTCGGAGGCCAGCACGTCGCCTCCGGGGGAGTCGACCCGCAGGACGACGGCGTCGACGCCAGCATCCTCGGCCAGGTCGCGCAATTCGACGGCCAGGGCGCGGGCGCGAATGCCGCTGTCCATGGCGCAGACGCCGAGGGCGTAGACGACGGCCACCGTGGGCGGCGCGCCCCACTCTTCAACTTGAGCGTACTTCAGGTCTGACTCCTGAAGAAGCCCGCCCGTGCCGCCGCGCCGTACGACGATTCGCTCGACCGCCTCCCAGCGACCGACGGTGTCCACCAGACCCGCCGCCAAAGCCTCGGCGGGCAGCAGAGCCGTGACGTGATTGACGAGGCTGTCGAAAACGGCGGCCGTGAGGCCTCGTGAATCGGTGATGTCCTGACGGGCGCGGCCGTAGTCGTCTTCGAGCAGAGCCTGCCACTGCTCGCGGTCGCGGTCCGACATGCCGGCGCGATTCACCGTCTCGAAGGCAGACTTGTATTCGTGGTAGCGCCACTCCTGGCTGCCAATGCCCAGTTTGTCGAGGGCACCCCGCAGGTAGATCTGACCGGCGGCGACACCCTGCAGGACGATGAGCCCTGTCGGGTCGAGGACGACGAAGTCGGCCACCGAGGCGAGGTGATAACGCCGCAGATCAGCACGGTCGATGTAGATGACGACGGTGCGCCCGGCGTCGCGCAGCGCCTGCAGTTGCGTGCGCATCTCCCAGGACATGGCAGCGTCGATGCGCAGTCCCGACAGATTGATGGCCACGCCGGCCAGTGTCGGATCCTGCTCGACACGCTGCAACGTCTGCAGCAGGTTGAGCAGCGAGTGGCCGTCATCGAACAGGGGAAAGACACGGTGACGGACGGGGCCATGCAGGTCGAGATGCAGGAAGGTGCGCTGCTGGCGCTGCAGCGGCGCTGCCACGTTGCCGCGATGCGGCCCGAGGCGGACCAGGTGCAGGTTGCGAATGCGATCGGCGCCGGAACTGCTGCGGTGGCGATCACGGTGGCCCTGGCTCCACAGCCCGGCGGCACCGAATTCGACGCGCATGCTGAGGCCGACTGTGCCCCCGTCGAGGTAGCTGCCCGTGACGTGGAGCCCGTGGCACAGCCGAACATCCGCCCCGGCGCCCCAATACGACTCGTCTCCGGTGTCCCAGCCCCGCGCTCCTTCGGCGAACAGGCTCAGGTGAGGCGAGCCGAAAGGGCGCCAGCCGATGTCACCGGCAAGCTCGCGCGCCTCGCCGTCGAGATTCGACGTCCACGTAGCGGCCAGGGACCAGGCTGGACGGGGCTGCAGGATGGCGCCGGCGACCCACACAGGATCGGGCGCCGCGTCTCCGGATGACCAGCCATACGCAACGCCGAAGCTCGAGCCGCCGTCACCGCCGCCGAGGCCGAGACGGTACTCTCTGTAATCGGCGAGACCCCCGTGGCGGCGCACGACGCCGAAACCGATGTTGGGCAGGGCGGAGTACATGCCCCAGTCGTTGACCACATTCGCCCCGGCGCGCTGCGGCGACCAGGCTATGGCGCTCTCCGACGCGGGCAGCCGACCGAGGACGGCGGGGTTCACGTAGCCCAGCAGGCCCGTGGGGCTCACACCCGGTGGGGTCGGCAGGAACTGTGTGCGCTCCGCGTAGGGAGTGAACTGCGCCGTGGCGGCCAGGGGCGAAAAAAAGAGGGCGAGTGCAGCCCAAAACCACCAGCAGCGAACTCGCGGATCCACGGGCGCGACGCCGTCGGTCACGCCGATTTCCGGAAATACGACAGATCCCCGGACCCCTCGCGCAGGATCTCGACCTCGTCCCCGATGAGGGAGATGACACTCGACGGTGACACCGGCATCTCTCCGCATTCGAGGATCAGGTCCACGTCGTTGCCGAGCTGCTCCTCGAGCTCGAAAGGATCGGTGATGGCGTCCTGCTCCGAGCGATTGGCGCTGGTGCTGAGCAGGGGGTGGCCCAGCTGTGAAACGAGGGACGTGGAGACGTTGTGGTCGGGAATGCGGATGCCCACGGTCCTCTGCCGAGAGCGCAACAGCTTCGGTGTCTCCTTCGTCGCGGGCAGCACGAAGGTATATGCGCCGGGCAGCAGGCGCCGCAGAATTCGGTAAGCGAAGTTTGACACCTGTGCATAGTTGCTGATGTCAGTGAGGTCGGCACAGACGAAGGACATCGGTTTGCGCGCATCGCGCCCCTTGATGCGCTGGATGCGCTCCACCGCTGCCTTACAGGTGATGTCGCAGCCGAGTCCGTACACCGTGTCGGTGGGGTAGACGATGACGCCGCCGTCGCCGAGCACGTCCACGGCGCGCTGGATGGGACGCATCTTCAGGTGCTCAGGATCGATATGCAGAACTTGGGCCATCGGTGTCAGCCTCCCAGGTGATCGACCCACGCATCGACGACGGCGTCGACCATGGCCTGGCCGTGCTCGACGTTGGCCGTCCAGCTGTTGCGATCTTCGTCCTGTCGGCAGTACCACGGCGCTGGGTCGATGTCGAGCCGCTCCTGCTCCACGAGTTCGGGGCGCGTCGCCAGCAGGAAAGAGGTCTCGTTGTAGCCGGCATGATCGCCACCGGCAGGGGGTGAGGCGGCGGGAAGGATCATGGGCTGCACGTCGATGGCACCCCAGCGCGCCTCGTCTTTCAGCTTGACGTCCGCCCACCAGCCGCGCGGATGGCCAGCGTCGAGAGCGGCTTCGAAGGCCAACTCCGCCGCCGCCTTCTTGAAGGCCAGCGCCAGAGGGGCGTTCATACCCTGGTGCATGATGGGCACGTAGATACGACGGAATCCCATCTGCAGGAAATTGCTCAGGATCGACTTCACGAAGGCGGCATGGGCGTCGTAGTCGGGATCGATGGTGCCCTCGGCAGGACTGCCGAGAGCATACCCGGTGGGCCCGAAGTCGAAGGGCGGCGCGATGATGACGTCGAGGCGCCGGGCGATACGTTCGCAGATCTCCTCGACGATGATCGTATCGTGGCCGATGGCCATGTGCGGACCGTGGGTTTCGACGCAACCGGCGGGTATGAGCAGCGGCCAGTTGCTGGCCACGGCGTGGCGTAGTTGGTAGGGGCGGAGGTGCTTCAGGTGCATGGTGTCCCGTGGTGGGTGGGGTCAGGTGGTAGGTACATACATTAAGGAAAGGCCGGCCGGGCAACCTAGCCGGCCAGGCTGCACTAGAACTTGAACATGCCCGTCACCCGCACCTGGATGTTGGGGTCGGGGCCATCGGGGATCTGAATGATGAGGGCGGGCATGATGTGCACTTCTTCCTCCGCCTTCCAGTCGAGACCGCCGACGAGGAGCAGGTCGGTGGTGTCCAGGTCGTCGTCGTCAACGGCATCGACGCGGGCGAAGCCCTTCCAATTGTCCCGCAGCGGCAGAGCGCCGAAGACGGACAGGCCGATACGGGTCACATCCTCTCCGGGGTCTATCAACGCCGCTTCTTTTTCCTTTCCGGGGTCTGTCAACGCCGCTTTCTTGCCAATGCGCATAAAGCTTTCGACACCGCCATGGAAGCCGTCGCCCACCCGACCCAGAAAGGCCTTCAGTGTCAACTCGTCACCACCGGGAAGCATGTCGATGTCGCCATAGAGCTCGATCTGGTTTTCGCCGGGATGAAACTGCACCGAGGCATAGAGCTTCTTGCCGTTGTCTCGCTCTGGACTCTTCCCGGGGCCGTTGGCCACCATCACATGGTAGGTCGCGCCGCCGGTATGGGCCTTGAAGGCCAGGCCGACATCGGCGGATGAGCCGATGCCATTGAGGTCGAGCAAGGTCTTTTCCACCGCCCGGTAGCCCCAGGTCTGTTCCACCAGCGCAAAGGTTGGGGTGCCGGACTCACCGACATAGAGGTTGCCACCGAGGGCACCCTTCCACTTGAGATAGGCATGTTTCACGAAAGGTTCCATCTTGGCG